>JBFLXN010000033.1:0-21757 GCA_040755715.1 Candidatus Edwardsiibacteriota bacterium
TCAATTTGATTAATTTTTTTTCATGATTAGATATTATACCGACTTTATCAGATTTTTCAAGTTTTTTAAAATATCTCATTGAAATTTGAGCCGCTGAAAACTGCTCAAATTCATTTTGCATATAACCGCTACTCACTACTGCCAGGTATAGGGAGACATATTTTATATCCGCTGTTGGGCCAGGCGAGTAATGACGGCCTGAAATTTTTGTTTTACTTCTACAAAACCAAAGACAGCAATCCCCTTCTTGCAGACAAGATTGACTAATTTCTCAAAAGTGTCAAAAACTTCTTGTTTAGTCAGCCCAGGCATTCCTTTTGACACAAAGGTCAATTGGCCCTCTTTCATTTCTAAATGGACTCTAATTTTCCCTTGAGGGTCAAGACTGGCGAGTTCTGATTCAACTAATGCTTGCCATTGTTCTTTAGAGAGAAATCCTTCAGGAACATTTTCCGGAGCCGTAGCAAATTCTTCTACCAGAAGATTGACCAGCAAAACTTTTTGTCTCATCAGTCCTTCCAGCTCAGAAACTTCTTCCACCTTTTCTTCTATTAATAATTCGGTCACATTAGGTGCATTGAGCCACCAGGGTGGTGTCTGTTCTTCAAGTTCTATACCTACATAGGCATTTTCGTGCGGTAGGATAAGCATCTTATATCCATCACCTTCAGTCACTGCACTTGAGAAATTGCCTATTTCTAAGGTAGAAGTAATCACTTCGGCGGCAGAACCGAGAAAAGCAGTTATTTCCCCCAAACCTACTTCTGTCTTTTCCGAAACCTTTAGTAAGGTACCATCTTCTTTCAAAACAGCGATACTTGCTTTTACCCCTTCAGTCTGGGAAAGGTCGCTAATCAATTGCTCTAAAGTTCTAGCCATCTTAGTAAAAATCAAAATTAAAAAATCAAAAAATTAAAATTACAAACCCAAAAATCAAATATTTAAAAACATTTTGGGGGTTAATTTGTCATTTTAATATTTGATATTTGATATTTGATATTTGATTTCCGTCTATTTCATCTTGCTCAAAACTGATTGATATTTATGTTTTCCCAAAATTGGCCCGAAATCGCTAATTCCCTTTTTGTGCAGAATATCAATCAAGCGGTCAAAGACTTCGTTAACTTCTTCTTTGGTGATATCTCTCTTAGCCCCAGAGACTATCTGAAGCATATTGGGCGTGATTTGAACATATTTGGCTAATCGTCCACTGCGGTCCAGAGGCGGAAAATTTTTCTCTACTAAATCTCGGTAAGGGGCCACTCCGGTGCCCTTTTCACCGAATTCTTCAAACATAAGATTAATCATCCTGACTTTACTCTGCAAAAGTTTTTCTGTCTCTAAGGGGTCAATGATTAAATTCTTGCTCAAGAGCCAATTAATCGTCTTCAGGGCTTCAAGCATTCCCATCTTAGAAGATTCAATAATTGTTTTAGTAGGGCGCTTGCCATCAACCAGAGCCAAGATGCTCCAGTCACTTTTTCTGAGCCTAATAGCTGTTTCGTCTGGAGCTTGAGCTGTCCGCACAAAAACAGTGTCTAAAGAAGGAATGGCTTTCAAAATTTCACTCATTTCCAGACGACGACGGTCACCTTCTTGTAACAATTTATCAGCACCTTCAGTGATTGTTCGCTCACTGGTTCTCTCTCTTGGAAGAAATTTGACCGAACCCTCTATTTCTAAGAAAAGATTATAAACCGCTTCTGCTCCTTTTAATTCTCCGCACTGGGCATGAACGGCATTACCTTCTTCAAAATAAATTTCACCAGAGGTGGGACTGGCTTTGACTTCCAACTTGCCACTTTTCTTGAAATAAGAGATGAGAAAGACAATCTGACTTAAAGAAAAATCAATCAAATCCGCTTGTAATGGCATAAGTCCAAATACTACTAACTTCGTGGCAAAATTTAAACTTCAAAATATGCCTCGCTTTGCTCGGCATATGATTACGCAGATTTTTAACGGCGATTACACAGATTAGCCACGGGAAGTTTATCTGCCTAATCAAGACATTATTCAAATTTCTAAATGGCAAAAGATGCGGTTGGTTATTAATTAAAAGATACTCTATTTACATTACTGGTGTCAAGAAAAAAAACCTTACCACTTTCTACTTCAATCATTTTTCCATCCCAAATTTGTTGTAATTTTTTTCATATTTCACCGGATAATCACCGCTGAAGCAAGCGACACAAAATTCATTGGGAGATAAAGGGGCCACTTCCAAAAGTCCTTTAAGTGAAAGATAGCCTAAGGTATCTACTCCTAAGTGTTTTCTAATCTGTTCTACTGAATGATGGGAAGCGATCAATTCTTTGCGAGTGGGTGTATCAATTCCATAGAAGCAGGGGAATCTAATCGGTGGTGAACCAATGCGCATATGAATTTCCAAAGCCCCGGCTGAACGAATCATCTTGATTAACTTCTGACTGGTAGAACCTCTAACGATGGAATCATCTACCAAAACTACTTTCTTTCCTTGCAATATTTCTTGCACAGGATTATATTTGATGCGCACTCCAAAATCTCGGCCATCTTGGGATGGGTGAATAAAAGTTCGACCAATGTAGTGGTTGCGAATCAGACCCAATTCTAAGGGGATGCCGGACTTTTCCGCATAGCCCAAAGCGATAGAATTGCTGGAATCAGGAACAGCGATGACCATATCGGCGGAGAAGACAGGATGTTCTGAGGCCAAGCGACGACCGAATTGTCTCCGGGCTCCATCAGCACTCTCTCCGAAGATACGACTATCTGGCCGGGCGAAATAAATAAATTCAAAGATACAGGCACACTGCCTCAAATGTTTTGTCCAGAAATAAGAGCGCATCTTATTTTTCTTAGAAAATATTAACATTTCTCCCGGTTTAATCTCTCGTTCATACTTAGCCCCAATGATATCAAGAGCGCAACTTTCCGAGGCGACTACAAAAGAATTAGACAGTCGCCCAAAACACAGAGGGCGAAAACCATGCGGGTCTTTCAAGGCGATCATTAAATTTTCATTGAGCAAAATTAAAGAATAGGCTCCCCGAATTTTTTGCAAAGCTTTCTTTAATCCGCTGAGAAATGAACTATCTTTGGCTCTAGCCAGCAAGTGAACTATTACTTCTGTGTCTGAGGTTGTCTGGAAGATAGAGCCGGTGGCTTCTAAATTCTGGCGCAGAGAAGTTGCGTTGACTAAATTCCCATTGTGAGCCAGGGCTAATTTCCCCCATTTATAGTCAACCAAAAGTGGTTGAATGTTTTCTGCACTTGTGGAGCCCGTAGTAGAATAGCGATTGTGTCCGATGGCACAAGAGCCTTTAAGTTTAGACAAGGCTATTTCGTCAAAGACATCACTAACCAAGCCCAAACCTTTGTGTTCATAAATATTTTCTCCCTCGGTTGAGACAATGCCAGCTGATTCCTGCCCACGATGTTGCAGGGCATAAAGTCCAAGCACTGTGAGCCTGACGGCTTCTGCATCCCCCCAGAGGCCGAATAGTCCACAAGATTCAGAGATTTTGGATGACAATTTTGCAGTTTGCATTTTACTCGGAATCAGGCTGTTGATTTGAATTCAAAACCAACCACGCCCCGTCGGGAGAATCACGCCCGCCTGCCGTCGGGCAGGGAAATCCAGAAACACGGATTCATCCTACCTCGCACCGAGGGCGCTCGGCATGTGAACGGAAAGATACAACACTTAATTGAATGCGGAATGGCGAATGCGGAATACGGAATGAAAAAATCTGCAATCCGAATTCCGAAACCCGCATTAAAAACATTCCGTGCTTTCCGTGTTCTCCGTGGTTAAATTAACATCCTTAATATGATTATACAGATTAGCAAATTGGTTTATCCCTTTGTAATCTGTCTTTTCCCGCCTATGGCGTTACCGCTTTCAGCGGGATCCCCGCCAGAGGCGGATCCGCTGTGCAGTGTGGTGGGAATCTGTGTAATCAAGTATCCCGATTTTATCGGGATACTAAAATTATATCGCAAAAAGAAAAAAAATGCAAGTAAAAAACAGAGGGCGTGGCTTTGAACTTCCACGCCCTCTGTTTTTTACAAATTATGCGGTTCGGTAGAGACACGCCGTGGCATGTCTCTACTCCACCGTGTCCTAAAAACTACCACCATTTGCCGTCAATTCCACTTGGAAATTAGCTATGGACCCAGGTGGTGTGGCTGGAGCTACGCTAAACGAGAACCTATCAGGGTCGTTATACCCGACAGCCAATGTAGCAATGTCTCCGAATGCTCCGGTAGAATCAAGAAGGGTCACATTAGGATTGGTTGTTCTTAAAACTCCGGTGACCCCGGTGGCGTTAGCTCCCAGATTCTTAATAGTATCAACCATTGTTACTGTTTCGCCGGGGTCAGCAAGACCATTACCGTTTCCGGCAGCATCATCCACAAAGTTACCTACATATACAAAGTTCGGAGTAGGAAGAGCTGGCACAGCATTCACCGCATCTAAGGCTTGAATTCTTCCGGCACCATGGTCATTATCTTTATTTGCGGGAGGTAACTCCAGAGCAGTCGTTTCCAAGATACTATCAATTTCTGCCGGAGTAATATTGGGATTCTTAGAGAGCATCAGAGCAATCAACCCGGCGTTGTGTGGGGTAGCCATTACAGATAATATCCCCAAAAACTAAAAAAGGCTTTAAAAAGGTTTTTACTCTTTAAGAAGACATAATTGAAACAGAAAAAAGGAAACATAGACCACACTTTCACCCTTTCAGCAAGACTTCTATTGCCTGGCGCCATTTGTCTGACAATGTCTTCACTTCCAAATCAATCATTGACAGGCGAGACGCCTGTCCTACCTCGCTTCGTACCACTGTCAGTCTTTCTCCACCAACTCTTCCCAGGATTTTATAAGAGACTTTGTTTTCACTAGTTAGTTTTTTAAAGAGAGAAAGGTGTTTTTCTTCAAGACTTAAAATGATACTTGATTGCAGTTCGGAAAAGAGGAGAAAATCAAAACGGTCGTCAGACAACATATCAATATTTGCCCCTAACATTTTCCTCTTGTTCATAATACAACATTCGGCTAAGGCACAAGCCAATCCGCCTTCAGAAATGTCATGAGCAGATTTAATGATTCCCTTTTGAATCGCCTCAAGACAAGTCTTCTGAACTCTCTTCTCTAATTTGAGGTCTAATGAGGGTGCGTCTCCTTTAACCAAGTCGTGAATGACTTTTAAATATTCGCTACCTCCTAAAGCAGGTGATAGCGATGGAGCAGGAGAGATTGTTTCTCCTATCAATATAATTACATCCCCTTCATCTTTAAACCAGGGGGTGGTTACATAACTTAAGTTCTCTATTAAACCGACCATTCCCACTACTGGAGTCGGATAGACGCTGTGTGTTTGGCTTTCGTTATAAAAACTGACATTCCCGCTGATAACCGGAATATTCAAAGCACGACAAGCCTCGCTCATTCCTTCCACCACAGATTTGAATTGCCAGATAACCGAAGTCTTATTGGGATTGCCAAAATTCAGACAATCAGTGATGCCTAAAGGATTAGCTCCTGAGCAGACCAGATTTCTGGCCGCTTCGCAGACCGCTAGGGCTCCTCCTTTTCGGGGATTGAGATAACAATAGCGACCGTTACAATCTGCGGTCAAGGCGATGGCTTTATTTGTTCCCCGAATTCTCAAGATAGCCGCATCAGAGCCGGGTAAGATTATGGTATTTGTCCTCACCTGATGGTCATATTGTCTAAAGACCCATTCCTTGTTGGCGATTGTGGGAGAGGAAAGAAGGCGAAGTAAAACTTCATTATAGTTAGATGGTTCGGGCAGTGAAGAAAAATCAAAATTTCTAATCTCTTTTAGATAGGCTGGTTCTTTTCCTTTTCTTTGATAAACTGGCGCCTCATCCACCAAAGCCTTCACCGGCACTTCAGCATAGACCTTACCATCTCTCTTTACTTTAACTTTTCTGTCATCAGTAACTTTGCCAATGATGGCACAATTTAATTCCCATTTATCACAAATTTTCTTCACTGCAGAAAAATTTTTCGGTCTAATCACCACTACCATTCTTTCTTGAGATTCGGAAAGCATAATTTCGTAAGGTATCATTCCCTCTTCACGCAGAGGGACTTTTTCTAAATTCAATTCAATACCGCTCTTTCCTCGTCCTGCCATTTCAATGGTAGAACTGGTTAAACCTGCCGCTCCCATATCTTGCATTCCAATCACCAATTCCGCTTCTATCATCTCTAAGGAAGCTTCTAACAAAAGTTTCTTGGTGAATGGGTCGCCAATTTGCACTGAAGGTCTCTTCTTTTCTGACTCTTCTGAGAGTTCTTCGGAGGCAAAGGTGCAGCCGTGGATGCCATCTCTTCCGGTGCGATTGCCAAAGGCAACAATAAGATTACCTTTCCCCTTAGCGATTCCTTTAGTAATCATCTTATGTTTAGCAATGCCTACACACATTACATTGACTAAGGGATTAGTGGTATAGGCAGAATCAAAATAGACACAGCCACCAATAGTGGGGATTCCCACGCAGTTTCCGTAGTCACCAATACCAGAGACAACGCCAGCAAAGAGATAGCGAACCTTGGGGTCTTGCAAATTGCCAAAATAGAGTGGGTCAAGCAGGGCAACGGGTCGGGCGCCCATCGTAAAAATATCTCGGAGAATTCCACCAATCCCGGTAGCTGCCCCTTGATAAGGTTCAATCGCACTGGGATGATTATGGCTCTCAATCTTCATCACTACCGCCAAGTCATCGCCAATATCAACAATGCCAGCATTTTCGCCTGGCCCTTGTAAAACCCAGGGTGCTTTGATGAGAAACATCTTGAGGATTGGCTTTGAGTTTTTATAAGAACAGTGTTCTGACCAAAGGACGGAAAATAGTCCTAATTCGGTAAAGGTTGGTGTCCGACGCAAAATGTCTCGGATTTGTTGATATTCTTTTTTTGTTAACCCGTGTTGGAGGGCTAATTTAATGGTAACTTTAGGTTCTTTTATCATCTTAACACTTCTGCCAAAAATATTTTTACAATCCTTGGGTCAAATTGTGTCCCAGATGCTCTTCTTATTCTTCTTTCTGCTTCTTTAAGGCTAAAAGCCTTGCGATAAGGTCTGTTTGAGGTCATCGCATCGTATGTATCAGCTACCGCAATAATTCTAGCTAAAAGGTCAATTCCATCGTAGGCTTTGGCATGCGGATAGCCCTTGCCATCATATCGTTCATGATGGTCTCTGACGATTAGAGAAATTTCTTCCAATTGAGGGAAGCCACTTAAAATGTAATATCCTCGCAAAGCATGATAGGTAATTTCCGTATATTCTTCATTACTCAGTGCTTCTTCTTTTTCTAAAAGTTCCTCTTCTACTCCCACTTTGCCAAAATCATGCAGTAATGCCGCCAATTCTAATTTTTCTAATTCCGCCGCTTCAAGTTTCATCCACTTTCCAATTCTTACCGACAGTTCTGCCACTCTCAAACTATGTCCATCACGGTAGGGAACAAGACAATCAATTTCGGCACTCAGTTCACGAATATTCTCAATTAGTCTAACACTATTACTCCTGAGAATAGCATCAAGTCTTTGGAGAAGATGAGTAATAAGTTCTACATTTGGACGCACACTCTTTTTAGTCTTTACTCTCTCAGCAAAGATAAATCTAGGAGGCAAACATTTTTTAGGTTCTGCTTCATTCTCTATCATTCTTTTTCTTAGCTGGTTGAATCAGAGCTTTTTTACATACTCTCTAATTGATTCAAAGATTAACCGTCCATCTTCAGAACCTAAAATGGCTTCTGAAGCCCTTTCTGGATGAGGCATCATACCTAAAACATTTCTTTTCTCGTTACAAATTCCAGCAATATTGAAAAGTGAACCATTAGGGTTTGCCTCATCAGAAATTTCACCCTGTTCATCGCAATAGCGAAAGACAATCTGATTATTCTCTTTTAATTTTGGCCATGTCCCTTCGTCAGCATAATAGTTACCTTCTTTATGCGCAATGGGAATCCGTAAGATTCTTTCCTTTGCACACCTGAGAGTAAAGGGGGTGTTGTAGTTTTCTACTTTTAAATTAACTGTCTGGCATAAAAATTGGAGATTTTTATTAACTAACATTGCCCCCGGAAGAAGTTCGGCTTCCAAAAGAATCTGGAAGCCGTTACAAATGCCGATGACCAAGCCGCCTTTTTCGGTATATTCTTTAACTGCCTGCATAATTGGTGAAAAACGGGCAATGGCACCTGTCCGCAGATAGTCGCCGTAGGAAAAACCACCAGGCAAGATGACGCAATCAAAATTTTTTATAGAAATCTCTTTGTGCCAGATGTAGTCAACCTTTTCACCAAGTATATCCCGGATAGCATGATAGCAATCGTAGTCACAATTTGAGCCGGGAAAAGTCACTATACCAAATCGCATTTTAGTTAAGTGAGGTGAGGTTAAAATGTCAGACTATCAATAATCTCAAAACGATAGGTTTCAATTACTGGATTGGTCAATACTTTTTTGCAAATTTGTTCTACCTCTTTTTTTGCCTCCTCTTTATTCTGATGGTTCAAGCGAAGGCGCACAAATTTCCCCATTCGTACTTCCGAGACCTCCTTAAATCCCAGCGTTTCCAAGGAATGTTTAATTATTGTTCCCTGGGGGTCAAAGACTCCTTCTTTAAGGGTAATATAAATATTAGCGATGAACATCTTTTCCTCGCATTATCAAGATAACCCTTACTTCGTGCAGGTTTGATTACGGCCATAAAATCACTAACCGCTATCCGTCAACCGCTTACCGCTAAACAATATGCGCATAGCGGAAAGCGGATAGCGAAAAGCGATGTTTTTGTATCGCCGTCATCGTTCTTTTTACCCCGTGAGAAAGATACCTTTTTAGAGTTTTTAGACGTAGTTTATCCCAAAAGTTCGTCAATAAACTGAGCGAAGTTTGTGCCATTATTTTAGTTTTCTAACGGGGTGAATCGCTGAAATCAGTATCCTGACCGTCTGCTCTGCTTCTTTGCCCAACGGACAGGTCGGATTGAAAATTCCTAAGCGGCAAAAGTATTTTTAAACATTTTGCCTGCCTGTCCTACTTACCCTGTCTGCCGACAGGCAGGCGGTAGGGGGGGAATTTAGTATGTCATTTTTGACTTTTGATATTTGATTTTTTTATGTAGCCACCACTATCCCATTACCGGAGGTTTTTTGGAACTCTGCCAAAAGTTTAGTGCCTGTCTGACAAAGCGTTCCTGCATTGTTGCCATCTCGGGGATAGTTCACAATCATTCCACTAACGGTAATCTTTTCTGCCGAAGGGAAATGTTTTGAAACTTGTAATTCTGTTTCTACTAGACGCCGAATCTTCTCGCCAAATTGTTGGGCTTGTTCTCTATCTGTCTCCAGGAGCATCACTACAAACATATCTTCTTCTTTGCGGCAAGTCAAATCAATTTTTCGCACATTGTTTCTTAAAAGCTCTCCTACATCTTTGAGCACGGCGTCTCCGGCTTCTGAGCCAGCCAGGTCATTATAGGCACGGAAGTGGTCCAAATCAAAGAAGGCTACGGAAAGTGAGTGACCAAAACGCATAGCTCGGCTGATTTCTGCATTCAACCGTTCTTCAAAATACCGCCAATTGTAAAGTCCGGTCAGACGGTCGGTTGACTGCAATTCCTCCAAAAGTCGGGCATTTTCCAGAGCAATTGAACCTAAATTCTGTAAAAGCAAAATCAGATTTTTTTCTTCTTCTTTTTGTCCTGCTTTGCCAATATTCATCACCCCCAACAGATTTCCTCGGTAAAGGAACGGAATACATAGAAAAGTATTCAGTCCCTCAATTTTGGTCTGGGCAATCTTTTCTTTTACAATATTACTTTCATTCTCAAAATCCTGCTTAGTCATAGCTAATTTTTTAGCGGCGGTATGCCCGATATAGCCATCTCCCATTTTAATCACCAGATTTTTTGTCAGTTCTTTGGGCAAGCCATAGGAGAAGACTAAACGAAGTTCAGTCCGGTGAGCATCGGGGAAGAAGAAAGAGAGTTCATCGCCATCAAAAATCTGCTGGGCAATCTGGACTAAAAGCGGAGGAATTTCTTCTCTACCCAAAACCCCTCCGAGTGTTTTGGCTAAATCAAGTAAGATAACAAAAAGTCGCTTCTTTTCACTGCTTTCTTTGTCAAAACTTTCCACCTTGGCTTTCATTGACCGAAGTGCTTCTGCCGAGTGTCTCTCTTCAAAAGAAAGGCGGCGCTGATACTCCTGTTCAATTTGTTGGGTCTTTCCCTTCTCGTGCCGCCAATTCAGTAAAAAAATGAGAAAGAGAAAGAAAAAAATAAGTATTGCCAAATAAAGTAAACTTTGCATAGACTATTCCTCCTCCTTGACGCCTCATGCGTCTAGCGTTTAGCGTTCAGCGTCTGGCGTTTGGCGTCTATAGATTGTCTCAATTTCTTTTAGATAAGATTTTGGCTCAAAATAGGAAACAATTTCTTTTTGCCTAAGATATTTTCTAATCTCCTTGTTTTCTAAAATTAGTTCTTGAAAATCTTTCCCCTGTTTTAGAGATTGTCGGGCCAAGTTTTGCACCAAACGATAGGCAGATTCCCGGCTCATTCCCTTTTTGGTCAAGGCCAAAAGGATTTTTTGCGAAAAGATGGTCCCATAGGTCAATTGCATATTTTTTTGCATTCTTTCCGGATGAACTTCTAATCCCTCCAAGATTTGGCGCATTTTCACCAAGATGTAATCAAGCAGAGAAGTGCTGTCAGGAATAATAATTCTTTCCACTGAAGAATGAGAGATATCCCGCTCATGCCATAACGAAATATTTTCCAGAGAGGCAAAAGCATTAGTCCGGATGACTCTGGCTAATCCACAGATTCTTTCGCAGAGGATGGGGTTTCTCTTATGCGGCATCGCCGAAGAGCCTTTTTGTCTTTCATAGAATGGTTCGGCTACTTCACCCACCTCGGTGCGCTGCAGGTGGCGAATCTCAGTAGCAAATTTCTCAAGACTGGTGGCAATCAGAGCTAAAATCAAAAGATATTCACTATGCCTATCTCTTTGAATAATCTGATTGGCGAGGAGAACTGGTTTTAGTTTTAGTTTTTGGCACACATATCTTTCTACTTTGGGATTGATATGGGCATAAGTGCCGACGACCCCGGAAATCTTTCCATAAGAAATTGTCTCAATAGCAAATTGCATTCTTTTTATTTGTCTTTTAATCTCATAATACCAGAGAAGCAATTTTAGACCAAAGGTAATTGGTTCGGCGTGCATACCATGGGTGCGACCAATCATGATAGTATTTTTGTGTTTAAGAGAGAGTTTCTTTAACAAGTTAGCCAATTCGTTTAAGTCCTTAAGAATAATTTCCCCGGCTTGGCGCATCAGCAAAGCCAAAGCGGTATCTAACAGGTCAGAAGAGGTCATTCCCAAATGCACAAACCGGGCAGGCTCGCCAATATTTTCCGCCAAGTTAGTGAGAAAGGCCATCACCTCGTGATGAACTTCCGCTTCAATTTGATTGATGCGCTGAATATCAAATCTTGCTTTGTTTTTGATAGTTTTTAAGGCTTTTGGCGGAATAAATCCGAGTTTTGCCTGAGCCTCGCAAACTAACAGTTCTACTTTGAGCCAGGTTTGGAATTTATTTCCCTCGCTCCAGATGAAGCGCATTTGTGGTAAGATGTAGCGTTCAATCATTTATTCTTCTCCTTTACAACACAAAGACCGCTATCTCTTTAATTTTGGGGATAGCGGCCCGACTATCCACTTTTTACTAAGGATGTAACCATTTTTTCTTTTCCTCCGGCAAAAATTTTGCCTGTTACTCTGGCGGCGACGAAGGGACACGTATTGAACCAGTAAAACGCCCCCGAAATCAACAAAAACTGATAAATTTACCTTTTCTTAGCCTGAACTACGCGATCTCCCTTTCCCAAATAGCTAACGGTGAAAAAATTATTCATAACTCAATTTTTCAATTATGAAAATTACATAATTGAACAAGTTTTGAAAATTCAGAAAAAGAATTATTTATCTTCAAATGCATACTTAAACCGCACCTTCGGGTCGTCAAAAACTATTTCTTTTGGATTAAAATGTTCCGGGTCAAACTTTCCACCAACCCATTTTAACATCTCTTCATATTGTTCGTGCTCCGGGTCCTTTATGATTTCTATGAATTCTTCATACCCTGGTATACTTCCTACATCTTCTGGTGGACATGCTCGTTTACCATCCATGCATACAGGATATTTCTTATCTTTTTCACGGACCAGAATTTTTTCCAGTTCAATTGTATGTTCCCAGTTGTCTCCAAAGTCATAAGTATATTTAGCTCTTTTATTTTCTAGTGAAAAATAATTAGCAATATTTTCTTCCCAGTCAGTAAGTAATTTTTTATAATCCCACCCTTCTTCATCAGGTATACCTATTGCAATTTCTTCGCCTGTCTCAGGATGTTCTATATTGAATTCGTGAAGATGACAATCATACCAGCCCATTGCGTCCTGTATTGCCACATGCAGCTCCCAGAAATTGTATGTTTCAGGGACCTGTATCCTTCGCCAGATAGGTGGTTTTATACCATCAAGTGTTATTTTAAACTGATACACTTTACAGAAATCTTTTTTATCTATCTTGCAAGAACCGGCAGTATGAACTTTTTCGGCAATACATATTTCTCTAATAGGTGGTGCATTTTCTAACGGTATTTTAACTTCATTTATCTTAAGCCTTTCATCTTTTTCAACAATTTTTGTAAGATTGTCAGGTGGACAATTATCTCTATAAGAATACAATCCAGTGACTCTTTTGGTAAGTTCTTTTGGCCAGCAACTTTTTCTATCAATACGATTAAGTATTCCTATTATAATTTCTGTAACTTCTTTATTCTTTTTTTGAATCACTTCTTCATTTCGTTGAAATTTTTTCTCCGGGATGAATTTATACAGACCAGAATCAATATCTACAACTTCAATTATGATATCATCATCAGTGCTGAGTTTTTCTTTCCTAATCCACTCGCTCAGTCCAGTAATCCGCAAGCGCGGTGACCCAAAAGGACCACAGAATTCAAGTTTTGTTTCAGTTATTAGTGTATTATCTTTGAAAATCTTTATTTGTCGTTTACGCCGGTTTTCATAAGGGTCAAAAATAAAACCTAATTCATCATCGCAGGAGAGTATTCCATTTAGTATTTCTTGTTCACTGAGAGTATATCTATAATAAATCCCATTAACCATATGTGACAACAAATTATAAGTTTCTTTACCAACACGAATTATCTCTTTACAATCGTAAGCACTTAATGCGTTTCTTATCTGTTGCTTGGTTTTTTTTATTGAAGTAACTTTTTCCAACCCGAGAATGATTTCTTCTATTGATAATGCATTCTGTGATGTCTTAAGTAAATCATAAATTTGCTTTTTTAATGATTTTGGCCTATTCATACTATACCGGTAATTGCTCTTCTTTTATATAATGCCACAAGTTCCGTCTTTGTTTATGAGTTTTTTGCCAATGAGATAAAACCTTTTTATATCCATCGGGGTTCAATTCATAAAGTGCTCTCATCCATTTTGCATGTTCATAATATCTTGACTTATGCGACTTTGTTGGGTCAGGTAAGATGCAGTGCAAGTGCTCTTTCCAAATATCTATCACTATTGAAACATAAATACCTGTATCCATTTCTTTAAGTTTTTCACAACGTATCTTATCCAATTTTGACAACACGGGGTCCATTGGCAGAACGACTTTGAAAAAAGTCGGATACTGTTTCTTTAAATTATCACTATCAGGAAGATCTTTTGTCAATCGTGCCAGTAATATCCATTGTTGCTTGAATGCTTTCCCATCATTCTTTAGACAATCCAGCCATTCATTCAGTTTCTTTAGGAACCATTCTTTTTTACCGGGTACATCCAGTTGAGATTCAATCAACCAGTGTATCCATGTATCAGAAGAAATATTTTTATCCAGCCCGGTACGAATACTCCGCTCGGCCATTTCTTTCTGCCATTCTAAGAACAAAGTATCTATAACATCTCTTGCTTCGTCTAATCGCAATTTTTTGTATTCATAAATAACTTTAATCCAATCTTCAGGGGTAGGATACATTACACTTTGTAATTTTGAAGCGCCGGTTCGTTCAGCATTACCTATCTTTTCTGATACTTCTGCCCACAAGTTCAGTAAATCAGCAATTTCTTTTTCATCATCTTCATAATAATACTTTTGCTCAGCAAGTAGCAACGATGTCTCAGGATACCATACATTTTTTTCATCGCTATGAAGATAGACTAGGAATGTTTTCTGAAGTAATAAGTCAGCTTTTTGATAGTTACCTTGAGCAATAGCATCATCAATCAAAGGTTTACCATATTGCCAATTTTTAGCAAGGTGTTTGTTACAGGTTTCAAGATATTTGGTTGAGTCAAATCGTTCTTCATAAATATGATTTATTTTGTGCCATTTTGAATGAGTTTCGTCCACTTTCTGCTTGTACTTATTATCATTAAACTGCTCATATATCTGGCGACAAATTGTATCAGGTAACTTCACAAAAAATGAAAGACACTCATCATCATTTAAATACACATTATCAAATTCTTCTTCCAGATTATTGGCCCTGGCAAGAAAAACTATTCCTGGCTGGGTCTCTTTTTGAGAACCTAACCAGAACCATTTCAGAACACACCTTGTGACATTCTTCCCTAATGGACATCCCTCTCCTTCACCCATCCATTCAGGATACGACGAAATATTAGAATTTATCTCTTCTATTGTATCATAAAAAATATTTGGATTTTTTACTATATCATATACATCGTCAATAAGTGGAACTGTGTCTTTTGCTATTTCATCTAAGTCTTCAGCAAGTGCATAACCATCAAAATAAGGTGGTTCCCAGTCAGCATCCTGAACAGCATACTTACCTTCTTCATCACCTACTTCGGCAACAATACTATGCCACTTGTCCCACAATGAATCCCAGAGTTCAAGAATTTTCTTGTTTGAAAAAAGTCGATTAACCGGACCTTCACGGGTTTTAGTAGAACCCAAAGATACAATCTTGTCTAATGTCTCAGCAACATCAGGGTCAACTTTCTTCAATTCATCAATAGATTCTGCTACATCTGTTTTTGCAAATATAACATCCAAAAGTTGGGCAATTTGCTCCTTTGTTAAGCATCCAATTAAGATTTCACCCACACTTGAATTGCCAGAAGATTTCTTTCTATGTTTTTCTTTCTTCTCCATATCTTCTGATTATTTAGTTAATGATTTCTAATGAATTAAGACTACCCATTCTTTACACTTTTGATTAACAGATTTTTTATGACTTTAAGAGCAACTAATAAACTTTTAGCACGGAGTGATTTGTAATATTTTAGTTTATGTATCGGTTTGTCAACTTTCCTTTCGCCTTCAAGCAAGGTAAGTATATTTAAATCTATATCAAAATACGATAACAAAGTATGTGTTGACGGACTGCCATATTTTATACTATTTGATGATGAGTAATCTCCACCCAACTGACTTTCTAACTGCAATAAAACAAAAGATAAATCAGGATAAACCTGCTTGAATAAAGTAAAATCGACAAGGATCCTTTTGAGCATAGCATTTTCAGTATATGCTTTACACTCCATCGCAATAGCAAATTTACCGTCTACATGAATATGGACATCAGTTTTAAGAGGATAGTAAAATTCCTTAATGTTTTCTTCAATATATTTCTTCACCTCTGAGCTTTTGATTCTGCTGAGATAATTTTTATTAAGAGGAATTTTTACAGCTTGTTTTTCCATTGATAGCCTTTTAGTATCATATCCTAATTCTTTCCAAGCAATTTCCACCAAACTTTTCCCTAAACTCTCAACTAACATTCCTTTCCCTGCTCTTATAACTCCTCCATAAGCCCTATCTTCGAAATCCTTTGCCTTTGTGTCAATACCTTTAACTAAAAACTCATAAGCGTTAATAAGTGATTTAATACTTTTTGAAATTTTATTTCTCACATTTTCTCCCTTAGAACAATCTTATGTCAACATAAGTCTTTTTAAGTCTATGTTCTGCTTTTTTACAGTATTTTTCAGAAGTATCGATACCGATATATTTTCGGGATAGTCTTTTAGCTACCGCTGTTGTTGTTCCGACACCATTAAATGGGTCCAAAATCACATCTTCTTTATAACTAAATAATTTCAGTATCCTTTCCACAAGATTTTCAGGAAACATTGCAGGATGTCCATATTCTTTCATGTTTCTTTCTGGAGCAATATCCCATTTTCCAATAACGTACTTCTTAAATTCCTCATCTGAAATATCAATGTTTTTACTGTCACCTTCTTTTTTTAAGTCCCCTTTACAAAATACTTCAAGAAATTCCCATGTATATTTTAAATAAGGATTACTTGGACTTTTCCAAGAACCCCAGGCGGTATATTTGCAATTCCAATTGTGCTTGTCCCAGATGATTTCGCCTCTCCATATCATCTTTTGTTTCATGAAAAAATCAGAAAGTATATGATGGATAGGAATATAATCTGAAAAAAGAGGTTGAACGTTAACAATAATCCTTCCGCCATATTTTAAAACCCTTATACATTCTGCAAATATTTTAAATAATTTATCAAAATACGCATTCCAATTAGTTCCGTCTTTATGATTTTCATATTCTAATCCGAAATTATAAGGTGGGGATGTGAAAATCAAATCAACGCAATTGTCAGGAAATTTCTTCAATATCTCTTCACTATCTCCCATGATTATCTTGTTTATGAATCGTTCTGGAACTTCATTGTTTTGTTTAGAAAAAGTATTTCCTCTGGTATAATAATAAATACCACGTTCTTTTTCTTTTTCTTCCCTGCCTTTTACCTTTCTTTCCTTATTATATCCAACATATAATCTTTTCCTGCCTTTTAGGCCATAACTTTTTATTTTTTCTATATTAGATAGTATAGAATTTAATAACTGAGATACCCTGTCGTCAGAATTTTCAATTAACGATTGAATTTTTCTCCTAAAATCTGAAAAATCTATTTGTCGTAAATTAATGGTTAAATCACCATTAGCAACTTCAAAAAAAATATCTTCTTTTGGATATAAAGAAAACAGTTGTTCAATAGTGGTTATGTTTTCTTTAATATTCCCAACGTGAATTTTTATAATTTTATAATTACTATTATTAACTGGCTTATAAGCTAATGTAGGGAACAAGTCCTCTTTTACAAAATATCGTTTTTCTCTTTTCTGCTTATATTTTACTTTTTTTGTCATTTTTTGTCTTTTATCTTCGCATATATATGTAAAGCCCAAGTTCATCTGGGCGTCAAGTCTGGCTCCTGAATAAGAACCTCAAAAAAATGATTGAATTTCCAATAAATTCGGGTTCAATACGTGTCACGGCGTGCGGGGTCGACGGGATTTGAACCCGCGATCTTCTGCGTGACAGGCAGATGTGTTAAACCAGGCTACACCACGACCCCCACTCGCTTCGCTCCATCAAGATATTTAGCCACAGATTTCCACAGAGAAATACAGAAACTGATAGAACCCCGCTTAAAAACGGGGTGATAGAAACTTGTAGTAAAGGACAATAAATTTCCACAAATTTCCAAAAATTTCTATGAATTTCTTTTTTCCGTGTTGTTCTGTATAATTCTGTGGCTTTATTCAATTTGCATTGAGCGATAACACCTATCTTCTCCTCTTCTCCTGTCGGCTTGGGGAGAACTTCTCCCAATCAACCACTATGGCCGCTACTACAAATATTGATGAATAAGTCCCAACGATTACTCCAAAAAGCAAAGGCACAGCCAAATCCTTCAAAACCCGCCCACCAAAAATCACAAGGAAAATCAAAACCAAGACCACTGTAAACGAGGTAATCACCGTTCGGGATAGGGTTTGATTTACGCTGGTATTGGCAATTTCGGCTAATGATTCCTTGCGCATCAATTTCCTGTTCTCTCTGATACGGTCAGCTACCACAATAGAATCATTGATGGAATAACCGATAATGGTGAGAAAGACAGCAATGGTCTGCATATTGAATTCCATATTAGTCAGAGAAACAAAACCTGCAGTAGCAAGTACATCATGCACCAGAGATAAAACCGAAGCCACGCCAAAACGAAAATCAAATCTTATAGCTACATAAATTAGAATCAAAATCCAACCAATGATTACTGCCCAGACCGCTTTTCCCCGCAATTCCTTGCCAATCTTTGGTCCAACAATATCTTCACTGTCAACAAAGATAGGATTATCCGGATAGCGAGCCAAAAACGCCGAAACAATCTTTTTGCCCAAAGTCTCCCCGGATGGACTTGACTCTTTTGCCCCGGACTCGCTGGCAGAGGTAGTTAATTCCACCTTTCCACTACGAATCAAGAAAGCATTATGCAACAACTCAGTATCTTTTACTTTCTGAATTTCTGCCTCACCCATTCCTATTTCTACCAGTGCTTTTCGCACCTCATCAGTAGGAACAGACTTTTGAAAGTGAATTTGAACCAATGTCCCTCCGGTAAAATCTACACCATAATTGAATCCACCATGAATAATTATAGAAATGAGCCCGATGAGGATAATCACTCCAGAAAGAAGATAAGCCTTGTAGCGATTTCCGATGAAATTTACCTTCATTTGTTTGAGGATTTGAATCATTTTCTTTCTCCCGTAAATTTACCACAGAAACACGAAATAATTAAAAATTTATAGAAATTTGTTGAAATTTATTGAAACTCATCGCATTTCTATGAATTTCTATTGTTTGTATTTCGGCCTTCGTGTTATTGTAGTTTTCAAATGGACAGCTTTTGGATGTTAAAGCGAGTAGTAATGAAGTCAAAAATCATTCTTGTGACTACAATGGCGGTGAACATAGAAACGCAGATGCCGATAATCAAAGTAGTAGCAAATCCTTTAATTGGTCCAGAGCCAAACCAGAACAGAGCGATAGCTCCCATCACTGTGGTCACATTGGAATCCAAAATAGTAGCAAAGGCTCTTTTGTAGCCTGCTTCAATGGAAGCTCGCACCGTTTTTCCAGTTCTCAATTCTTCTCTAATGCGCTCAAAGATTAGAACATTAGCATCCACCGCCATCCCTATAGCCAAGACAATTCCAGCTAATCCAGGCAAAGTTAGAGTTGCTCTAAATCCAGCCATAATTGCTAAAAGGAAAAGGAGGTTTAAGGTCAGGGCTAGATTAGCAAACAATCCCGATAAAGCGTAGTAAATAATCATAAAGACAACTACTGCCATAGCACCGAAGAGTGAAGCCTTGATTCCTTTGCGGATAGAGTCAAGTCCTAAGGTTGGTCCCACTGACCTTTCTTCAATCGGGACAAGTGGAGCGGGAAGGGCACCAGCTCTTAAGACAATTGCCAGGTCTCTGGCTTCATCACTATTAGCTTGACTTCCCATAGTAATCATTCCCCGTCCATCAGGAATTCTGGAACGAATCACTGGTGCTGATTTTACGACTTCATCCAGAACAATTGCTAATCGCCGATTGATATTAGCGGCGGTTACTCTAGAGAAAACTCCGGCGACCCTACGGGTCAAGACAAAGTCAACCCGCAATTGAGTAGGACTTTCATCAGTGCCTATACCCATTCTGGCATCTTTCAACCCTGCTCCGGTAATTTCTGGTTCTTTCTTAAGAAGATATAAGTGCCGCCCTTTAAGACCACCTTTCTCTTCTGATTCTCCCCAGGCAAATTCTAAATCAGGAGGAATTAAACCACTAACAACTGTGTCAGCTAAAATTGCTTCAACCAAATGTTTGTCTTCTTCTAAAACACCCACTTCTCCACTGATAGTAGTTAATAAATGAGACAATTGTTTTATTTCTTCTAAAGTGTCTTTGCTCGTGCTTGCCTTTTGAATTTCAATCAGACGCTTATCAATCTTACCAACGATTTCTTCAAAGACGGCAGGTTCCTGAACCAACTTAAATTCTAAGAGGGCAGTCTTCCCAATCAATACTTTGGCCCTCTCCCGCTCTACGCCGGGCAATTGCACACCAATCCGGTCTTTTCCTTGTCTCTGGATGACTGGTTCACTTACACCAAATTGGTCAATCCTGTTTCGGACAATTTCCAAAGCTCTGTCCGTAGCATCAGAAATTTCTTTTTCGGTCAAATCAGAGACATTTTTCTCCAAGGCTTTAGCCAATCCCTTTTTCTCAATTTCCAGAACCAGATTCATCCCACCTTGCAGGTCCAATCCTAAATGCAAGGCTTTGGCATGCATTTTGTTGAGAGTTTCTTTTGATATTTCTGCTTTTTCTTTTTCTGTGAAATGTTGTAATTGCCAGGTGGGGTAGAGTTGCCAGAAAGCGGCGATAATGAAGATTGCTATTAAAATTCCCTTCCAGAGGTTTGCTCTACGCATAATAAAACTCTCCTTTTTCTTCCACTTTCTTCCACAATCCGCCTTCCGCTATCCGCCATCAAACGGTTAATGGTCAGCGGTTGGCGGCGAGCGGCGAGTGGTCAATCAAACATCTGAGCCGAAAGAATATAGTTCAAGGGGTTGACTGCTTTATTGTAGACAGAAACTTCATAATGGAGGTGCGGGCCGGTCACCCGACCACTGGCTCCCATCAGAGCAATAATTTGACCCCGCTTCACTTTTTGTCCTACAGAAACTTTTGCTTTGTAAAGGTGAGCATAAAAAGTCCTATAGCTGTAGCCGTGGTTAATCTCCAGACTCAAACCGAATCCGCTTCTCAAACCAACAAATGTCACTATTCCATCAGCTGAGGCTACAATGGGCGTGCCCACTGGACCGGCAATATCAAGCCCCTTGTGCATTCTTATCTCACCGGTAAATGGGTCTCTTCGGAAACCAAAGCCACTCATTATAAAACCACTGGCTGGCTGAATTGATGGCGTGTGAGCCCATAATTCTTTTCTCTCCTCAAGTGTAGAAACAATTTCTGAGAAGCTCTCTTTTTGGAGTTTTGTCTGCCGTAACAACTGTTCAAGTTCCTGGGCTACTTTTTCTACAGGCTTGGCAGTCGTTCCGGATAGTCCTGATTCCATTATTTGCACTGGGACTGACCCACCCACTCCCACTTTTCTAATTCCATTACTAATCGGTTTTAAGTCCGCAAGAATTCTGACCTTCGTATCAAAAGTGAAAATCTCTTCCATCTTAACTTTTAAAGTATCCACTCTTGATTGAAGTATACTTATTTTTTGTTTCAACAAGTGATTTTCCACCGTCAGACTCTTGAGTCTGGCAAGATTAACAATTTTAGAGAGGTACCCAGAAGTTAAAAAACCCAGACCAGTGAGAAATAATCCAAACAAGAGGAAGAAGAGGTAGAGAAAAGACCGGTGGAATTTGACTTGACGAATCCTTGAACTCTTTGGAGAAATAAAAATAAAAGTGAAACAGTTTCTCATTTGGCTCTCCTCGTATAGATATAGTTACCAGTTAGCAGCTGCCAGTTCCCAGTTTTTAATTTAAATGGCAATTATAAAAGAATAACCGATTTAAATAATAAAAGTCAACTACTTTTTTCTCAATTGTCAATTAAAAATTAAAAGTGGACTGTTTTTATGGCATTTAAAGATTAAAAGTGGACTTGCAAAGAGAGAGATATTTGCTATAATTTAGACCTCAAAAAGGAGGTACTAAATTATGGCACAATTACACAAAAAATTTACAGACGAAGCCCTCAAAGGCTTATTTGAAAAATATCTCTCTAAAGAGATAGAAATCAGCTATATCCTAGA
>JBFLXN010000330.1:0-1399 GCA_040755715.1 Candidatus Edwardsiibacteriota bacterium
GGAATTTATCGTTCTCGCAAAGGAAAAAGAAAATAAGAATAGAAAATGTCAAAGAGCAAAAACTTTGGCTTCCCTTATCAGGAACCAGTTATATTGAAGTCTTGATTCTTCACCAGTAACTATAATAAGTAGTCGCGGCAGTTTCCAGTATCTGAGTGGCTGCCTCAAGGAACTCACACGTAGCACGCCTATCAGATTCGGCTACCCATTTTAGATCCTTGTCCTGTAGATCTTTCCTAATCTTTTGAATTACGCCATTGATGCTGCCGGCTTTAAGCATGTTGAGAACCGCTTCTAATTTGTTAATAAAAGGCGTGCGATAGGATTCGTCAACGAATGCAACTTGTCCTTCTTCTACTTTAGTCCTTAAGTAGAGAATCATCTGCTCCGCAGCTACTGTTGGCGTTTCGTACTTCGTATATCCTGTTAGGTCTGAAGGGAAAGGAACCTGCATTAAAGGACATGCTACAGCTAAACCAACACACAGAATCTCCACTGTGACAGCCAAGAGAAGGATTTTTTTATTCACCATTGTTTTTTTCACCTCCTTTCACTTTTCGGGTTTAATCACGTGCTTGAACCCAGAATTATTCCCCCCTAAACGCAAGGCAAAATGCAAATTTGATAATGACCAAATCATCAATTCACCAATTCAAACCTCTCCCTCTACCTTGGTCATCGCATTATTGCCTGGTAAGTCCTCAGCAAAAATCACCAGTACAAATCTTTTCCCAGGTAAGTCCTTTTATGTTCTATATATCCAATGGAAGTCTTGTCCCTCAACCGCTCTCGTGGCATCCCCTTCTTCAATCAATTCGCCAAGGGGCCCTTAATTCCACCTTAATTCGCCTTTAATTCGCTCTTAATCCGACGATGTCACTTTTTTATTACTCTTTTTTCTCTAATCCTCTATTTTATCAAGCCTTATATAAAAAAATCCCCTCTTACCTCGCCCTCTCTCCTAATGCCTTAGGAAAGAGGAAGAAAGAAGGTTGAGAAAGACGAGGTTAAGAGGGGAATGTGTATCAGAAATCGTCCCGATGCAATCTGGACCGCTACCAATAGCTTTGTTATTAAATGACCCTGCCAGTCGGGCGCACCTCCAGAGAGAGAGTCGCTACAATAATTCATTTTGCGAATTCTCCTCTTTTTTTAGCCTTTTCGCCAAAGTCCCGACTTGTCGGGACGTGTTGTTGGGCGGACAGTTGAGCGAGGTGAAATCCCAATGTCTTTTATCGGGACTTTTGGGGTTTTGCTTTCAGCTTTTCTCCTTATATTATAGTTACTGGTGAAAAATTATTTATTCCAACAAAAAATAGTGATTTCCAGTCTGATTATTTCTTGAGTATCCTCGGAAATTATGATATAATTTAAATGTCAAAAAATTTCCGAGGAGGTT
>JBFLXN010000331.1:0-1386 GCA_040755715.1 Candidatus Edwardsiibacteriota bacterium
GTCTTATCCGAACTTTTTGCTCCGGCAAAATCTGGAAAAAACGGTTCTTGAACCGGACAGTGTAATCGTTAAATACACTCCGTTCTACCTTCAAAGACAAAATCTCTTCCAATCTGTGTTCTTTAAGCAAAGGTCTATGCGCATTTAACGGATTGGCAGGTGCTACTGCAAATTTTGCATTATGCTCTGGAATGTATATTTTTTGAAGATATTCGTTCGCAGTTTGCATATCTGATATTTCCCGCAGCCTTAACTCTTTGACAAGCCTGTCCTGGTGTGTGCCGAAACTCCTCTCTACCCTGCCTTTTGCCTGTGGACTATGCGCGTTTATCATTTCAATACCAAGTTCCTTCATGGCTCGGCTGAACTGCGTAAGAGGATGTTCATCACGCAGTTCTTCTTCTATTGTTGCCTGACGATTCGTCTTATAAATGGAATCCTTGTCAACATAAAAAGATATGGGCCGTCCATTAAGTAATAGATATTCTTTTGCGGCAAGCATAAGATTGAACGTATCTTCCACAGATATAAACTTGCCAAAAAGAATTTTACTGGTGGCATCGTCTATAAATATCAATAAAACACATCTGGGCGCTCTACCTTCAAACCAGTCGTGTTCAGAGCCGTCTAACTGCACCATTTCGCCTACGCACGAGCGTCTCGGCCTCCATGTGCGGTGTTTTGGCTTCTTTGGACGTTCTCGCCATAACCCTTCTTTTACCATTGCTTTACGCAAAGTAGGCGTTGATATTTTAATGTGGTGTATCTTTAATAGCTTTTCATTGGCAAACGTCGGCTTAAAGTCAGAATATCTACTTTTGACAAGATCAATAGCTGCTTCCAAAAGCAAAGGCTCAAGTTGATTGTTTGATGGCTTACCCCTTAAACCATGTATTATTCCTTTGCTGCCTTCTTCCTTCACTTTTTTAACCAGCCTCCCTATCTGCCTGTCTGAAAGAAAAAGCTGGGTTGCAGCCTCTTTCCAGGTCAGTCTTTTGTCCAGCACATTTTTTATGACTCTTAGCCGGTCTATTTCCCGATTGCTCATGGTTAAATATTCCTCCATCTTTACCTCCTTTCATCATTTTGAAAAGAGGTTTTAGCATTTTAACCATGACATTTCTACTTTTCTGGATCATGACATTTTAACTTTTCTGCGACAATTGTATCTGAAATTTTGCTATAAGGTGCGGGGTATCGGCAGATAGAGGGAAAAGATTCCCTTAAACAGGAAGTATATTAATTATATTGACTTTCTGTTTTTTTTATGTAATAATCTGATATATAATATGAATAATAATTATGTCAGACAAAACCATGCTCTCAGCCGTTGCCGACAAAATCTTTTGGGTATGCAAAAGGAACGAACCAGGTTGGAAGTTCATT
>JBFLXN010000332.1:0-1360 GCA_040755715.1 Candidatus Edwardsiibacteriota bacterium
GGTGCAATAACAAACTTATTGATGTCCAAAGGATTAAAAATACCGATCTAAACATAGTCCACTTTTAATTTTCAAAGTGTGCACTTTTAATTCGTAAAGTGTGCACTTTTAAAAAACTACTAACAGAGATTTTTCACCCCCTAACGTCGTAAATGTATCTTAACTTTTTCAGACTGCAACCACAGATTTCATACCTGCCCGCCCACCGCCGCCTCTGACGAGCCTCGCCTCTCCTCTTCGCAAAGACGAAGGGCCGAAGATGCCAAGCACTGATTTAGGATAAGTGCTGGGTAAATGTAATCTCGTGGTTTATATAATTTCCTTGCCATCAAGAAAAACCGTGTTTCCTCTTCTCCCAGAAACTAAAAGGCCAACCCCGGATAACCATCTCTAAAATCATTAGAATAAAAGCCATCCAGAGACAAGCTTTCCATAACTCCTGCCCATAACGGGATTGAAGAATAACTGATGACAAACGCTCTTTTTCACTTGTGGCGGAAATCAACACCGGCTTCGCCTCTTTGAAGAGACTAGCTAACTGTGTTTCATTTGAACGCTCCACATTAGATTCTTCCGTATTGACATTTACAGCAAAACAGTCAATCTCTTCATTCCCTCTTATCATCTTGTAGATTCCCGGTTCATTTGTCTCTCTGATAACTACAAGGGCTTCTCCCCTGAGATTCTTTGGCTCCAAATATTCTTTTGCCCCAGAAGGAGATAAGCATAAGATATTGCCTGCAACTTTCTTCTGTATCTTTCTCTCTACAGCCTCGCCAACCAAATATTCTCTCTTCTCTTCCATTTCTTGAGTAGCTAAATAGCGGACTAGTTTGTGAATTAGTGGAACAAACACCGCCTTGAACTGAAGGTCTGTAGATAAGGGATTTAAGCCAAAAGGAAAAAGAATAACCCTGCCGCGATTAATAGTCCTTTCCAAAATAGCCGGAGAACCATCAGTGAATTTGGCTAATATTTTAGTATCTCCTGAAGGCTTGAAATCGGAAAATGAGAAAAAGTGGGCTAATGTCAAATCTCCCTTTTTACTCTCCCTGAACTCGCTCATCAAAAGATGCCGAAAGTCAATCTGAGTCAAAGAAACAAACTGTGTCTCTTTAGTATTTGTGGCAGAAAAGTCCTTCTTGCCTAATACTTCACCGGGCAGAAGTGAATTTAAGAGCGAATGTTGATAATCTGCTGGATTTATTTTTTCAGTTAAAAAAATAGAAAGTCCCCCCCCAGAATTAACAAATTGTTCTACTCTATAAAAAAGTGCTCTATCTCTCTCGGAGAAGGGCAAGAAATTTACCAAACAGACGACTGAATAATCTGATAAATCCTCCACCGAGGCTCTTGTGGC
>JBFLXN010000333.1:0-1341 GCA_040755715.1 Candidatus Edwardsiibacteriota bacterium
TTTGAGAAAGAACAAAAATCTGAAATTATTAAAAATTTATTATTTGAAATCAACTCAAAATCAAAAGAAAAAATTCAAGAATTACTTAAAAATTAGCTGCTCACTTTTATTTTGCATTCAACCTTTACTCTCTGACTTTTTCCCGGCGATATTGCAACTTCGGAGTATTTTCATCATCTTCTCTTGGAATCATAGTTTTAGGGAATAAGTCGCAATGGATGACGCAATCCTGGTAGATTAAGGCAGAACCGCTCAATCGGGATGAATAGATTTCCACCGCCCTCCCTACCCCATCAGTCTCTCCTGCACGAAAATCTGCTTCAAGAACTATTTCTACAAATCTTTCAATATCTCGGCGAGATAAATCACAGTTTCTTATCGGGCGATTCAAGACATCCAGAACATAGGATTTCAATAGTTTGAACCACAATTTTCTAAAGAGTGATGGATTAGTAAAGATGTCAGCGCAGAGGATTTCATTACCTACGGCAACGACCACACCACAGACATTACGACTCAGGCGGGTCTGCCCGCCGTAATTTAGGCGAGGAATGCCAGAAAATTCGTCAAAATAAGGCTGACATCTCTGCTGGACTTCCTTATCATCCAGGACAGACTTAAAGGCACCGGTCGGAGCAGAAGTTACTCCCAATTCCGCCTGTTTGCTCTCCACTTCATTCCAAACCCTCTCCTGACTCTTAGTCTCTTTGGCTAACTGACGCATTGAAAGATGTGGAGCAGCACCGAGACTCTTGAAAGATTCGCTTGTAGCCTGCCAGCGACCGTGTTCAGTGCAATAGACCTTCAAATGAATCTTGCCGCTCTGGGGTGGCAGAAGACAGTCATTTGCCACCATCCGGTCTTGCTTACAACCGGCCAGGAGTTCGCTAGCTAAGAGGAAGACGAAGTATTTTGAGCGATTCTCCACCAGAACTTCATTCACTTCGGCTGAACTCAACTCGCTAATTCTCAAATAGCTCTCTTTCACCGCCTCATCCAGAGTAAGATAATCTCTTTCATCCGAGAATTTGGTCAAAGTCAAGGGAAAGATGGTAAGATTCTTATAAGTGTGAGGTCGTTCAACCCTAATCTGATTGATTAGCCTTAATATCGGGGCTTCTTCGCTGGCCTGAGCAGAGAATACCCCGAGTAACAATACAGTGAGGAGAATAAAAATCCTTTTCATGGAAGACCCTCCTTTCTTTGAGTTCCAAAAAAGACTTCTGTAAAATTCATAACCTGCTGATATTTTGCAGGTTATCTGATTATTTTTCTTGACTTTTCCTCCAGCTTTTGATATAATTTAACTCGTTATAAACAAAAACCTTACATCAAAAAACA
>JBFLXN010000334.1:0-1336 GCA_040755715.1 Candidatus Edwardsiibacteriota bacterium
ACATCCCTTAGAATAAACTCTTTATACTACATCTTAGCATGACCTCCTTTAAATAATTTTCTTTTTATTTTCGCAAAGTTTTTATTGTTGGGCATCTTCCTACAAACATCCCTTGGAGGCTTTCCTTCAAGGAAGCCTATTTTGGCTAGAGGTAAAGGGCGGCCTATTCACGCGATGAGATACTTCAATTTATCTCAACGATAAACATCATTGCATAGTTAAGCGCAGAGGCTTGCCCTTGCCCTATAAAGGACTATAATTTTATTCGTGATAAGGCTCTTTATTTTTTAACACACACCATACAACCGTTAACATCCTTCTTGCAGTTGCCTTTCTTGCTGTTTTCCAGCCTTTTCTATTTCGCAGTTTGAAATAATATTTCTGAAATGAATTCTGCATTAACACAACTCTACTAGCACATTCCATAACAATCCATTTAAGCCATTTGTTAGTTTCTCTTCTTCTTGCTTCTCTACTTTTGCTTGCTGATTGATAAATTCCAGGAGCTAAACCAGCATATGCATGTAAATGCTTTACTGAGGAAAATCTTTCAATATCAGCAATCTCAGCATAGATCAAAGCTGCTCCGAATTCTCCTATTCCAGGAATTGTTGTTAACAAAGCAATCTCTTCTTTCATTCTTGCTATGCTTGCTATCTTTCTGCTTGTTTCTTTTTCTTGCTCTTTGAGCAGCTTGTATGTAGCAAGAAAGTCATTAATCTTTTCATGTTTCAATTGTTTTAGCCATCTTGTTCCTTGTTCATTCCATATTTTCCTGTCATAGGCAATCCCTTCTCTTAGCATGTAACCTTTAATCTTATTTTGAACCCTTACTCTTAATCTTGTCAAGTTACACTTATGTCTTGTTAAATCTCTAAGTTGCATGATTTTATCGCTAGGAATGTAAACTTCTGGCAAGTAACCTGTTCTTAACAAGTCAGCTAAAATCTTTGAATCGATTTTATCTGTTTTCTTGCAACTTGCTATTTCATGACACTTCAAGGGATTTGCGAGTTTAGCTTTATAGCCAAGTTCTTGCAAATTTCTATAGCAACCTCTCCATATTCCGCATGCTTCTATGGCAATTCTCGTATTCCAAACAGGAAATCCCTTAAGAAACTCTTTTAAGGCTTCTTTATTGCTTGGAAATTCATAACTGCAAATCACTTCTCCTTTGCTATTCATAGCAGTTCCATAGATCTTTTCTTTATGTGTGTCTAATCCAATAAATGTTTCTTCTCCTAACATTTTTACCTCCTTTCAATTTTGTTTAGTAGCTATAAGTTGGCTATAGCTACTTATATTTTTTCAGAAAGAGTTTTTCTAAGGCCATCAG
>JBFLXN010000335.1:0-1314 GCA_040755715.1 Candidatus Edwardsiibacteriota bacterium
AAGAATCTCAAACACGGTTTTCTAAGTTTCAAAGAGGAAAACATTTTGTAACTCTAAAAACAAGAGGTGTGAAATGAAATACATAATGATAAAGTTTTGTGAAGCTGGAAGCATGATTCACAAAAAGATAGTTGAGCTAAAAGAAAACGATGAGTTATTAGAACAAATGACTGATTATGAAGATGAAACGCCACATGAATACTTTATTGCAGTCTTGACTGAAGAAGAAATAAGAGCATTACAACAAGAGATTGCAAAATAAAATTACTAATTAAAACAAAAACTGGCTACAATAAATGAAAGGAGTCTCAAATGCCAACTATTATCATAAGCACATTGAACAAATTAACCTTTTGTGACCCAGATAGAGACTCTGGTGCAAAAGTTGGAAGATGGTGTGGCCCCAAATATGTTCCAGACCGATGCGACAACTGTTGGGACCCAAAAACGCTTGCTCACTATGAAGCTGAATTTTACTATGAGGAAAAAGCTCCAGACGGAACAATATGGCGAGTTGGTGCCTGTCATCGTTGCAAAGACAAGATAAAAGCCAAGTTGATACCGTGCAAAAACCAAGAAGCAAACTAAAAATAAGAAATTACTTTCAAAAAAAAGACAACAAGTGAGGGGGAAATGCTCAAATTAGAAAGAGGAACAGAACAAAGACTTACACTTCTTGAATGTCCTCATTGTGGAAAGGAAGAAAAATTCGCTGATGGTGAACAACCAGAAGAATTTGACCTTGTTCATGTCTCTCCCACAGGCATAGTAAGAGTTTTGCTCTGTCATCAGTGTGAAAAAACATTCTACACAACTTTTTCATGAGTTGAGAAAGGAGAGAAAAACAGTGAGATATACTCTATATTTGCTTCATTTCAACAATCCAGTTGAACGAAACGGAGTGAAATTTCAACACTATCTAGGCTACACCTCTTTGCCTTTAGAAGAAAGATTAGAAAGACACAGAAAAGGACAAGGCTCATTATGGGTCAGATGGCTTTTAGCAAATGGAGCCAAAGATTTTATAGTCGCTTTCACTCAATTCTTTTCAACTCAACAAGAAGCAAGGCAAAGAGAAATATCTTTGAAAAAAAGAATGGGTAAGCACTTGTGCCCATTATGTAAAATTAATGAAAAGCTCGACAAAGAGGCAAAAGACAATGGCTAAAGCAATAATCAGAATCACAATAAAGCAATTCCTGGATGGTGAACACCAGGAAGAATTAGAAGACAAGCTTAGAGATTTCTTTGAGCAAGAAGGCATAAGAGCCGAGATATTCAACAATGCAACAGGCAACAGTACAGTAACAAGAA
>JBFLXN010000336.1:0-1309 GCA_040755715.1 Candidatus Edwardsiibacteriota bacterium
GAGACTTGCCAATGTAGCCGTGAGCAAAGGGGATAAAGTAGGTGTTTTCATGCTTGGAAAGGGTGTGTGCTTCGAGCAAGTCGGTAGCGAGCAGTTTAATGTTATGGAACAGGTCCACCAGTATAAGAGAGATATGTATGTCTGAGGAGTATGCATGAAATCTCACGGTCTGGTGAGAGCCGAGGTTTGTCCTATTGGGTTCATGAATGATCTTTATGAGTTAGTCGTTGAAGCTGATAAAGTACTCACATTTTAACCCGAACAATACAATTACAGAATGTATTATTCATAAATTTTTATGAACACTTCTGAAATCTTTGAACTGTATGCAGAAGATTATGACAGATGGTTCGATACACCAGAAGGCAAGGTGCTTTTCAGAATGGAGGTTGAGGCAGTAAGACTTCTAACAAGAGATATTGAAAAACCTTCCCTTGAAATCGGAATAGGAACAGGTAGGTTTGCGAAAGAATTAGGAATCGATGTTGGAATAGATCCATCTTCAAAGTCATTGGAAATTGCAAAAAAGCGTGGGATAAAGGTAGAAAAGGCAAAAGGCGAAAAACTGCCCTTTAAGGATAAATCATTTGGATCTATATTTATACTTTTCACACTCTGTTTCGTAGAAGACCCAGAAATCGTATTATTTGAGACTAAAAGGGTTCTAAAGACAGGTGGAAGACTAATTGTTGGAATAATTAACAGAGAAAGTCAATGGGGTCAGCTATATCAGAAAAAGAAGGCAGAAGATCATCCAATATATAGATATGCAACTTTTTATAGTGTATTTGAGATAATCAAAATGATAGAGAAAACAGGGATGGTGGTTGAGGCATATTCATCAACACTCTGTCAGCAGCCTTCTGAAACACCCTACGAAGAACCTGCTCTTAATAAATTGAACAAAAATGCAGGTTTTGTGTGCATTCTTGCAAGAAGAATTCACTCATGATTTTATAGTCTCAGACTTAAAGAAGCTCTTAGAAGACATAAGTATGAAAATCACATAATTAGAATACACTTCTACAGAGACCTGATGAACCACGAAGAATTGAAGAGCCAGTTGAAGGCTGCAGTAAAATAGCAGGATTTCTCTGTATCGATGCAAAAATAAAATATAACTCCTAAGCTATATCCCTTTTTAAACCTGTCAGTGGTTTAATGTCCAGAATTGGTGTCCCATCCAGCATGTCAAAGCCTTTTATATGGATGACATTGCCTACAATTCTGTGGACAACAGGTTTTAAAAATTCATTGAAATAGCGGATAAGATAGCAAAAAGAGCACCTTAAGGAGATTTAACCTCTTT
>JBFLXN010000337.1:0-1297 GCA_040755715.1 Candidatus Edwardsiibacteriota bacterium
CAATGGTTTGCGGGGTGACCTAATGGATGAAGAGCTTATCTTAAAGCTGAAGACTGCCGGGGCTTATTATCTCACCTTTGCCGTAGAGACCGCCTCACCCCGAATTCAGAAGATGCTAAAGAAAAATATTGACCTGCTCAAGATGAAAAGAATGATTGAATTGACTGACCGCCATAGACTTTTAGCCGATGGCTATTTTATGTTAGGGTTTCCCAGCGAAACATTAAAAGAAATTTCCCAGACCGTAGATTTTGCCCTCAATTCCAAACTTCATACCGCGGCTTTTTTTGAGGTCGTCCCTTTTCCCAGAACAGAACTCTATGAGATAGCTGAAAAGAGCTTTCCCAAAATAAAACAAAAAATAATGGAAGGAAACAATCCCTTTTCAAAATGGTCGTATTACAGAGAAGTGACCGGAATTAATTTAAACCAGATTCAGAAGAGGGTATGGTTAAAGTTTTACTTTAATCTTCGTCGCCTAACAAGATTTTTCCAACTGATGCCCAAAAAGGTATTCTTTGATTTTATCCTCTGGCGCCACTTCCTTATTCAATTATCCTGGCGAGTGAAGGATAGGTTAAGCTGAATTCAAATATGCGTATCTTGTTGATAAGAACAACATCTCCAACTGCTTTTCCAGGAATGATACTCCATATTGTTCCTCCTTTAGGGTTGATGTATCTGGCTTCGGCTCTCCGCAAATGGTGTCAAGTAGAATGCAAACTTAAAATTAGCCATTTAATGCTAAATGGATTTGAGCTGTCTGACCTGAAAAAGGAGGTAGAAGATTTTAATCCCCAGCTGCTTGGACTTTCTACGCTGAGTTATGAAACGCCGAGGATGCATGCGGTGGCCCAGATGATTAAAGCAATGAATCCGTCCTGCAAAGTGGTGGTAGGAGGCCCTCATGCCACTGCCTTTTCAAGTCATATCTTGCAGGATAAAAACATTGACTATATTATTATTGGTGAAGGAGAGAAGACCTTTGTGGAATTAGTTGAAGCAATTGAAGCGGATAGGGATGTAAAAGGCATCAAAGGGATTGGCTATCGGCAGAATGGCACCACAATTTACACTCCTCCCCGAGAGTATATTTCTAACCCTGATGACATTCCATTTCCAGCTTGGGACCTCATCGATTTCCCAGACTATCTGAAAACCAGTAATATGAGCAATTTTCTGGCCGAGAGAAATTATGCCCCTATTTTTACCTCCCGAGCCTGCCCCTATAGTTGCATTTACTGTCACCGAATCTTTGGCAAGGGTTGGCGGGCACGCAGTCCGGAAAATGTCATAG
>JBFLXN010000338.1:0-1296 GCA_040755715.1 Candidatus Edwardsiibacteriota bacterium
AAAAAAGACAACATACCAGCACAAACAACGCCTGAAGTTGAACTTATTTTTCTAACGAGTTCCTTCTCTCTTTTTTGTTTTATTTCTTTGGCAACTGTTTCTGGAAGTAGGTCTATTGTATTTATATAAGGATATACTTTTTTTAAGGCAAGACCGAGGGCTAAACTGTAGACTCCAGGATTTTTTGGTAAAGGAACATTTAATTTCAAATTATCAAGTGGATTTGGAATCTGAACCTCAACATTTAGTTTCTGGTGAATAACCTCAGATAAGCCGTATGCAACTGCCGAACCGCCTGTAAGAATGATTGACTGGATGCGTGGAGATGAAGGATTTGTTTTCTGATAGTAGGTAAATACCTTTTCAATCTCTGAAGAAATCTTTTCGTATGCAGAAGAAAGTGTCTTTCTTATCGTAGAGGTGCGATAAAGGTGAGAATTAAATATAATTGTCTTGCCCAAATCAGAAATATCCGTGAGATTCTCCTTTAATCTTTCTATCTCCTCTGGGTTCAACTTTAATTTCCTCTTTAAGTGTTTATTGATTTCATTGCCACCAATGGAAGTCTCAATGACAAAGCGAAGAATCGCATCACTAATGATTAGTATCTTCGTCTTTTCTGCACCGAGGTCAATAATAGCGGCACACTTGCCTTTCGTTGTGAAAGGATGAAATACAAAGGCATTAAGAAGTGATAGAGAACTTGCATCAATTATGACGGGACATAGTCCTGCGTCAGAGAGTGTCTGGATGTGTTCCTTCACTGCCTCTTTTTTTGCTACAGCAATCAGAACTTCTGCTGTCTCCTCGCCACCCTTCATCTCTTCACGAAGAACTTGAAAGTCAATATCTACTTGTTTTATGCTCGTCTTTGCAGGAATATAGTCTTCAGCGTTTTTTCTGATGAATTTCTGAAGTTCTTCCTGAGACATCGCTGGAAATGTGAATGAGCGAGAGACGACATAGACACCACTTAAGTCTGAAATGACTCTTCTTTCTCTAATTCCTTCCTGGGCAAAAAGATGAGAGAGAGCATCTGTAATTGGTTGTCCGTGTTGGGTTGTATCTCTTTTTGAGAGTTTCTTAATAGGGAAGGAGGCTAATTTGGTCACGGTTATTTGTCCCTTATGAACAGTTATTTCAGCAAGTTTGACAGAACTTGAGCCGATGTCAAGTCCGATGAATCTTTTAGCAAATAGAGATAGCATAACATATTTTATGATACCAAAAAAAATAGAAAAAGTCAAGGAAAAACTCCTCGCTTTCACTTCGGACCCAGCCACTCTGTCTATTTTT
>JBFLXN010000339.1:0-1259 GCA_040755715.1 Candidatus Edwardsiibacteriota bacterium
TTCTCTTGTCCCCCGACAAGTCGGGGGAAGAAAGACAGCCCAAGCCCCGATAAATCGGGGCTTCAGGGCATCCTCAAAAGCACAAGAAAAGTGCATCATAGGCTTATATTATTGTGCCAGAAGGCTTTCAGGCAGATTTTGAGCCAAAATTTAACAAAGCACTGTTAGAATTATGAGAATATTAAGATTGAATGTATAAACCCTGAAAATTCTTATTGGTCTTCTTCAGTCTGTGGAGTAACTATAACTTTCTTTGCCATACCGAAGCCAATCGCCAGTTGAGTATTGCCTACTCTAACGATTACCGGTCCGTGCATAATTTGCGCACTGATTTTAGTTATCTCTACTCCTGGCCTTATCCCCATTGCTTCCAGTTTCATTACAAGACCCCGGCCACCTTTGATTTCAACGACTTTGCCTTTCTCTCCAGATTTCATTCTGGTTAAATCAACTTTATCCATTTTGTTCTTACACAGATTGGCACAGATGAAATACCACAAGATTAGCACAGATATCTCGTCAGAAAATCTGTGCCCATCTGCGAATTCTTTCATCTGTGCTCATCTGTGAATACTATTCTTATTCTGTAGACAATTCATTATTGTTTGATTACTTTTTCGCACACTTTTGACAAATTCCGTAAATTTCCAATCCAAAATCTGAAATCTTAAAGTGACCTTTTATTTTCTGTTGCAGAAGTTTCATTACTTCTTTTCCCAGAACCGTGTTATTTTCTATCACCCGCCCACAATTTGAGCAGATAAAGTATTGCGGATATGAGAAGTTGCCGAAGGCGATTTGGGCATAGCGAAGCCTTTTTATCCGCTGTTAGCCAAAGTGTGCCAGTATTATCAAGTTCAATTCGCATCATAGTTTTGGTTGTTGATAATACTTGCCTTTTCTCTTTCAGTAATAGTGCGAAATGGAGGATTTGGTATAGCACATTCAGTAATAATTTTTTCAAAATAGTTATTGAAAAACAATTTTCCCTTTTTGGTGGTATAGATGTAGCCATTATTTTCTTTAACTAAACCAAGCAATTTGAAGAATAGCATCATCTTTCTATAATTTTTTTTGAAATTAACTCCATACCGACACTTGAATTCATCTAAATCTAATTTGTGCCACACCCCTAATTCATACATAAACCACATAGTTATCTTTTGCTCCTGAGAAAATTCTCTCCCCACAACGATAGGGAATTTACCAGCATTCACTTCTCTTATATATTCTTCTGGGGAATAGGTATTATACCATCT
>JBFLXN010000034.1:0-21749 GCA_040755715.1 Candidatus Edwardsiibacteriota bacterium
GCTAACCCAGTGTTGCGCTATGAGGACCAATGCGAAGATTATCAATATATGTCCCAAGAATTCAGGATGGCGAACAAAAGCATACATCCCACTTTCAACAAGAGTTTCTTTGCTAATACCTTTTTCTCCCGATGCATGTCCTTTTTTGCGTGATTGGCTTGAGCACAACACAAAAACGATTCCAAATGCCAAGATTATCCATCCAAGGCATAACAGTATCCCCAAATTAGCCCAGTTATAGAAAAGAATACAAAATACGATTAGCAAGCAATATAATCCAATATATGCAATATGACCAGCTATGTGAATAACGCTTTTTTCATGTGGCATAATAGTTTTTCCTTATTTATTGGCAATTATAATATTGGTAGGATCCGAGGGAGTAGAAACATCTATTGCTCTTACCTTCCTAAAACCAGCTTTAGAAAGCTCATCAATGTATTCTTTCAAACTATATACATGGTGTTCATAACCACGAACTGATAGCATGAATTCAAAAAGTGCAGCTACTAACGGGCCTGTTTTATCATCATTTAGAACCCAGCGTCTATATATTAAGGCGCCATTTTGCTTTAGTGACTGATATATCTTTCTTATAATATTTGATATTGCAACATCTGAGGCAAAGATGATATCGTAATTTTTACCAAAATCATCCTTTGTGAAATCGCCAGACACCAGTTTTATTCTCCTTTGCATATTGTATTTTTTTACAAACTCTTTGGTTATTTTTATTACATGAGGTAGATCAAAAACTATAATTTCCAAATCTTTTTTCATTTGAGCAAGTGCTATTGAATAAAGTCCATGCCCACCACCGAGATCCAAAAGTTTCTTAGCCTTTTTAAATAAAGATAAAGAAGAGATCTTTTTAAGCGCTCTTTGAATATCCCCGCTGATTGCACCTTCGGCATTACCCAAGATGAATTGGCGATTTATCTCTTCAGTATAACCTTCTTGAATTTCTTTACTCTTCAATCCATGTTTTAACTTTAACAGAAAATCAAAACTTTTTCTTTTAAGTTTGATTAGATTTCCTTGATAAAACTGCTTACCTTTAACAAGAAATGTATTAGAAAGTGTAGTATTCAAGTATTTATTATCCACTTTTGAAAGCAAATTAAGTGCAACTAATGTATTCAAAAATGCTTCGGTTAAATAGGAGTCTGATTGAATCTTTTTAGAAACGTATTTAGCAGTCCTTGGTTTTCTAAGTAACCTAAAAATATCATAATCTAAACTCAAGAATAATAATTGTGAAATTTCATAGCCTCTTGCTATTTCATTCAGTGGCTCTAAACTAACTCTAGGAAAACAATTTATTATCTTTTTCATTTTGTAATACTGTTTTTAAAATCGTGTTACTATCAGCAAAAAAATAATACTACCTATATTTCTTTACCAGTTGTTGCCATGGTTAGAGAACCATGTTTTACACCCTTTGTTGATTTTAATCTGTAAGCTAATTTTTCAATTTCTTTAGGGTTTCCTTTAACCACAACTATTTCCAGACAATTATCGTGGTCTAAATGAATATGTTGGGATGAAACAATTAACTTATGGAAATCGTGTTGCTGACTAGTTAATTTATTTTGTAGATCTCTTTTATGATGATTATAAACTAATGTAATTGCTCCAGCAACCTCTTTACCTTCTATCCATTGGTTCTTAACCAGATTTTCTCTGATCAAATCTCCGATCGCTTTGGAGCGAGTGGGGTATTTTTGCACCTTAATTTGTTTATCAAACTGGTCTACTAGTCTTTCGTCAAGGGTTATACTTACTCTTTTCAATATAGACATCACCTTAATCCTTATAGTATTACAATCTTAATGATTATAACATTTTTAAATTAAAAAGTCAAGTTTTTTTTAAAGATTTTTTGATGTGGTTTTTCTTCTGATAAATTATTTTATTTTTCTTTTTTGAAAGATAATTTTTTGTGGATTTTTTTGTTGGGAAGTAAGACAGGAAAATAAAGGAATCATTTTAATTTTTTGGAGGGGACAATTTTTTAGAGGGTTTGGCTTGAAGAAAATAAATTTTCTGGCTTTGCTTGTTTGCTTTACCTTATTTGAGAACTCTTGGTGTTGGAGCAAACACCGGCGGTTAGTAAATAAACGCAGGTTTGAGGAATAAGCGAGGTCTTGCCCAGATGACCGACGACGGACATTTATTCTTTCTTGCTTGGCAAAGATGTCGGGCAGATGGGCAAGGACGAGCGTTATCTGACATTGGGGAATAAACACTGGTTGCAAAATTATACTCACCGTAAGTGAGGCGTACTCACTTATGGTGAAAAAAATTTCCCCAGACCACACAGTGACCGAGCGTCGGAATACTTGGCTTTATTGCTATTCATAGATGCGAGTGTGGGTGGGTGCTGGGGAGCAGTAAACATTTGTGGTAATTTTTGCCAATTCTGATTTAATATGGGGGAAAATTGGGATAAAAAAGGATATGTTTTGGGGAAATTCTTAAAATTCTGATTTCTGGTCGGAAAAATTTGCACAGAAAGGGCATTTTTAAGGGGTCTTATTGATGGGGTAGGGGTTTTATACCTTCCTTAAAAGATTTTTTTGTGACGGAGATTAAATTGAGGTAATTTCAATCTAATTTCTTTTTTATGAATTTAAGATTTTTCTTTTTACAATTATGGATTGTGTTAGGCAAAATTATTGAAATGGTTTGTAATTGTTTTGAAAGCGGAGCCAGCCTTCGCTCTGCACGGAGCGAAAGCTGGCTTCCATTATTAGACAACTTTCAAACCATACCCTTGAAATTCAAAAATGAAATCTATCATCCAATCCAAACCCGATAAGGTAATGGTCGCAGGCGCGGACACAACTTGCGTCCTCGCACTGCTCCCTTTACTTCCTGCCACACTTTCAGCGTGGCAGTTTCCCTCTGCCAATTCCATCGGTAGAGTTTGTTTACCGCCAGCCAAAAACTTTACCATTTCCCCCGCTTTTCAGCGGGGTCATCGGCTTGTTTTGTCTGGCAGTTCTTATCTATTCCCACCTTCACCCCGCTAGATACAAGGTTATCTAACGGGGCAAGCCACCCTATAAGGATTTTTTATCAGAGTTTTTCCTTGACTTTTTCTCTCTATTTTGTTAAATTTAGACATAAATTAGCCTATATGTTATACTAATAGGTGTTGTAATTGTTTTTGTAATTGGATCTGTAGGTGTTTTTTAGTTGTTTTTGTCAGTAGCTTTGGTGTAATATTTACTATGCTAACTCCAGGTTCTACGAATGGGCACGAAAGTTTTGAGTTTGTTGAGTTTATTGGGTTTGTCCCGATGAAATCGGGATAAACTGGGTCAACTCAACAAACCAAATAAACTGGAGGAACAGTGTCTATTTGTGTTAATTCGTGGTTTGATATCTTCAAAGGAGAAATGCAAAGATACGAGACTATTCTTATTCTTGATTTTGGCTCTCAATATACCCAGTTGATTGCCAGGAAGATCCGGGAGTGCCGGGTTTATTGCGAGATTGTGCCTTTTGATATTTCTATCGGAGAAATCATAAAGAGGAAACCGAAAGGGCTTATCTTTTCTGGCGGACCCGCTGGTGTCTATGAAGAAAAGGCACCTCATTGTGATAAAGAGATTTTTCGTTTAGGATTACCTATTTTAGGAATTTGTTATGGAATGCAATTGATGACGCATCTTTTAGGTGGAAAAGTAGAAAAAAGTCAACACCGGGAATATGGGAGAACCACTCTCATTGTAGATAAAAAGAGGCCTCTCTTTCTCAATTTAAAGTCAAAAAAACTTTTGGTTTGGATGAGCCATGGAGATAAAGTAGTGAAATTGCCACCGAAGTTTGTTCATTTAGCTCACACCTCCAATTCTCCTTTTGCCGCAATGATGGATGAAGAGGGAAAATTTTTCGGGGTGCAATTTCATCCAGAAGTGGCTCATACCCAAAGGGGCAAAGAAATTATAAAAAATTTTTTGTTTAATGTTTGTAACTGTTCTGGAAATTGGACAATGGAATCGTTCATCCAATCATCAATCAAAAAAATTAGGCAAAGAGTAAGAAATAGAAGAGTAATTTGTGGGCTTTCGGGAGGGGTTGATTCTTCTGTGACTGCTCTATTGGTTCATCGAGCGATAGGGAACAAACTCTCTTGTATCTTTGTTGATAATGGGCTTCTGAGGGTAAATGAAAAAGAGGAAGTGATAAAGACCTTTTGTGAAAATTTTCATTTGAATTTACATCTGGTTGATGCCCAGGAACGGTTTCTTAAACGATTAAAAGGGGTAATTGACCCAGAAGAAAAAAGAAAAATAATTGGAGAAGAATTTATTAAAGTCTTTACTGAAGAAGCGTCTAGGATTGGTAAAACAGATTTTTTAGCACAAGGAACACTTTATCCAGATGTGATTGAGAGTGTTTCCTACAAAGGACCTTCGGCTAAAATTAAAAGTCATCATAATGTAGGGGGATTGCCTGAGGTGATGCCACTTTCACTGATTGAGCCTCTGCGAGAACTCTTCAAGGATGAGGTTCGTCTGCTAGCTAGAAAGCTTGGCTTGCCGGAGGAAATTATTTGGCGCCAGCCATTTCCTGGCCCAGGCTTAGCCGTGAGGATTTTAGGCGAAGCAACAAAAGAACGCTTAAATATTTTGCGACAAGCTGATTTTATTGTCTTAGAGGAAATTAGAAAGGCGAAGTTCTATCATCGTTTATGGCAATTTTTTGCCGTTCTTCTGCCAGTTAAGACAGTAGGTATTATGGGTGATGAACGAACTTACGAAAATGTGATTGCTCTAAGAGCAGTAACCAGTGAAGATGGGATGACAGCGGACTGGGCAAAGTTGCCACACAAAATTTTGGGGAATATTTCTAATAGAATTATAAACGAAGTAAAGGGAGTTAACCGGGTAGTCTTTGATATTAGTTCCAAACCGCCAAGCACGATTGAGTGGGAATAGAATAAAAATCCAAATATCAAAGTTATCACCCCGCCTATGGCGGGGGATCCCGCTCTAGCGGGACAAACCAAAAATCCAAAGTTAAAAAACCGTGAACCGTTGACCGTATCTCGTGTTCGTATCTTTACGGTCATGGACAACGGATAACCGACCTGTCTTTTGTTTGTCATTTTGCATTTTGATATTTGAATTTTGATTTGGTATTATGAAGTGGGGCCGGCTTAAAAACCGGAGGGAGATCGGTACGAACTGACCAGTGAGTCCCTTCCCATGGGCAGTACCGGGCATAATTGGGTCCCCACTTCGCATAAATAGTTGATAGTTAACAGTTGATAGTTTTGAGGGAAAGATGCAAAGATTAATACAAATTATTACTTTTTGTCTTTTATTCAGAATCTCGCAAGTTTATCCAGAGACTCCTGTGCCAATTTATTCCTTGATTGAAGTGGAATTTCAGAATCGCCAGCGACTACACAATCTTGTAAGGGCGTTAGATTTAACGCCCCTGACAATAGAAGATGTAAGAGATAACCACCTCAAGGCGTTAGCCAGAACTGAGCAGATTGAAAAGATAAGGGCTCTGGGATTTAAAGTAAAAATCCTGCTTGATGACTATCGTCAGGCGCTTGATTTTCTGAAGACAAAAGCCAATCTCGGGCAATACCACAATTATGCGGAATTGGATTCAGTGATGCATCAAATTGCCGCAGACCATTCAAGTATTGCCAAACTTGATAGTCTCGGCAAAAGTGTTCAAGGTCGCTGGCTTTGGGCTTTGAAGATTAGTAACAATCCAGCAGTGAAACAAAACAAACCGAGAATTAGACTCATTGGTGCCCATCATGGAAATGAACTAATTTCAGTAGAGGTGCCACTGTATATCGCCAATGTCTTGACGGATAGTTTTGGAATTAGTTCCCGCATTACCGATTTAGTCAACAATCGGGAAATCTGGATTATTCCGATGATGAATCCTGATGGAGTTGAATTGGGACAGCGATGGAATGCTAATGGGGTAGATTTAAATCGTGATTATGGCTATATGTGGGAAGGAGAAGGGTTTAGTGACTCCGTCTTTTCTCAACCGGAAACCCGGGCGATTCGCCAGAACGCTCTGGAAAATACCTATACCCTCTCACTCTCATATCATAGCGGAGCCGTGGCAGTTAACTATATCTGGAATTATGACTCTTTGCGGGCACAAGATGACTCTTTGGCTTTGGTTTTAAGCAATGGTTACGCTTCTTACAATGGCTATTGGGTAACGAATGGTTGGGATTGGTATCAGACAAATGGGGATTGTAATGACTTTTCCTATGGCACCTTTGGGGACATAGATTGGACTATTGAACTTTCCTATGACTATGCCCCCCCCGAAAGTCTAATTGATACTATCTGTAGAGAAAATAAAGATGCCATACTTTACATTATTAACAAAGCAGGTGAAGGAATCAGAGGAGTGGTGACCGATGCCATTTCTAACAAACCAGTGTCGGCAAGAATCAATGTCTTACCTATCAATTGGCCAGTTTATAATGATACGGTCTTAGGGGATTATCATCGGGTGCTGTTGCCAGGAACTTATGATATTAGATTTGCGGCTAATGGTTACGTGGATACTATTGTCAGTAATGTTCCCGTCACTTGGGGAAGTCCGACAATCCTCAATGTAGCGATGAGGCGAGATTCTAATCGTGTCTATGCTTATCAGGTTGTTTCAGTGAGAGAGAGGGACCCCAATGGTTCTTCTGCAAATCTCAATCACACCCTCACTCCGTCTGCCTTAGGAGCGCCAGACAGCATTTGTTTCTCCTTAGGAGTGAGAGGAAATATTGTCTTGGATATGGGCAAGGGAAGTGAGATTGTTGATGATAGTGGAGCAGATTTTAGAGTTTATGAGTGTATTGCTTTGGGAATCAGAGCCTGCAGTATTTTTGTTAGCAACAATTGGAGCGGACCTTGGATTTTCTTGGAAATGGCTAATGGCACCACTGAGTTTGACCTGGCTATCTCTGGATTAACTCAGGCAAGATATATTCGTTTAGCCGATGATGGCGATGGCAATCCACTTGACCCATATCCTGGTTTTGATTTGGATGCGGTAAAGGCAATTCACAGCAATACAGGCAGTGAAGAACCAGATTACAGATGGCAGATTACAGATTACAGATTGATGCAAAATTATCCGAATCCATTTTCTTCAAGCACGGAGATAAGATATCAGATAGCAGATAACAGATTACAGATAACAGATAAACCGTCATTAGTTATCAGTCATCAGTCATCGGTTAGTTTAAAGGTCTACAATCTTGCTGGGCAACTTGTGCGAACATTAGTCAACGAGCTGACCTCTTCCCGATTTATCGGGATGAGGTCGGTAGTCTGGGATGCAAAGGATGAAAGTGGAAAGCGTGTGGCTCCCGGCGTCTATTTCTACAGGTTAACTGCCCGCCAAACTAACGGCGGACAAGTAGGTGATTTCACGGCGACAAAGAAGATGATTTTGTTGCGGTAGCAGTGCGATTTACCTGTCCCGTAGGAAATGTAATTTCCAGCGGGGTCGCACAGCATTTAATGTTGGCTGTCCAATCTGACCAATATAAATCTGTCGCATGAATGCGACCGCTACAAATTTGTCCCGATAAAATCGGGACCGCTACAAACCTACAGGCAGGAGATTTTTCTGCGACGAAGAAGATGATTTTGATAAGGTAGGTCCGACATTCGCAGGAGAAGCAGTATCATTGCTCTCGCAGTATTTGCAGTAATTCCAGTATCACCTTCGGCTTGGAAGGGTATTTTTCTGCGAAAGAAGTGATACTGCAAGCGTAAGCGATCCTGTGAATGAAGCGATTCTGCAGAGGCTATCAGAATGTTCTGCCCGAGATGCAAGAGTTCAATGAGAGAAGAAAAAAGGAGTTTTCACAAAAAGCGGAAATGGGTTTGTCCCAAATGCAAGAAGGTTGTTATGCAGAAAATCAAAAAGACATCCTATAACACTCACCGTGGAGGCACATAGGGTTTACTTGATTTGTCGGATTTACTTACAGTGCTTTGTTAAATTTTGGCTCAAAATCTGCCTGGAAGCCTTCTGGCACAATAATATAAGCCTATGAGGCACTTTTCTTGTGCTTTTGAGGAGGCCCTGAAGCCCCGATTTATCGGGGCTTGGGCTGTCTTTCTTCCCCCGACTTGTCGGGGGACAAGAGAAGAACAAGCCCAGAAGGCTTAAACGTTTGTCAGTGTTGATTTTCGTGCCAATTTTAGACAAAATTTTAACAAAGTCGTGTACTTAGTTTGTCGAGTTAAACCCAACAAACCCAACAAACTCAATAAACCCAATTATACAATGGCGTCTCCCTGGCCGTGGTGGTGACTTCAAGGAAGAAGGGGCAGGCTGCGGTGAAACATTAGACCAGAGGAGGTTCTATGAAGATTCATGAATATCAAGCAAAAGAGATTTTTGCCAAGTATGGAATGCCCATCCCTAAGGGTAAAATGGCAACTACTCCGAAAGAGGCAGAAAAGATTGCTACAGAGATTGGAAAACCAGTGGTAATCAAAGCACAGGTGCATGTCGGTGGAAGAGGTAAAGCCGGAGGAGTAAAATTTGCTAACAATCCTCCAGAAGCTAAAGAAGTCGCCGGTAAGATTTTGGGAATGGATATAAAAGGATTGAAGGTAAAAAAAGTTCTGGTGGCAGAGAATATTGAAATTGGCAGTGAAGCCTACCTCGGAGTGATTGTTGACCGTAAGACAAAGAAACCAGTGATGATGGTTAGTGCCGCCGGGGGAATTGACATTGAAGAGGTGGCAAAAGAAACACCGGAGAAGATTCACAAATTGGCCATTGAGCCTTTGACCGGACTCTTACCACATCAGGCAAGAAACCTTGGATTTAAACTGTATTCAGAATCAAGATTGGCCTTAGCTGCGGCAAAGGTTTTAGGTCAACTCTATCGCGTTTTTGTGGATGTTGATGCTTCGTTAGCCGAAATTAATCCGTTTGTAGTTACTCCTGCCGGAGAAATTTGGGCACTGGATGCTAAGATTAATATTGACGATAATGGTTTGTATCGCCATCCAGAAATTGAAGCGATGAGAGATTTGGACGCCGAGGTGTCAGAAGAAATTGAAGCCAGAAACTCAGGACTTTCTTATATTAAATTGGATGGAAATATTGGATGCTGTGTGAATGGTGCAGGATTGGCGATGGCGACGATGGATTTGATTAAACTCTACGGTGGTCAACCGGCTAATTTTTTAGACATTGGTGGAAGTTCAAGTTCAGAAAAGGTAACTACTGCAATGAAGATTATTTTAGCCGACCAAAATGTTAAGGCAATTTTATTTAACATCTTCGGTGGCATCACTCGTTGTGATGATGTGGCTATTGGGATTGTAGAATCATTTTCTAAGATGGAAATCAAGGTTCCGGTGGTAATCAGATTGACTGGGACAAATGAAGCTCAAGCCCGCCAGATTTTAGCAAAGACAAATCTGATTCCGGCCGCCTCAATGGCTGAAGGAGCAAAAAAGGCAATTGAACTAGCAAAATGAACAAAAGACATCTTATAAAATCCATATCTCAGGAGGATAATTGTGAGTATCTTAATTGACAAAAAAACAAAAGTAGTTGTTCAGGGCATCACCGGCCGGGATGGTTCTTTTCACACCCGACAGATGCTCGCTTACGGGACAAAAATTGTGGCAGGAGTGACCCCAGGAAAGGGTGGAGAAAAGACAGAAGGTGTGCCAGTATTTGATACGGTAAAAGAGGCAAGTATAGTTACCAGAGCGAATACTTCAGTCATCTATGTGCCGGCTTCGTTTGCCGCTGAGGCAATTTATGAAGCCGCAGATGCTGGACTTCACCTAGTTGTCTGTATTACTGAAGGAATCCCGCAAATGGAAATGGTCAAACTCTGGCAATATCTTCAATCTAAAAAGACAAGACTTGTTGGACCAAATTGCCCCGGGGTCATAAGTCCTGGAAAGTGTAAGGTAGGTATAATGCCGGCTCAAATTCATAAGCCAGGCCCAATTGGTGTGGTCTCACGAAGTGGAACACTGACATATGAAGTCGTCTGGCAATTAACCCAAGCTGGACTCGGACAGTCAACTTGTATTGGTATTGGAGGCGACCCCATAATTGGCACAAATTTTATTGACTGCCTCTGCTTATTTGAAAAAGACCCTCAAACAAAGGCAATTGTTCTCATTGGTGAAATTGGTGGTACTGACGAAGAAGAAGCCGCACAATTTATTAAGAACAATATGAGGAAACCGGTCGTCGCATTTATTGCCGGACAAACTGCTCCTTCCGGGAAGAGAATGGGACATGCTGGAGCTATTATTTCTGGTGGAACAGGAACCGCCGCTGAAAAAATCGCCGCTTTCAAAAAAGTTGGGGTTTTGGTAGCCAGAGAGCCAGCAGAAATTCCAGTTTTGGTGCGGACGAGACTTCAATCAAAAAAGAAAATCTCTATTCGAATAGCAAAAAAGAAAAGTAGAGCAAAGTCTAAAAGATGAAAAATAAAACACCTGAATTTCCTTGACCCCGCTAGGAAAATAGACAAAGCAGAGGAGTCATAGTAAAATCTGCCCATCAATGGCGCCGTTGGCGCCACATTAGGGCGATTTTCCTTGACAATAAACCAGTGTTTTGAGTATATTTATCACATTATTCTCATCTCCACTGGACCCTTTGAATCTTTACCTCGCACCTCGTAATACCTCACCCTTCAGGGTGAAAATGAATCCCGCCTCTGCGTGCAGGGGTGGGGTGAAAGAGGTGTAAATAGTTATTCCTAAATAATACCTCGCCCTTCAGCGGTGAGGTGCGGGGTTTACTTTATGACTATACCAGAGTTACCCTCAAATTTTTTTAAGAGACTGAAAAAATCATTCTCGGTTTTTTTTTCTTTCTTTCCAGATGTATTTGTCCCTAAATCACGTTTGACACTGGATGAGGCTATCAGAGAGAAGGAAGAGAAAAGAAGAGAACTGGAAATCAGTGTCAAAGAGAAACGTCGGGAAGAAGCCCAACTTCTGCGCCAAATTCGTCAAAGCCAGAAAGAGAAAAAGAAATTAGCCCTTTGGTTGGAAAAAGCAAACAAAGAGCTCTTAAACGCCCGTCAAGAGACTCAAAACAGACAGGAAGAATGTCAAAAATTAGATGAAGAAATTGCTTCCAGAAAGAAGATCGTAAGTGCACTTGAACAACAGATTGAAAAATTAAAAGAAGAAGCAGCACTTTCTGCAGATAGAACAGCCTCTGCCAAATCTGAAGAAGTTGATGTTCTCCAGCAGCTCAAAGAGAAGAAAGTCGAAAAAGAAACTTTTCAAAAAGAGATAGCGGAGCGACAAAATGAGCTTCAATCTGTGGAGAAGAAATTAAAAGAAACTATTGACGAGCAGAAATACCTAAAGCAAAAAATTATTGCTCAGAGAAATTCCGCCTACGAGCGAGAGAAGAAACTTTCTGAATTACAAAAACAAGTAGAACAGGCAGAAGAAAAGATAGAAGAATTACGCTCGGTCCAAATCTCTCTCTTGGAAGAATTAGAAAAGAAAAAGGAAGCGGAAAAAGAAAGTGAGAAGAAAAGATTAGAAGATGAAGAAGCTATTCGGGGGTTGGAAGAAAGACTTCTTCATGAGGCAAAAGAAGAGAGTGAATTAGTTCAAAAAATTGAAAAAGAAAAAAGTGACTTAAGTGAAATTGAGAAGTGGCTAGAAACAAAGACTAAAGAAAAAGAAAGATGCACTAAATATTTAGAGGAGAAATATCAAGAAATTTCGCGGCTTGAACAAGAAATTACTGATAAAAATGAAACTCTTAAAAAACTAATAGAATCAAATCAAAAGCTTCAAGAAGAAATCACTAAGGTCAAAGGGGAAACAAATTCTCTAAATCAGAAGATTATTGTTGGGCGAGAGGAATCTGAAAAGATACGGCAAAAGATTGATGAACTCAAAAATAGTGAATCACAGACCCTTTTACGTTTTGAGAGAATAAAAGGAGAACTAAATCAGGCAGAGACAAAACTACAGAGGACAAAAGAAGATTTATCTGCCGGCGAGTTAAGAATTGCAGAGAAAAACCGGGCAGAACTAGATTTGACCTGCACAATTGACCAGAAAAAAGAAGAAACCTTAGCCCTGACTAAAGTAATTGATGAAGCAAAACTGAAAATCGCTAACTTGGAAGGAAAAATTCAAGAAAAAGAAAAACAGTATGAGAATCTAAAAAGACAAATCAGTGAGGGAGAGGAAAAAAATAATAAATTAGTTGAAATAAGAAAACAGCAAGAAGAAGAAAAGGCAAAAGATGAAAATAAACTTGAAGAACTTCAGGGAGCAAAACAACTACTTGAAGAAGAAATCCGTAACAAAATCCAAGAAGAAAGCAGTTTAGGTCAAAAGATCACAGAAAAGGAAGACGAATTTCAAGTCCTTTTGAAGAAATTAGAGAGACTTAGCCAAGAAGAAACTGACCGGCAACAGAAGATTCAATTGGCTAAACAAGAAGAAATGAGGCTGACTATTCAACAACAGGAATTGAAAGAAGGCTTGAAAGAATTGGTGACTTTGATTGAAGGTCAAAAAGAAGAAGGACTCAAAATTAGAGCCTGGGTTGAAGAGGGAAAGCAAGAACAAGAAAGAATAAAGGAATCAATAAAACAATTTTTAGAGGAACAAAAACAAATTGAGCAGAGATTATCCGATCTTAGAGAACAAGAACAGGTGAGTTTAGGACAGATGGAGGAACAATTTTTACAGGAAAAAGAGAAAATTGAACAGAGATTATCTAAGCTAAAAATTGAAGAGCAAGCAATTTTAGACCAGCTAGAAAAAAGTCGGAGAGAAGAGGAAGAAGCCCGACAGACAGTAGAAGCGTTCAGGCAAGAAAAAGAACAGCAGGAAGTGACCTTAGAAAAGGAGAAGGAAGAAATATCTAAGTCAGAAAAAGAAAAAGAGAAGATAGAACAAAATATAGTCAATCTTCAAGCAAAAATTCAAGAATTACAAATAGCCGAACAGGAACTCAGGGAAAGAATGGTAAGAGAGGTGAAAGAGGAAGCAGGTTTGGAAGGGAGAATAAAGGTTCTGAGAGATGAAGCCTTAGAAGCAGAAAGGACAATAATGACTAAGAAAAAAGAAGGGGAAACACTTTCCCAAATGCAGGAAAGGCTGAAAAGAGAATTGATTGGTTATGAACAGCAGTTAAAAGAACGAGAAAAATTAGCGACTACTATTGTTGAACAGAAAAGAATCCTTGAAGAATTGGAAGGAAAGATAGAAAAAAAGAGTGGGCTTTTTGCTGATGTATGAAAACACTAATCCTAAAAAGAAAGGGGGGAAAAGAGAATGAATAAAGCTGAGCTTGTTGATGCCATTTCAAAAGTCACCTGCACTAAGAGTGAAGCTGCCGCTGCTGTTGATGCTGTGATTGAAAATATCACCAAGGCTTTAAAGAAAGGTGATTCTGTTACCCTGGTTGGTTTTGGCACTTTTAGTGTTAAAAAGAGAGCGGCTCGGGTAGGAAGAAACCCACAGACAGGCAAAGAGATAAAAATTCCGGCCAAGAAAGTTCCAGTCTTTAAGGCGGGCAAGGAATTAAAGTTGGCAGTGAAATAAGTCTCTAAGTCTATTTTGACATCAAGTCTGCTTCGCCTAAAAGAGGGCGAATCTGCTCCAAGGAGTCCGTATACTCCGTCCTTTCGGAGTCGTCGGACCGTAGGTTAGGTGGAGAATAAAGAGGGGAAACCACAAAATATGTGTTTCCCCTCTTTAACATCAAGATATTATTTGAAACGATTTTTTGTTCCCTTAACACCTGCTTTCTTTTTTAATTTGTATAATTCGTGAAATTCGTGGTTTATTTTGAGGATAAAAATGCCGGCGGAGGGAATTGAACCCCCACGGTTTTTAAAACCGGCGGATTTTGAGTCCGCTGTGTCTACCAGTTCCACCACACCGGCAAATAAGATATTTAGCCACAGATTTACACAGATTTTCACTGAATTTTTTCTGTGTTTTTTCTGTGAAATTCTGTGGCTTTATTGATTCCGATACTTTTAAATACAATCACCAATAACCAATAATTCCCAGACAAATTCAAAATAGTCTTAATCATTTTGGTTTTAGTCATTTGGATTTGTTTGGGATTTGGGATTTAGAAATTGGGATTTATCCCGACGGAGTCGGGATTATCTTACTCCTTCTTCTACCGTGACCTTATTCATTACCACATTCTCTAAAGGACGATCGCGCTCATCTCGTTTTGCTTTTTCTATTTTTTCTACAACCTCCATTCCTTGAATAACCTTGCCGAAAGGGATAAAGCCAAAGGCGTCCAAGCGTGTATTATCTTTTAAATTGATAAAAAATTGGGCATCGGATTGAGAGTCAATGGGTTGTTGACGAGATGCAGAAGCCATTGAGACTGTACCTCTAATATTGGATAATTTTCTTGGCTCAACTTCCATCTGACCTCCGCCGTAACCATCATTATTCGGGTCATTATCTTTGCTGTTCGGGTCTCCGCCTTGAATGACAAAATTTGGTACTACTCGGTGAAAGCTACACCCATTGTAGAAACCTTCAGTAATCAGTTTGGCAAAATTAGCCACGGTCTTTGGGGCTTCCTTGGGGAAAAGCTCTAAGACAATCTTGCCGTAGGTTGTCTCAATAGTCACCATTGGTTGATTAAATTCCATTACCTTCGCCTCCGTTTTGGGTTTTTCTTCAAGTCTCGGTGATGGTTTTTGCTTTATTTGACTTGATTTACAACTGGTGATAAGACCAATGAGAAGAATCAACCCAGTTTTTTTTGTTGTCTTAGATAGCATTTGCTCCTCCTTTCTTGATTTTTATTAAGTATAGCAAATGTCTCTCTTTTTGTCAAGGAAAATCAACCTAAGGTAAGGTTTTTTTTCTGTTAGGAAAAATTGAAAAGTGGACACTTTAAAGTTCAAAAGTGGACAATGCCCAAGTCATTATTTTTGAGCCTCTGAACATCGATAAGTTTGTTATTACACCAGAATCTGACCTCAGCTATGCCGTTAGACATAGGATAAATACGAAGATTTACCCAGCACTTCTCGGAAGTGCAGGGGTTTACGGTCTCCCTCGGCGGTAGCCCTACGGGCGAGGCTCTAGGTGTAACATTATTGACCTTTTTTATCAATCTTTAGTTCTTTTATGATCTTGTTTTTCCACCTCCTGTGGAATATATCTAGGTGAATTTTTGAGAGCTCCGTTAGGAGCAAAATGTCTATAGATATAGAAGAATTGCAAAGCCACATAGCTCCATTAGGAGCGAAATATGGGAGAGGTATCTAGCCCATCCATAACACACATATCGCTCCTACGGAGCTAGATTCCCTCGGGCGTAGCCCCACGGGCAAGCCTTGGGTAGCAATTCTTTGCTATAAACATATAACTCCTACGGAGTTAAATACATTCCGTAAATACCATTTTGAGTGTCCAGTTTTTCAATTTTAAATCACAGTGGTTAGGTTTTTTCCAGTAAGGTTTTTTTTCTTGACAATCAACTAAAAAATAGTGTATTCTTTAAAATAGAAGAATAAATTAGTGCTGAAGTGTTAAGTGCGTCCTGATTCAATCGGGACGCACTTCGACTCTGACGACGGTAGCTTTCTCGGATTCTGCGTCGCGGAATCTTGAGTTATAAAAAGGAGATGGAGAAAATGCCTTTACCAAAGGAGAAGAAGCAAGAAATAATTGGGAACTGGAAATTGCACGAAAGCGATACTGGTTCACCTGAAGTCCAAGTTGCCCTTCTAAGTGAGCGGATTAACCTGCTGACCCAGCATCTGCAAATTCATAAGAAAGACCATTCTTCACGGCGCGGACTTTTGAAATTAGTTGGGCAAAGACGGAGGCTTTTGAATTATCTAATGAAAAGACATCTGGCTCGATACCGCACTACTGTAGAAAAACTTGATTTAAGAAAATAAAAAGACGCTATAGGCTAAACGCTTACACGCCAGACGCCAGATACAAAAAGACTAGAAGCGTAAAGCGTCAGGCGTAGGGCGTCATTGAGGAGAAATTGGTGATTCATAAATTAGACTTAGAGAGCGGTGGGAGAATCCTTTCCCTTGAAACCGGCAAGGTAGCTAAACAGGCTGATGGGGCGGTAACTGTTCGTTACGGTGATACAGTTGTTTTGGTTACGGCGGTGGCTTCGGATGAGGTATCTGAAGAACAGGATTTTTTCCCCTTACAGGTAGAATACCGAGAACCATCCTATGCGGCTGGTAGAATTCCAGGTGGCTTTTTTAAGCGAGAGGGAAGACCCAGAGAAAAAGAAATTCTCAGTGCCCGGTTGATTGACCGTCCCTTAAGACCACTTTTTCCTGAAAGTTTTCGCCACGAAGTTCAAATTGTAGCTATGGTTCTCTCCAGCGACCAAGAGAATGATTCTGATGTGTTAGCAATGATTGGGGCCTCAGCGGCACTAGGAATTTCAGATATCCCCTTCTTTGGTCCGATTGGGGCAGTGCGAATTGGTAAGCTCAACGGAGAATTTGTTGTCAATCCGACCTTTACTCAACTTGATATAAGTTTGCTTGATCTAACCGTAGCAGGCACAGCCGAATCAATCACTATGGTTGAGGGTGGGGCCAAAGAAATCTCTGAAGAAGAAATTCTAAAAGCCCTGAGCCTGGCCCAACAGGAAATTCAAAAGATTGTGAAGATACAGGAAGAACTGATTTCTGTTTGCGGCAAGCCAAAGCGAGGGATTGTTCCTGAAATTGTTATTCCAGAATTGGTGAAAGCAGTTGAAGAACTGACCCTGGAAGAAATTAGAATTGCCAATACCTTACCAGCGAAAGAGCAACGTCAGACGGCTATTCGTTCTATTATAGAAAAAGCAAACACATTCCTAAAAGAAAAATTTCCAGAACAAGAAGGTAAGATTAAAGAAATCGTTGAAGAGATTCAAAAAAGAGATTTGCGCCGAATGATTTTGGAAGAGGGAAAACGAGCTGACGGTCGGAATTTGAGTGAGATTCGTTTGATTTCTTGTGAAGTAGGAGTTTTACCCAGGACACACGGTTCAGCTCTCTTTAGCAGAGGTGAGACTCAGAGTCTGGCAGTGACAACTTTAGGAACTGCTTCTGATGAACAAATTGTGGAAGATTTGGAGGGAGAATCTTCAAAGAGTTATATGCTTCACTATAATTTTCCTCCTTTCTCGGTTGGCGAAGTTAGACCTATCAGAGGGCCTGGTCGTCGTGAAATTGGTCACGGGGCTTTAGCCGAACGAGCAGTTGCACCAGTGATACCTTCTGAAGATGTCTTTCCTTATACCATCCGAGTCGTTTCGGACATTTTGGAATCAAACGGTTCTTCTTCTATGGCTTCTGTTTGTGGCGCTTCTCTTTCCTTGATGGATGCAGGAGTTCCCATCAAATCCAATGTGGCTGGAATTGCTATGGGATTGGTGGTAGAGGATGAAAAAGTAGCCATTCTCTCAGATATTATGGGTTTGGAGGATCACCTCGGAGATATGGATTTCAAAATTGCCGGGACGAAGGAAGGAATAACTGCCTTGCAATTAGACATTAAAATCAAAGGATTAAAGTTAGAGATTTTGAGAAAGGCTCTTGAGCAAGCTCATACTGGTCGAATGCATATTCTAGAAACGATGGAGAGAACACTGGCTAAACCGCGAGATGAACTTTCCATTTATGCCCCGCGGATTATCTCTATTATGATACCAAAAGATAAGATTGGTGATGTTATTGGTCCAGGAGGAAAAGTTATCAGGGCCATTCAGGAAGAGACTGGAACAAAAATTGAAATTGAAGATGATGGGAAGGTGACCATCGCAGGTGTAGGGGGGGAAGGGACTAAAAAGGCCCTGCGTAAGATAGAGGAATTGACCGCTGTGCCAGAAGTGGGGAAAATCTATCGTGGTAAGGTGAAAAGGCTCACTTCTTTTGGTGCCTTTGTTGAATTTCTGTCAGGGCAGGAAGGATTGGTGCATATTTCTGAACTTGAGCGCCGCCGAGTGGAAAGAGTAGAAGATGTGATTAAAGAAGGAGAGGAAGTTTTAGTTAAACTAATTAAAATTGATGAACAGGGAAGATACAATCTCTCCCGAAAGCAGGCCTTAGGATAAACCTCTTTTCCTCCTTTTTTCTCCAAAGATTACTTTGGCTACTTCTGAAAGGACAAACAAATCTTCCGCTTCCTTTTTTCTCATCTCTCGTGTAAGGGATTCAATCAGTTGTTCCTTTTTGAGTTTATATTCTTCTTTCTTAAAGTAGAACAATTCTGCCAGTGTAACATCTAAGGCGGCGGCGATTTTTTGTAAAGTTTTCAGAGAGGGAGACCGTTTTCCTCTTTCAATTGCCCCGATGTAGTTGACACTTAAATCCAGAGTTTCCGCTAAAACTGTTTGGGTGAGACCAGCTGCTTTCCTTAGCTTTTTTATCCTCTCTCCTAGATTAACCAAAAGGTTCATCTTCTGACTCCCTATTTTTATGATTGTAACGATTACGACGATTATAAACTGCCGAGTGAAGCGAGGTTTATCTTGAGGCTTAGGAATTTGAATATAGCCACTGAATACACTGAACTCACAGAAAGTTAAAAAGTGAAAAAGGATTTTTCAGTGTTTTCAGTGCGTTCAGTGGCAAATAAATTGGGGGGTTCAGGGGGTATCCCCCTGACTATCTTGAAGTATAGGAATTTGAATCCGATACTGAATCAAACCCGAACGAAGTGAGGGTTATCTTGATAAAGTATACTTGATTGGGGGGAAAATTTGAACAATCTTTTTGTCAACATTTTTCACTATTTTCTTGACAAATAGATTGAGTTATGGTAAAATATGTCCTTGGAAGAACACCGAAATATGGAAATGCAGAGACATACGGCGCTGATATGATGATAAGCTAATATGTATAAGACATTTTAATTCCGTATCAGCGTATAAGCGAATTAGCATATCTCCGTTTTACCTTCATGGTTGAATTTCATATTACTGGAGAAACTACAAAGGGAGGGGAAAATGTCCAAGAAAATACTGCTTATTGAGGATAGTCGGCCTCTCGGTTCTCTCTTGCGGGAAGTTTTGAAGAGAAGCGGATATTCAGTAACCTTCTTTACTTCTATTAAAGAGGCGTTGTCTAAAATGAAGGAGGGTAAATTTGGTCTTGTTCTGATAGAATACGGTCTCTCAAAGGAGCCAGTCTTAGAAGCAATTTCAAAGTTGAAGGAAATTGATAGAGAAATAAAAATTGTGCTGTTGGCTGATGACTTCTTAAAGGACGATTTTACTCTTGAAGAATTAAGGGCCGATCGTGCACTTTTTAAACCATTTACCAATCAACAATTCTTGGCAATGGTGGAAGAAGTGTTCAGCAAAAACAAGAAAAGCTAATCTTCCCAGTTCTTGAAGAAATTCTCTTTATCGCAGAGAATTATTCTGATCTTTTTAGGTATAAATAATTTTAGGATACGCAGAGTAGAAAAGAAAAAAGGTTATGTTCTTTATCTCCGTGTCCTCCCTGGTCGTTGTTTCGGGAAGCAGAGCGTACGGGCAAGCTGTGATTTAATTTTTGGGGTCTTTCCCACTTTACTGGCAAATTTGGGATGTAATGTCTTGATAGATATAGCAATTGTGCGTCTGTCCCAAATTACTGGCAAAATAGTTATAATTTGCTCTTTGAAATTTAATCTGATAGAGTATCCTCAAAAAGAGAGGATACTCTATGTTCAACATCCCTAAGATTAGGATTGTAGAGCCTCAAATTCCGAAGTGGGTTCAGTGCTCTTATTGCGGTACTCGTCAAAAGTTCAAAAAGAAGACGGAGTATTGGCGAACAGTAAAGGTTCTCCACTTAGAACACCCAATGTTATTGAGAGTAAGGATGATTTGTGCTAAATGTCAGAATCCTGAGTGTTCCCACGGTAGTTTCACGCTTCCTATCGCAGGTGTTGAATATTATCAACGGGCTACATCCCAACTTATGAGAGAAGGAATAGCAGAGATCGTTGAAGACAATGTTACCTTAGAACGCATTGCTAAGCGATTTTTTCGCACCTTTAATACTACCAGCTCCAAATCGACCTTGGCTCGTTGGAAACACGGCCTAGCAGATAAATATGAATTCCCCGAAATTATTAAGCGTCTAGAATTTTCTGGTGCCCTTTGTCTGGACGAATGCATGCCTAGAAGAGGTGGACACTATGAGCAGATTGCTGGTGAGGCTAAAAAGATTCGAATCCTTTATCTTGAACCAGTGCCAGAATTCTACGGCCGAGGAGTTACGGAAGCCTTCTGCCAAAAACTCAACCAGTGGGGAATCAAACCCTATGGTGTAATTTTTGATCTACTTACTGCTTTTCCTAAAGTAATCGCAAAAGTTTGGCCCGAGGCATTCTGTCAGTTTGATCACTATCAATGTAAGGCAATGGATATGGCCTCACTTAAAGAATGCTCTCGTTCAGTTCCGTAAGTCCCTAAAGGGCAAAAAATGGGAATTCCATCGGGAAGAACTCTGGGAAATGAAGTGGGGCATCCTCAGGCAAATGGATCGCTGGGGAAAGAAAGAACATCTCCTAATCCCAGAGATGATTGAAATCTATTCTGGAACTGTGGTAGAAAAGGTTCTCATTTTCAAAGAGCAATTAGGGGATATCTTTGATGCTTCAGAATCTAAACGAGAGGCTTATGCCAAGAGAGATGCATTATCTAAAGAAACTTGGTGGCAAAACTCGTGGCATTTGACTAAATGTATGGAATTCCTTTTAAGCCCCAAGTTTCAATATATGGTCACTTACCTGGAGCATCCTGAAGTCCCTCGTTGCGGACAGTCCGAAACATTAATCAATGTCTTAAGACAGATGGAATCTGTGCGCAGAGGATTCAAAAGTCCAAAAGGAGGATTAGACCATCTTAAACTGTTTCAAATTATTCATTACCTCAAAGAACAATTAATATGATTTGCCAGTAAAATGGGAAAGACCCTATTTTTTCTCTTGACATATAAGTAGAAAATTTGTTAAACTAAAAACAAATGAATAAGAATAAATCAAGGGTCAGAGAATTTGGTGAGACTTCTCCTTTCCTCTATTATCAAGAGGCATTGCAGTATTATCAGAATGCCAAAGAACTCTTGAAGAAATCAACTGTAAAATACGACCGCTATCAAGATAAAAAGTTCGTTCGGGAGACCTGTGGGACTTGTTATTTGGCGGTATTAAAGGCGATTGATGGATATTTAGTCTCTCGTGGTTTGATTAGGAAAGAATTGCCTACTTCTACTGATAGCTACTGGAATCTTTTGAACAAATATTTGACAAAGAATGGAAGGATTAAAAATGCCTTTTCTACTGTCTATGAGAATCTCCATATTTTTGGATATTATCGTGGCGGCACAGATGTGGATATGATTAAGGGAGGATTTGAAAAGGCAAAGATAATTATTGAGGTCTTAAGTGGGAGCAAATTGTAGTGCCCCAAAATTTTTTTAAAAAACTCATTTTTTTCTTGACCCACTAAAAGAATAGACAAAGTAGATGGGTGAGGAAAATCTCTGCCTGAGCCGGATCTGCCTTTGGCATGATGCCCATTAGTGGCGCTAAGGGCGCCACATTAGGACGATTTTCCTTGACAAAGGTTTTCTAAATCCTATATAATAGTTACTGGTGAAAAATTATTTATTCCAACAAAAAATAGTGATTTCCAGTCTGATTATTTCTTGAGTATCCTCGGAAATTATGATATAATTTAAATGTCAAAAAATTTCCGAG
>JBFLXN010000340.1:0-1245 GCA_040755715.1 Candidatus Edwardsiibacteriota bacterium
CCGAGGGATATAAAAAGACTAAAGTTGGTATTGTGCCGGGCGAATGGGATGTTAAACAACTAAAACATATCCTTGACCAGGTAGAAAGAAAAGTACCTAAACCACAAAATGGCTATTGGCGTCTGGGCCTTAGAAGTCACGCTAAGGGGACTTTCCATGAGTTTATTGATGATCCGAATTCCATCGCTATGGAAGAACTATTCTCAGTTGCCGAAAACGATTTAATTGTTAATATCACATTTGCTTGGGAACATGCAATCGCGCTGGCAAATCGGGATGATGAGGGCAAATTGGTATCACATAGATTCCCAACGTATGTGTTTAACGAAAAAGCCTGCCCGTATTTTTATAAATATTATGTAATTCAGCCGCATTTTAAAAAGATGTTATCGGATATATCCCCGGGAGGGGCAGGAAGAAACAGAGTGATGAGTAAAAGTTCTTTTAGAAAGCTTTTTGCCGTTCTTCCGCCTCTGCCCGAGCAGGAAAAGATTGCTGAGATTCTCTCTACGTGGGACAAAGCCATTGAGTTAAAGGAGCAGTTAATCGCCGGGAAGAAACAGCAGAAAAAGTGGCTGATGCAGAACCTGCTCACAGGTAAAATACGCCTCCCCGGCTTCACTGATGAGTGGCAAAGGGTAAGGTTGGGGGAGATTTGTAGAAATGTTTTTGGTGGTGGAACGCCATCGAGAAATATTGAGCATTATTATACAGGAAACATTCCGTGGGTTACAGTGAAAGACTTAGACGGGTCAAAGCAAAAATATGACTCTTCTGAACATATAAGCTTAGAGGCGGTCCAACAAAGTGCTTCAAAAATCATACCAAAAGGAAATCTGATCATATCAACCAGAATGGGGTTAGGAAGGGGCTTTATTAATATGGTTGATATGGCAATCAATCAGGATCTAAAAGGAATCATACTTAATGGTTCAGTAGTATCTACTGAGTTTGTATATTATAATTTTATTGAACTTGGTAGTGATTTGGAAAGGATAGGCAATGGTTCCACAGTCAAAGGGATAGATCTGCAAACATTACTCAAATTGCCAATTAACCTCCCTTCCCTCCCCGAACAAAAGGCCATCGCCGATATCTTATCTACTGCAGACCGTGAGATTGACCTGCATGAAAAGCAGCTTGAGGAGCTGAAAAAACAGAAAAAAGCCCTGATGCAACTACTGCTGACCGGAATTGTAAGAGTCAGTGCGCAGGAGGTGTCTTGATAACCAGGCATGGAATTAA
>JBFLXN010000341.1:0-1217 GCA_040755715.1 Candidatus Edwardsiibacteriota bacterium
CATCTGAAGTTATTTCAAATTTCCAAATATTTAGGTGATAGTTTGCACCGAAATCGGAAAAGCTAACAAACATATTGATATTTCAGCGTCTTCCTTTAAAATTTGCACCGAAATCGGTGAAGCCCCAGAAAATTCTCTTGACAAAGTGTTTAAAAATTGTTATAATATATAGTAAGGAGACGGTGATAAAAAGGAGGGAGGAGATTCTAAGGATGTATAGAATTATGAGAAGAGTAGTATCAACATCTTTTTTATTCATCTTCTTATTCGGTCTAAGCTCGGGTTTATTCGCAAAGGAAGTGCCATTTACTCTTGAGGATAGAGACAGGCTGATAAGGATGGAGACTACTTTAAGGGAATTTAAAGATGCGGTGGATAAGCGGTTTGAGCAAGTTGACAAGAGGTTTGAGCAAGTTGACAAGCGGTTTGAGCAAGTTGACAAGCGGTTTGAGCAGGTGGACAAAAGAATAGACCAACTTTTTACATTTCTTTGGATTATTACCGGCATATTTACTGCTATAACCGTTTCTACTATCAGCTTTGCAATATGGGACAGGCGAAGTATGATAAGGCCGTTTGAGCTCAAGACCCAAGCAATTGAGCAAAGAATAAAAGAATTAGACGAAGGTAAATTGGAGAAGCTTATTCTGTCTTTGAGGGACTTGGCTAAAGTAGATTCTAAAGTTGCGGAAGCACTCAAGAAGTTCAGTCTATTATGAATGAGTGAGCGAACAATTCGGTGATTAAAAATCACCGGCTACAATTCTATTGTAGCCGTGGCTTTTCAAGCCATAAACCATAGAGGAGAAATTGACAAAATGATTCTCTCTCTCTCTCTCTCTCTCTCTCTGGGACTTTTGTCTCTTGGCTTCAGCTTCGGGAGTTAGTTCCGAAGAAGCTATTTCTGTATCTTATTCTGTAGATGCCTTCTTGTGATGCTTTTACCTAAGCAAGGAGGCATTTTTGTTTTTGTAAGGCAAAAATAGTGGAATAGAATGAAACGAATTACGGCGAATTATTCGAAAAGCATAGGAAATTTAATTGACAGGATTTACAGGATAAAAGATAGGAGATAAGTTCAGGCCTAGGGAATTGAATAATTACCACGAAAACATGAAACGATAATATGCTGATAAGCTTATACGCTGATACGGAATGAAAAACTTTTATACATATCAGCATATCACCGTGTCCCCGAATTAATGCTGGGTTTTTCC
>JBFLXN010000342.1:0-1176 GCA_040755715.1 Candidatus Edwardsiibacteriota bacterium
TTGCCACAACATTCAAGATGTCCTGGAAGTAAGAGCCAACGGATTATTACTTTGCCTGACGAGCGACTAAGGCAATGCAGAGTTTCTTTGGCAAATTCATTGTGTTTTTCGCAACCTGCTAAACTTAAAGCACAGTTGTCATTTCCGAATTTTAGGTCAATAAGATAAATGTCAATGAGATTGTTTAGCACTTTCCAAGTCTCTTTTGTGCCATAGCTATTGCTACTCCAGATTATTTGATGATTCATTTCTTCAGGGGCGCTGTTTAATGTTTCAAGGATTGAAAGCAAATTCGGGATTGGGTCTCCTGCCGCACTAAACTCTATTGTTTGACATTGTTCATAGTCAATTTCGTCCCATAACTCTAAATTTAATATTTTCCCTAATCGTATTCCTTGATTCACATTCAGATAATCATGCGCGTGACAGAACTTACAGTTGAAGGAACAGGCATAAAGGGCTATTCCTGCTGCTGGATTTATTGGAGTTTCTTCTCCGATAAGCTCACCCCAATATTCGTAGAAAGAAATGTCTTTCAAATTGCATTTGCCTCTTTCCTTGTAACGATTGACATTGCATTCGTGACCGCAAAGAGAACAGTTTTGAATCTTTTTTTTTGCTATTTCTATCTTCAGTTCTAATAGTGTGCTGTGGTTACCATAGTTTTTACAAGGTTCATATGCTTGAAAATCGTGAATCTGCCAGAGTTTCTCTAATGTTGCATTAGCAATTTCTTCTTTTGAAATGCCGACGAAAGTTTTTCTTGCTTTTTGAAACTGTGGCTCATATGATTTGGGATGTGGAATACTTTCAATGTGCAATTCCTGATTGAGCTGACGCATCAAAGGAGCCACGATTTGAATTACTGGCGGATAGACAGTTAGGTTATTGTTATTGATGTAAGTTTTGCATTTCATCTTTGCCTCCTTGCATAAACTTTCTCTCTTTCTTTTTGTTTTGCAAATGTAAAATCAATGACTACTCCTGTTTTTTCTGGCAGGAGTTTTATACCTTCACTTTTGAAGCCAATTTTTTGAGCTTCTCGCTCAATGAATCTTGCTAGTTCCACATCTTTGTCTCTGCTTTCTTCTGTTCTTCTTTGTGAAACTGAAATTGAAGTGAGTGGAGCGAAGTCTATTGTTGGCTGTCTTGATTGAAGAAAGTCATTATAGACTT
>JBFLXN010000343.1:0-1176 GCA_040755715.1 Candidatus Edwardsiibacteriota bacterium
CCGAGGGATATAAAAAGACTAAAGTTGGTATTGTGCCGGGCGAATGGGATGTTAAACAACTAAAACATATCCTTGACCAGGTAGAAAGAAAAGTACCTAAACCACAAAATGGCTATTGGCGTCTGGGTCTTAGAAGTCATGCTAAGGGGACTTTCCATGAATATATTGATGACCCGAATTCTATTGCTATGGAAGAACTATTCTCAGTTGCCGAAAACGATTTAATTGTTAACATCACATTTGCATGGGAACATGCAATAGCAGTGGCAAATAGGGATGATGAGGGCAAATTAGTATCGCATAGATTCCCAACATATGTGTTTAGTGAAAAAGCTTGCCCATATTTCTACAAATACTATGTAATTCAGCCACATTTTAAAAAGATGTTATCGGATATATCCCCAGGAGGGGCAGGAAGAAACAGAGTGATGAGTAAAAGTTCTTTTAGAAAACTCTTTGCCGTTCTTCCTCCTCTGCCCGAGCAGGAAAAGATTGCTGAGATTCTCTCTACGTGGGACAAAGCCATAGAGCTAAAAGAGCAGTTAATCGCCGAGAAGAAACTACAGAAAAAGTGGCTGATGCAAAACCTGCTGACAGGTAAATCACGCCTTCCCGGCTTCACTGATGAGTGGCAAAGGGTAAGGTTGGGAGAGATTTGTAAAAATGTTTTTGGTGGTGGAACACCATCAAGAAATATTGAGCAGTATTATAAAGGAAACATTCCGTGGGTTACAGTGAAAGACTTAGACGGGTCAAAGCAAAAATATGACTCTTCTGAACATATAAGCTTAGAGGCGGTCCAGCAAAGCGCTTCGAAAATCATACCAAAAGGAAATCTGATCATATCAACCAGAATGGGGTTAGGAAGGGGCTTTATTAATATGGTTGATATGGCAATCAATCAAGATCTAAAAGGAATCATACTTGATGATTCATTAGTATCTACTGAGTTCGTATATTATAATTTCATTGAACTTGGCAGTGATTTAGAAAGGCTAGGCAATGGTTCTACAGTCAAAGGGATAGATCTGCAAACATTACTCAAATTGATAATTAACCTCCCTTCCCTTTCCGAACAAACGGCCATCGCCGATATCTTATCTACCGCAGACCGTGAAATTGACCTGCATGAAAAGCAGCTTGAGGAGCTGAAAAAACAGAAAAAAGCCCTGATGC
>JBFLXN010000344.1:0-1159 GCA_040755715.1 Candidatus Edwardsiibacteriota bacterium
GCAATGTCCTATATTTGCAGGCTCTATGAAAGGCATAACCTTTCTCACTCTTTCACAAATGTAATTTGATTTTTTAGTCATGTTCTCTCACCTCGAATTGAAATTCTGAGCTTTCCTGTTTTTTATTCAGCCAACATGTCCTTAATACACTTCTTAAATGCTTCTTCTCTTGTGCTTGCAAAGTCTATTTTCACATTTTCTCCATATTCCTCTTTGGCTAACTTCTGTGCATCTTCTTTATTCACATCACCATAGAATATGACTTGCGTCTGATTTCTACTTCTTCTTATCGTGCTTTTCATTATTTCTCCTCAAGTTCTTCAAATTCAGCGTCGGTAATATTTCCCTCATGCAAATTGATTCTGTTTCTGATGTGTTCAATCAATCTGTCGACTTCATCGCCATCAAGGGGTTCGTCTGATCCCTCTTTATAATCGGTAATAATAGATTTGAGTTCGTCTAACCAAGTTGTTTCTTTTATCTTTTTTCTGCTCATAAACTTTTCCTCCCTTCGTTACCATGCTTCATAGCTCTTAAAAGTCAAAAGCCAAAGGCATGCAGAGCCTTGCTCCATTTTTTTACATTGCAGGAAGTTGATTTGTTAATTCTATGGCGGGTGGTATAACTGGCATAGCCTTTTTATAATACCTTTGAACGCCAGAACCCGCCTCGCCCTTATTTCATCTTTGAGAGAATCTTGCTCACTTCTTCTGGTTGACCAGCAAGCCAGAGCTCTTCTATGAGCTTGTCTTTGAGTTCTTCTATCCTTGCTTTCTCTGTGTCAAAATCATATTCAGCCTTTGTTCTCTTTTCCAACTCTTTTTGAAACATATATCCATGTGTGCAAGACTCTTCTAACTCAGATAAGTGCGTATCAGCCCTTCCATATCCCGAATACTCATAGCCTGTCTTCTTTTTAATCTCTCTCTCAAGTTCTTGCATCTGTTTCTTCATCTCTTTGATTTTTGAAAATTCATTATCAAGCGCGAGTTCAGCTATCATCTGCTTTTCCGCTTTCTTCATAATCTCAGTTTTTTTGTCGTTTATCTGTGTGATGATTCTGTTGCACTTGGCAATGAGAATCTCCTCTGCTTTTTGTCTCATCTTTATTGAGACAGAATTGCCGTTGTTGTTTGTCATGGTTTCACCTCCTTTCTCT
>JBFLXN010000345.1:0-1153 GCA_040755715.1 Candidatus Edwardsiibacteriota bacterium
CTGCACGAGCAGATAGCTCCTTTCTTTCTTCCTCCGTCATATGTTCGCATATTTCTTTTGAAATATTTGATTGGAAAGGAATCCATGTTTTCCAGTCCATTCGGAACCTCAATTTTGAAAGATAACGGCGGCCGCCAATGGGAGCCAGGGCTTCCACTGACTTGCCTTAAAGATGTTTAATGTTCAGTCTCCCCCGAATGTTCAAAAGCCGAATGCCCTGGCGATCCTTTGGGCGGCCTTGTTAGGCACGCTTAAATTCTACTATATAATAATCTTCTTGATCATCAACGCCAGCCAAGTTAAAACCTGAAAATCTTATAAAGTAAACCCCAGGGTCGACATTATACTTTTCTATTTTCTCCCATGGCCATTCCATGACTCCCAGTTTTCCAGTCTCAATTGTTACCTGTGTGTTTACCTCGAATTCAGGCTCTTTTTCATTTTCGTAGGACTTCCCAGGTGGGATACAAATAATTCGCGCTGTCAAATCCCCCTCTGGGCAGAGCGCAACAATATTTTTATCAGCATTGTATCTTTGTCTAACATGCTCATCATTCCATTCTTCAGGTGCTGGTGGATTAAGACCAACGTCGGCAACATAGAATTGGCGATAAGCGGAAGTAATTGTATGTTTCTTCATAAATATGTGCCTAACGTCTGAAGCCAATGGCGGCCAGGGCTTCCACTGACTTGTTTAAAGGTTTTGGTTGTTCAAGACCCCCGATTTTTCAGAACCCGGGTGCCCTGGCTGTCCACTTGAGCTTCTTGGTTAGATGCTATTTATAAAATATTTTTTATAATACGCCAGCTATACCTAAAGCACCTAATATCAAGACCAAAACCGCAATAAAAATTAATCCGATACTTTCACGATTTGAAAGAGTTCTCGATCCATGTGCACGAAAGAATGGTGTGAATGGGCCATAAATCAACCAATCCCACCAGTGTCTATTTTGCGGATTTTCATTATTATCCAGATTGTTCATTTCTCATAAAAATCCCTGTGCCTATTTTGATATAGTTGCATCTAACGGCGGCCGCCAATGGGAGCCAGGGCTCCCTCTGACTTGCCTTAAAGATGTTTAATATTCAAATTCCCCTGAATGTTCAAAAGCCGAATGCCCTGGCGATCCATTGCGCGGCCTGGTTATAA
>JBFLXN010000346.1:0-1129 GCA_040755715.1 Candidatus Edwardsiibacteriota bacterium
AAATGCGGAATGCTTGTACAAAAGCAGGATTACCTGAGCCACAATTCGAAGAGTATCAGGGGTTCAGAGTTATCTTCAGGAAAGATATTTATACAGAAGAATATCTCCGAAACCTCGGTTTGAATGATAGACAGATTAAAGGGGTAATGTATGCAAAAGAAAAAGGAAGGATTACAAATAAGGAATATCAGGAGTTAAGCGTATGCTCAAGGAATACAGCAACTAACGATTTAAGAGAATTGATCCAAAAAGGAGTTATGAGAGAAAGCGGTAAAAAAGGAGCTGGAGCTTTCTATGTTATTGCACAATAATTGCACCAATTGCATATTAATTGCACATTTATTGCACATATCGGAAAGATTTTGGACATTTATAGGCCACACCTCTTGGCATATTGAAAGAAGGTCAATTGACTATATTGACTAATAAATGACTAATAATTGACTAATGAAAATAGAAAAGGCGATGAAAGTGCAGACCGAAATAAATAATTCCGAAATCCACACTCCGCATTCCGAATTACCAGCGGGTTGGCGATGGGTGAGGCTGGAAGAGGTGTGTGAGATGATCATGGGGCAGTCACCTCCAGGAAATACATATACTGATAAACCTGAAGGGTTACCTTTTTTTCAAGGAAAAGCAGATTTCGGAGAATATTTCCCAACGGTGAGAATATGGTGTACCCAACCCATTAAAGTAGCAAAAGAAGGGGATCTTTTAATTTCTGTTCGTGCTCCAGTTGGTCCTGTGAATATGAATAATTTGAAATGCTGCATTGGCCGGGGACTTGCTGCAATTAGATGTAAAGATAGATTGATAAACTGGTTTATTTTTTGGTATTTGCGGTCTATTGAAGAACAAATTACATCTTTAGGAAGTGGAAGCACTTTCGGTGCGATAACGCGGAAGGATTTAATAAATCTTCAAATTCCCTTGCCTCCAATAGAAGAACAAAAATGCATAGCTGCAAAGGTTCAGGAACTGATGCAAGAGGTTGAAAAGGCAAGAACTGCCTGTGAGAAGCAGCTTGAGGCAGCTAAAGCCCTCCCTGCCGCATATTTGCAAGAGGTCTTCGAAAACGAAGAGGCAAAGATGTGGGAGAGAAAACGAATTGTTGATATATGTGAGG
>JBFLXN010000347.1:0-1126 GCA_040755715.1 Candidatus Edwardsiibacteriota bacterium
GAGGAGCGGAGCGACGTGGCAATCTCATCACTCAAAATGAGATTCCTCGCTTCGCTCGGAATGACACAGTGTGGTCATTTAATACATACCCTTGCGTAATTCGGGTTTAATTATAGTATAAATTGCCTTCTAGAGAACAAATCTTCTATGGAGGGAACTTTCGCTCAAAAAGATTCTCATTGGCAAGAATCTTCATGCAGTAACCCCGGCTTCTTCATCAGCAAGAGCTGAAGCATAGTTCAGACAGGCCCTGATATCTTCATCAGTGATATTTGGGTAGGCTTTCTTAATCCCCTCGAAATTTTCTCCAGCAGCAGGGAGGTCAAGTATGATGTGGACAGGTATCTTTGTTCCTTTTACGCAGGGCTTACCACTGCATATCTTCGGATCGCATACTATTCTCTCAATTAATTTATTCATCTCCCAAACCTCCCTTCCGTTTTAAAATATATAAACCCAAATATAGTTATAAGAAATGTCATTGCGAGTGAAACGAAGCAATCTCGCCTCTTCCAATCTATCTTTGCCCAAAGTCCCACGCATCTAATTGGTAATCCATCGGATGCATTTTGTACTTTGCATATGCCTTCAGGTGCACTCTTCTTATAATCACAGCTCCTGCAAATCATTGTTTTATTCTGCTCCTTTAATAAGAATTTCTACTATTTAGTTAAATAGTCTTGGTTGAGAATTCTGGTTATACTTAGAAGTTTTCTTGATTATTTTTTTGTCAACTAAACTAAAGATATCTTTTTTACCTTTTTTCTTCCAATAGTTTTCCCTCAAAGGTTCGAAGAATATTACCCTCCAATTATCGTCTTTAAATCTTTTGGCAAACATGGGTGACCTCATCTTCCCGATCAGTTGAGATTCCCTTTCCTGAGGAATTACTAAAAATTTAGGGACTTCAGCATCAACATTCGAACCTCTGTTAAGGCTTTCAGTCATCGCTGTTGTTGCCTCAACTTCAAAAGAACAAAAGACCTTGTTATCTTTTATCCATAATAAATCAACGTCATCAACAATCTGAGGATTCTGTATATTTGTTATATTTTTCAAATCTTTTAAGGTTACATATTGCCTCAATTCGCCTGATTTATTGGGAAGTCCTATTATCCTGTGAGAT
>JBFLXN010000348.1:0-1102 GCA_040755715.1 Candidatus Edwardsiibacteriota bacterium
CAAAGATGATTTCGCTGTTATTAACAAAACCGAGATTGATGAGACCTTGTAAAACTTGTGCCAATTCTTTCTCTGAAATAAGTTCCTTAGCATCTAAAAATCTTTTGATTGTTTCATCAGGCTTGCAAAAACGACTTTGGCTTAGGCCTTGCAATGCTTTTTCAATTGCTGGACTAGCCGAAATCAGTTTTGAAGAGTTATTGCTGAAATGAAGCATTGCTTCTTCTCCAATAAATAATAGACCAAAAGATTGACCTCTCCGCGCGAATGTCTTTGAGTAAATTTTCTAAGTAAATAAGGGTGTTTTGTGGAAGAGTTGGGTTCTTTTTCTCGTTTCGTAATATTTGTCTCAGAACATACTCTGCACAGGGATGTCTATGGAAAAATTTTTCTTCTACTATTGTATAGCTTTGAGGATAGATTTCACGACCGCAGAGCGAGCAAAGATAGTAATGTGCTTCACAGCTTGCTTGCCCATTACGATAGACTCGTATTTTCATGCCGGGATACGGGGTGCAGCCGCAAGCCAGCGGTTTTGCAATTTCATGAGTCACAAATTGCCAGTTGCCTGTCTCGCCTTCTGTATAGAGCGTTGTTCTTTGTTCTTCACCTCTTAAGGAAATTCGTTCACCGTTGAAGCCTGTAATTTCACTCAGATTTATGTGAGTTTCAGAATACTCTTTTTGAGTTCCTATCTTGCTCTCTTGCCTTTGCCAGTTTACTCCTTGCTTTACACTTTCATCAGGATTTTCAGTAAAGAATCTCATGTTTCCTCCTTTGTTTTTTCTCTATTTCCAGAAATGCTTGCCACAGTTATCTATGTCTCTTAAGCTATACAGTCTTATCATTTCTTTTGCCTTTTTGATTTCTGCCTCGGTGTTTCTTCTGTTTGGTTGCATTTTGTAGTCTGGAATGAAATCATCTATTAGACTGATATGAAAGTCTTTATAAGGCACAAGCATTTTCACGATTTCATTGCCACAACATTCAAGATGTCCTGGAAGTAAGAGCCAACGGATTATTACTTTGCCTGACGAGCGACTAAGGCAATGCAGAGTTTCTTTGGCAAATTCATTGTGTTTTTCGCAACCTGCTAAACTTA
>JBFLXN010000349.1:0-1102 GCA_040755715.1 Candidatus Edwardsiibacteriota bacterium
CAAAGATGATTTCGCTGTTATTAACAAAACCGAGATTGATGAGACCTTGTAAAACTTGTGCCAATTCTTTCTCTGAAATAAGTTCCTTAGCATCTAAAAATCTTTTGATTGTTTCATCAGGCTTGCAGAAACGACTCTGGCTTAAGCCTTGTAGTGCTTTTTCAATTGCTGGACTAGCCGAAATCAGTTTTGAAGAGTTATTGCTGAAATGAAGCATTACTTCTTCTCCAATAAATAATAGACCAAAAGATTGACCTCTCCGCGCGAATGTCTTTGAGCAAGTTTTCTAAGTAAATAAGGGCATTCTGCTGGAGAGTCGGATTTTTTTTCTCGTTTCGTAATATTTGTCTCAGAACATACTCTGCACAGGGATGTCTATGGAAAAATTTTTCTTCTACTATTGTATAGCTTTGAGGATAGATTTCTCGACCGCAGAGCGAGCAAAGATAATAATGTGCTTCACAGCTTGCTTGCCCATTACGGTAGACTCGTATTCTCATGCCGGGATACGGGGCGCAGCCGCAAGCCAGCGGTTTTGCAATTTCATGAGTCACAAACTGCCAGTTGCCTGTCTCGCCTTCTGTATAGAGCGTTGTTCTTTGCTCTTCGCCTCTCAAAGAAATTCGTTCACCGTTGAAGCCTGTAATCTCACTCAGATTTATATGAGTTTCAGAATACTCTTTTTGAGTTCCTATCTTGCTCTCTTGCCTCTGCCAGTTTACTCCTTGCTTCACACTTTCATCAGGATTTTCAGTAAAGAATCTCATGTTTCCTCCTTTGTTTTTTCTCTATTTCCAGAAATGCTTGCCACAGTTTTCTATGTCTCTTAAGCCATACAGTCTTATCATTTCTTTTGCCTTTTTGATTTCTGCCTCGGTGTTTCTTCTGTTTGGTTGCATTTTGTAGTCTGGAATGAAATCATCTATTAGACTGATATGAAAGTCTTTATAAGGCTCAAGCATTTTCAGAATTTCCTTGCCACAACATTCAAGATGTCCTGGAAGTAAGAGCCAACGGATTATTACTTTGCCTGACGAGCGACTAAGGCAATGCAGAGTTTCTTTGGCAAATTCATTGTGTTTTTCGCAACCTGCTAAACTTA
>JBFLXN010000035.1:0-21641 GCA_040755715.1 Candidatus Edwardsiibacteriota bacterium
GTAGCGAACTTGGGCTTGCAACTCTCTTAAAATTAAGGAGTTATATAACAGGAGGGCAACAAGCAAGAAGGTGTGCTTGTAACTTCGTGTAAATCAAGAGGTTGTGAATTTCGTGAAAGCCACGATAGTTAATGAAAGGAGGTCCAATGAAATCAAAGAAGACATTGCAGAGATTCTCCAAGGAAGTCATTGATGCCTTAGCCGGGGATAACGGAGAATCCGAAGAGGCAATTCGTCAGATAGAAAGTTTGCGCCGGCAAAAAGCAGAAACCCTTTATTCAGACCTCATTCAGACTCTGACTCATCTGTATTTCCCTGAAAATGAAGCCAAACGCCACTGGTCTTTAATCCTTCACCATAAATATGAGTTAGGAAAAAAACTGCGACGTCCAGTAGGAGTCAGAGTGGCTATCCTAGATTACTTCACCAATCTTCACCCCCATATTAAAAATCCTAAAATAGTAGAATTGGAATTCTTTGAAAAAACTATCCTTTCAGCGATTACAGATGGACTTACCGGACTCTATAATCACCGCTACTTTCAGGACCGTCTGGAAGAGGAAATAGAACGCAGTCTCCGCTATCAAACAATTTTTTCCTTAACCATTTTAGACCTTGACGACTTCAAGATTTACAATGATACAAACGGTCACTTGGCAGGGGATATTCTCTTAATAGAAGCCACGGGAGTGGTTACTAAGGCGATTCGCAGATCCGATCTCGCCGCTAGATACGGTGGAGACGAGTTCACCCTGATTCTTCCTCACACTTCTAAGAAAGGAGCCTATGTCCTTTCTGAGCGCATCCGGAAGAGGACAGAAACGCACCGCTTTCCCAATCAAGAAATTCTTCCCTTGAAAAAAGTTACTCTGAGTGGAGGGATTGCCACTTTTCCAGAAGATAGCCGTGAGAAAGATAAATTGATTGCCTCGGCTGACAAAGCATTGTATCAGGCAAAACAAGAAGGAAAAAACAGAATCCTTGCCTGTGAACACGGCTCGTAGTTCATGGCGGGTTACTAAAAATTAGGAGGCATAATGGAACCGATACAAGTATTTACTGTAGAAAACGAAAAAGACATGGAGATATTTCTCAGCTTGCCCTGGAAGATTTATCAGAATGACCCTCATTGGGTTCCACCTTTGATTTCAGACCAGAAGAAACTTTTGAGCGCTAAAGAAAATCCCTTCTTTGAGCACGCGAAAGCAAAATTATTTTTAGCTAGAAAAGAAGGAGAAATTGTTGGTCGCCTGGCCGCTTGCCTTGACCGAAATTATATTGAATTTCATCAAGAGAAACAAGGAACTTTCGGTTTTTTTGAGTGCATTGATGACCAATCGGTAGCAAATCTTCTCTTTGAATCCGCAAAAAACTGGCTTAAAGAGAAGGGAATGACCGTGATGCGAGGTCCCTTGAACCTCTCCACCAATGATGAATGCGCCCTTTTAGTTAATGGGTTTGAGATGGACCCAATGGTGATGATGCCTTATAATCCTCGTTATTACTTAAGACTTTATGAACAAGCCGACTTGCGAAAAGCAAAAGACCTTTACGCCTATTACTTTGATGGAACTACTTTTGATTCACCTCGTTTGGCAAAAATCTCTGTCCGTTTAGATACTAAAGGTATAAACATTCGTCCGGTCAATCTTAGAGACTTCCGTAGAGAAGTCGCTTTATTTAAGGAAGTCTATAATCAAGCCTGGAGCAAAAACTGGGGATTTGTGCCGATGACTGATTCAGAAATTGACTATATGGCAAAATCCCTGAAACAATTGGTTGAGCCCGCATTAGTCTATTTTGCCTTTGATAGAGAAAAACCGGTTGGTGTAATTATGTCGGTGCCTGACTATAATTTCGTGTTAAAGAAAATTGACGGGAAATTGAATCTATCCGGGATGATAAAATTTCTTTACTACCGAAGGAAGATAAAAGGAATCAGAGTTCTGATTATGGGTGTAATTCATTCTTATCAAAAAAGAGGCATTGAAGCGGCGATGATTTTAAATCTTTTCAAAAACGGCAAAGCTAAAGGGTATGAGTATGCAGAACTTTCCTGGATTCTGGAGGACAATGTTTTAATGAATCGCCTGGCAGAAATGATTGGTGGTAAAAAATATAAGACCTATCGCATCTATGAAATGGCAATTTGAAGATTTAACCACAGATTACACTGATACTGATTGGAAGATTGATCAAGTCTCTTTTTCTAAAGAGGGATTTGGGGGACGATGGTTTTTCATACCTTAAAGATCATTTGCTTTTGTCTTGTAGGCTGGAGCAGTCTTCTCTTTGCTTTCACCCCGTTACAGGCAGGATGTGCAAACGCCCAGACCCACCAGCCTGTAACGGGGTTCACTCTTGAAGAAATGGAACAGGGCGAACAGGAAATGATTCGTTTAGTGAATGCAGAAAGGACAAAACGAGGATTGATGACTTATGATTTTGACGAGGGGCTTCGGTTAATGGCCAGAAAGCACAGCGAAGATATGTGCCGACGCCACTATTTTTCCCATCAATCACCTGAAGGGAAAACTCCCCAAGACCGCAAAGAAGAATATTATCCCAAACTAATTGGAGGAACAGGTGAAAATATCCATCAAATTTCCGTCTCCCCAGGATTTGAGGAACAAGGCTATGAGATGAAGCGGCTGATATCAGAGGCTCATAGAGATTTGATGTGCAGTCCAAAACATAAGAAAAATATTCTTTCCAAGAAATTTACCCATATTGGCATTGGTTTCTTTCTGACCGAAACAGAAATGTTAGTAACTCAGAATTTTGCTGAGGAAGTGGCCTTATCAGATGAACTCTTACCAAAGATTGTTCAAAATGACTCAATAATCACGGTCAAAGGGGAAGTGCGAGGCAAGACAAATCTCAACAACCTTCAAGCCTATCTAGTTATCCCCGACCCTAAGAAAGAATGCGATAATTACGATGGCACTTATTCTATTGGTGGATATTTTTTGCCGGTAGAAAAACTGACCGAGAGAAAATTTAAAATTTCTTTTTCACTTGACAAGGGAAAAGGAGACTACGAATTGAAATTAGGAGAAAGAAACTATTTCTATTCTGGGATTAAACTTATCAAAGAATAATTTGAGAAGAGATTGCTGAAAAATTCTCTATTTCTGGACTTTTTCAGAAATCTTAAGAAAAACACTTGACATCCTCTGGAAAATTTGATATAATTTTACCACTTAAAAAAGAGGTGAAAACATGCAAAAGAGAAGAATATTCCTAGTGCTAATTATTTCTGCCTATGCTTTCTCTGTTTTTGGTGGAACTGTCCCAGGTCTTGATTTTTCGCTGGGTGGTTATTTTGGCACCTATGGACCGTCGTTGAAAATACTGAATGAGCAAGTCCTTACCCCGGATTTTTCTGAAATTGGTGCTAATGCCACTTTTGGCGGCCAGTCTCGTCTAGGATTACCTATAGGTCTTTCTTTCTACACCAGAGTGGGCTACTGGAAAAGCGAGACGAAGAGAAATGTCACTAACGGCACTGAGAGCTACACCATTTCGCTTACTCCATTAACACTGGGCATAGACTACAAAGTGCCTCTGGTGCCTCTTGTGCTAAAAGGCTATGGAGGAGTTGGATTGAATGAAATTTTTGGTGGATTGAAAAAGGAAAAACAAGTGATTGGAGACTATGAAATGCAGAAAGCTACGGGAAGTGCCACCTGTTTTCTAATGAGGCTTGGGCTTGAATTGGTCAGTCTACCTGAGATTAGCTTAGGGATTGAGGGTGATTATACTTTTGGCAAAATTTCTTCACTAACAATCAAAGAAGATAATAAAGACCTCTCAGAAATTGGAAAAATTCTTGAATATCGTAACCGATATACAGGACAAAGTCTGCCTTTGCCCTTAGAATTAAGTGGTCCTTCACTAAGATTCTCTCTTTATTATCACTTTTGAGTGTGGCTGAAGGCACTGTAAGAGTTAAGAAAAAAAGACCTAATGTCAGAATATAAGTAGCCCCGACATTTCCGCCAAAAACACGGCGGATAAGAGAAGGGAGAAAGAGGGTTGAGTTTTGATTTCACGGGGACACCTGTCCGCCGTCCTTGTGGGGGACGCCCGAGCCCACTCTACGACTAAAATTGTCAAACATTTCTGAGACACAGCAGTAGAGGGTTACGATGAGAATTGTAAAAGAAACAGAAATTGAAGGCAAAAAAGCTACGGCCTTATTTGACACTGACTCGATGCATACCTATGTTTCAAGCCGACTCTTAGAAGGTGTTCCCATTCGGTTCCTCTCCAGACCATATAAAGTAGCATTGGGTGGAAGGGTAATTGAGGTAAAAGAACATTGTTCAATTCAAGGTAAGATTGAAGGACTTGATTTTCATACTGAAGTGGTTCCTATTGATGAGGTGGGAAGAGTTGACGGGAAAGAGGTTGATATTATTATTGGTGCTTTAACTATGGAGGAATGGGAAATAATCCCAAACCCAAAGGATGCAACCTTAGATTTATCAGGATTAAAGAGGAGAGAGTTTACTGAATTTTAGGAGGTCTTATGAAACACAATATTTTTCTAAGTATAGTCTTGCCGTATCGGAATTTCAATATAAAATCTAGTTTTTCATTGCCTTTCCGTGCTGGAGTTCACCCCGCCCTGATGAAAATCGGGGTCGGGGTGCTTCCGTGGTTAAATATCCTGCTCTTTGTTTTTGCAAATCCAGTCAAGGGAGAGCAGAAAACAGACCACAATTTGGGGTTTAGACTGGGAATAGTGGATGTAGAAGGAACTATTGGAACCGGAATAGGTCTCGGAGGACACTTAGCCTTTCCAGAAATTGCTCGTGCTTTACAGATAGAGACGAGCCTTCTTTTCACTTATGCATCCTACAATGAGTATTACCGTCGAGCGCCAGGCGGCGACCTGTATTGGTATAAAGGTTCATTTACAGATATTTCTGTGAATGCAGACTTGAAATATCGTTTCGTTCTACAAAGGAGCCGGTGGTCCCCTTATCTAGGAGCTGGTTTGGGGATGCATTCTATTCACTATGATTACCCTGAGTGGTGGACAGCTGACCGTTCAAAACTGGAACTAGGACTTAACATTCTGGTTGGTATAGAATATTTGACTCCCTCTAATATGAAAATTTTTACTGAGGTTAGAGGCATAGTGAGTGGCCCCGACCAACTTGGTCTTTATGGAGGTCTAGCATTTCCATTAAAGGGACGGAGCGCAACAAAAAAACGATAGCCTAAAATTCAGACATTAGACTGAGGTAAAAAAAGTCTGGTGTCTAAAGTCTGATGTCTAACAATACATCACCACACAAGGAGGGAAACAAATGAAGATTCTTAAGACTTTAGGAATAGGGGGGATTTTTTTATTCCTTTGGCATTCTGCCTTCGCTGGTTTTCTCTATTATCCCCCGGCTTTCAATGGTCAGAGAGGGCTCTTTAGAGTCTATTCAGCCAGAACTCTCGGCAATCAGGTGTTAGGCGTAAGCCTGCACGGCCAATACTCCAAGATTAACTATTGCCATCCCTTTGGGACAATATATAAGAACCCCAATCACACCTATTTCCAAGGGGATAGTTCCGGTAAAAAACCTGATAAGCATCACTTTGGCGAAGTTACCTTAGGAATCTGCTATTCTCCTTCAATCTACTACGAAGTCTCTTTTGCCGGAAGTGCCTATGGTATTGACGATGAAAGGGCAGATTTTATGGAGTCTGACTATAATTACAACGCGCGATATGATACAAGTTATGTGGATGTTCACCCTATCTATTGGAAGAATGTAGAAATTGCTATGAAGGGAGGTTATCCTTCACCGGAATATGGAACCGCCCGTCTTTCTTATGCTATAGCACTCCAGCCATTTATTTCTTTCGCTGTAGGAGCATTTGATGACCCAGTGAAAGATTCAATTTGTGTATCCCACGGATTTGTTACTATTGATGATTATCCTACTTTTCTCAAACACAATCCGGATATTGGTTTTCGGATTCTCACTGATTTTGGTATCCCGAAAGTTAACTTACACTTAAACTTTGGCTATCGCTATTCAGGACAGCCTTCAGACAGTTCCTGGGCACCATACCGATTACCTCCCGACACTACCATTCTTATCGCTGGCGCTGACCATTATGCTTATAAGAAGAACCCTCAAGATACTATCGCGCATGATAAATCTAACCCTGATACTCTGGCAAAATATTATGACCTTCTTAATTATTACCGCTACGGAGCTTGCAAGGCAAATCTTTCCCGTTCTTCTTACTGGCTTTTAGGTGGTGGTATTGAATTCAATGCGGCTGACTGGATAACTATGTTTTTTGAAGCAGTGAATGAACGTCCGGTGAAAAGTAAGGGTGACGCCACTATTATTGGTTCTGGGTGGCCCAAGAAAATAATTGCATTCGGCATTCGCTTCAATACACCCTCTGGACTGACCATTGACGGTGCTTACGAACGGCGAATTGATTTTAACCCACACTGGGGTATCCCCAGTTGGAATGCCAGTTTTGGGCTTTCTACTACTTCTTCTCTACTACCGAAACCTAAGCCAAAACCTTTTGGCACAATTGCCGGAAAAGTCACTGAAGTAGAAACAGGAAATCCCTTAGAGGCAAAGATTACTGCTGTCGGCGTTCCGCCAGAAAGCCTCCAGATTAAACAAGATATTGTCACCGGACTCTACACGATTGCTGGAGCTCCAGGAACATACAGGATTCATGTGGCGGCTAGTGATTCTTATTATTGGCAGGAAAAGCCAGCGGTCATTCAAGCCGGGCAGACATTTGTTTTGGACTTTGCTCTTAAGAAAAAAGAGATTCCCAAAGGGACGGTCATCGGCAAGGTTTCCGATTTTAAGAGCGGTGAGCCTCTGGGAGCAAAAGTGATAGCAAAGACATTAAAGGGTGTAGAATTAGCCACTACGGTTACTGACCTTCTTACTGGCATCTATACAATGACTCTGCCACCAACAGCTCCGGGAGAACCATACTCTTTGACGGCAATAGTTGAGGGTTATAATACTCAAGCTGTCCCGATTATGGTAGCGGATAAGCAGACGACAATGCAGCATTTCTCTCTTAAAGCGATTCCCAAGATGGGAGAAAGATTTGTCCTGAAAGGAATAAACTTCCGCAGTGGTAGCGCTGACATTCTGCCGACTTCCTATGTGGTGCTTGATGAAGCGGCTAAGATTCTCAAAGATTATCCAACAATAAAGGTGGAAATTGGAGGGCATACCGACAGTCGGGGAAGAGCCGCCAAGAATCTTAGTCTCTCAGAGGCGAGAGCGGCAGCGGTGCGCAATTATCTCATCAATATTCACAACATTGACCCAACTCGCCTCGTCGCCAAAGGCTATGGAGAATCTATGCCGATTGCTCCCAACCGAACAAAAGCCGGCAGGGCAGAGAATAGAAGAATTGAATTTGTAGTGATTGGAAGATAATTTTAGATAAAGAAAATAGTAGTGAGTAATGGGTAAGTTTACTGGGTTTAGACGGTTTGTTGGGTTTACTTGGTTTATCGGATTTATCTAGTTTTTTGGGTTGAACCCAACAAACCCAAGAGGAGGAATAACAAATGGCAGAAAAGATTACTTTAAGTGTAATTAAGGCAGATATTGGAGGCTATGTTGGCCACTCCAGTATGCATCCAGCCCTGATGGAAAAAGCCAGAGAAAAACTCGGTGAAGCCAAGAAAAAAGGACTTCTCGTTGATTTCCATGTGACCAGAGTTGGCGATGATTTGGAAATGATTATGACCCACCGCCACGGCATAGATTATGAACCAATTCACAAGTTAGCCTGGGATATCTGTGTAGAGTGCACTAATGTAGCTAAGAGTCTAAAATTGTATGGTGCGGGTCAGGACCTATTGAAAGATGCTTTTGCGGGCACGGTAAAGGGAATGGGCCCTGGCTGTGCGGAAATGGAATTTGTAGAGAGAACCAGTGAACCGGTCTTAATCTTTATGGCTGACAAGACGGCACCGGGTGCCTGGAATATGCCTCTCTACAAAATTTTTGCTGACCCATTTAATACCATTGGTCTGGTGATTGACCCGAAAATTCACGACGGATTCAAATTTGAAGTGCTGGATGTTATGCAAAACCGTCGGATTGTCCTTTCTTGCCCGGAGGAAACCTACGACCTCTTGGTACTAATTGGGGCGCCAGATAAATATATCATTAGAAATGTCTATCGCAAATCAGACAATGAGATTGGTGCCACTTCCTCAACCCAGAGACTCAATCTTTTGGCTGGAAGATATGTGGGCAAAGACGACCCAGTGATGATCGTGCGCTCACAGAGTGGTATGCCTGCGGTAGGTGAAATTCTGGAACCGTTTGCCTTTCCTCATTGTGTAGCTGGCTGGATGAGGGGTTCTCACTACGGACCACTGATGCCAACATCATTTGATAGAGCAAACCCATCTCGTTTTGATGGACCACCGAGAGTGATTTGCGCCGGGTTTCAACTGAATAACGGGATGCTGGTTGGTCCCAGAGATATGTTTGATGACCCAAGTTTTGACCGAGCCAGAAGTGCCGCCAATCGGATTGCTGATTATTTGAGACAACACGGACCCTTTGAACCACATCGTTTGCCCTTAGATGAAATGGAATATACTACTTTGCCTGAAGTAATGAAAAAATTAAAAGACAGATTTGAAAAACTGCCAGAGTGAATATGCCGAGCAGACACGAAGATTGGCTAAGACAAGCGGAGAGAGACTTATTTCATGCTCAACACGCCTTGGAAGACGGAGATTATGAATGGACCTGTTTTGCCTCTCAACAGGCGGCAGAGAAAGCAGTCAAAGGGTTGTACCAAAAATTTGGGGCCGATGCCTGGGGTCATTCTGTAAGTGTTTTATTAGCGAATCTTCCCTCTGGGATTAAACCACACGAAGAATTGTTAGATGTGGCTAAAGGATTAGATAAATATTATATCCCTCCGCGCTATCCCAATTCTTACCCTACTGGTGCCCCTTATGAGTATTATACGAAGGAAGAAGCGCGAAGAGCTATAGATTATGCCACCAGAATCATCTCCTTCTGTAAAGATAAGTTACTTTCCTAAAGAGAATGTCTGGGAAGCAGTACAAGCCTTGGCCAGACAACTGTTGCGTGAACATCAAGAAATTTGTAGGATTATTCTATTCGGCTCTCTGGTACGAGGCGATGCAGTCCCGGGAAGCGATGTTGACCTGCTTATTATTTTGAAGGGCTCAAATGAGCCCTTTTTACAAAGAATTGTCAACTATCTTCCCACACAATTTCCAGTCGGGATAGATGTCTTTCCTTACACAGAAACCGAACTAAAAATGATGCTTGAACAAGGCAATTACTTTCTCCAAAAAGCACTAAAAGAAGGAATAGAGATTTCACACTAAAATCAAAAATGAAAAGGCAAAAATCAAAATCACATATCAAAATCTATCCGTCTCAGGCGGATTGATTTTTAGCTTGTGTTTTTGATATTTTGCCGCCTAGGAAATTGAATAAAGCCACCCCGATAAAATCGGGGTGAATCTATGGCTAATATCTTGTTAGTATGCCTTTAGTTACAAGCAAAGAACTCTTAATCAAAGCCCAGAAAGAAGGCTATGCTGTTGGTGCCTTCAATGCCAACAATTTGGAATATATCCAGGCAATCGTGGAATCCGCTACTGAAGAAAAGGCGCCGGTAATTTTGCAGGTTAGCCAGGGGGCGATTAAATATGCCGGACTTGAATTCGTTACTGAAATAGTAAAGATTGCCGCAGAACAGGCACCTATTCCTGTTGTCTTACATCTTGACCATGGCACATCGTTTGAACAGAATGTTCAATGTTTGCGAGCAGGGTTTACCTCTTTGATGTACGACGGTTCCTTAGAACCGTTAGAGAAAAATATTACTATTACCTCAAAGATTTGTGAAATTGCCCATAGTGTAGGCATTCCGCTAGAAGCAGAATTAGGAAGAGTTGCCGGGAGTGAAGAAGGACACAACGAGGCCGAGATTGAAGAGTTAAAAACAAATCCTGCCCAAGCCAGAGAGTTTGTAGAAAAGACAGGATGTGATTCTCTGGCGATAGCTATTGGGAGTGTCCATCGGATGCAGACAAAAGAAGCATCCTTAGATATTGAGCGACTCAAAAAAATCAGACGGACAATAGATACTCCTTTGGTTTTGCATGGTGGTTCAGGTGTTTCTGAAAAAAGCATCAGAGATGGAATAAAGAATGGGTTAGCCAAAATAAATGTTGCCACTCAGTTGAATATGGCGTTTAGTAATGGTGTGAAAGAAGGACTTAAGAAATATCCGGATGAAGTGGACCCGCGTAAATTTTTGACCGAAGCAAAAAAGGCCGTCAAAGAAATAGTGCGCTACCACATCAGGCTATTTGAATGCAATGGGAAGGGATAGGTTCATCACAAACTGGACAGAGGCACAATTTGCATTTATGCCGAACCAAGTGAGGCTTATCTTGGAGGCCTAGGAATTTCAAAAATCAAATATCAAAATGACATATCAAAATTTAAAATTTTTGAATTTTAAATGGTTAAAATATCAATCCCTTCACCTACTCTGACTTTTCTTAAAATCTGGTAGAGATATTTTCTGTTTCTTTGTTGTAGCCCTTCTTGAACAACAGTTCTCATATCAGAATGCTTCCAGTTTTTCTATGGATTCGCCCAGGGTGTCTTCATCCAGTTCGGATTTTAACTGTTCGTAGGACTTTAGCACTTCTTCTGGCGCCGTCTTCTTCTTGAAGCAACTGGGAAAAACCAAAATGCACATTATGATGACTAATATTGTAGGATAGGATTTCATATTTCCTCTATAAATTTCCTTGACCCTATAGGAAATTATACATTGAACCACAGAGTTCACAGAGAGCACAGAGATTTGTAAGTTAATAGAAGTTCATAAAATTAGATAAGGAGATTAGCCTCGTAGAGGCGATCTGTTTGTAGAAATAAAATTAAACGTCAAAGATAGCTCCGTAGGAGCGACCTTAGCCTGTGTGTTCTCTCTGTAGCCAGTTTTTTCCCTTGCCCACCGTTTGACTTGCACTGGAGTAAGTTCCCGCTTCAGAATTTCAATAATTACCACGAAAGCACGAAATTAAGAAGACACGGAATTAAAAGAGATTTTCTTCGTGACTTCGTGGTTTATCTTGTTTCTTCAGGCATACTGGCGGTGTAAGACATCTTCCCTGCTATTTTTCAACATATTTCCTGACAACATCCAGAACATAATCAATCTTTTTCCAAGAATAAACTTCTTTTTTGTATTCCGGAAATCTTCTCAACAATTTAATCAAGGAAGAGGCCACTGCTCTCCAAACAAATCTTCGTTCATCTTGAGCCAGAATTTTTAGTAACTCTAAGGAACTTTTGGGATATTTTACCCCAAACATCACTCCCAGACACATTGCTATATTCCAGCGGACATTTTGATTCTCTTCTTTTATGAGTTCTCTGAACCGTTTGAAGGCATCATCAGGGTTTCTATAGGCAATCGCACTAAGAGCGAATGGTCCGCAATTTTTCCTTACATAATTTTCATCGTCGTATAATAAAGGAACTAATAATTCAAAGGCTTCTCGGTAATGTTTTTTATTTATTCTAAGCAAACCGACTTCAAGGGCTCTGCGAATATTTGGATTTGGGTCTTTTATCCATTCTTTCCAAACAGGTAGATATTCTTCAAAATATTTATCGTTTATTTTCTTAATCTCATCGGTTGCCCCTTCTCTTATCTGCCAATCTCCATCATTCGCTTTTTTCCTAATTTTTTTAAGAAGCTTCTTATCCATATTTATCAGTTACTTCGCCTTCTTTTTATTATATCTTAGACAATGCGATGGTTTTTTCACTAGACACAGCATTACTTCTCATATCATTTCTTACCTTTCCATACCGCTCCCCGAATTACGAAAAACCTATCTTTAACTCCAAAATTCTTATACAAATTCTCGGTTACGGTTCCTGTTGGATAATTAGTTTTCTCCTGTATGGCTACAAGTTCTATTGCCACAAGCAAAAACTCAACCGTGAATTCTCCAACTCTATCCAGTTCTTTGAAGGGTTCAATGTGTTCAGGTCTAAAAAACTGGAGAGTGGGTGGGAATGCAGTTACAGGTCTAATCTGACTAAGCATTGTTAGAATATGCTCTTTTAATTCTAGAGTCAGAGATGGATTAAAAGCGTGCTTGACATACATCTCTAACAATCCTCTATTTCTGCCATCAGCTCGGATATTTCAGTTAAAACCCACTCTCGACCGCACTCACATTTTCCTCGGTATTCATTCTGATACTGACCCCCATATACCTCGAGCTCAACTTCTTTTCCACATAAACATTTAATTGTCATTTTAGATTTCATAATTGCCTCCATCTCTCAATTATTCCAAATTTTTCTCGTTGGTCACTGTAAACTAATGCAGAGTTATACAACCGTTCTAATTCGTTATAAAGCCTAAACAATAATCTATCGCTATAACTTTTAAATGGTGTCTGATTAATATATTGATTAAATAAATTTTTTTCTTTGTCACTTGGACCGATAATAAAAAATCTCGTAGGGAATCTTCTTGGTATCTTTAACAGTCTGTCTAAACCAGATTTAACTCTTGTTGTTTCTTCTACCTCAAAAGCGTAAACTGGAAACAATCCATAATCATCTTCATCAAACCATATGGCGTCTATCTCTCTAATCTTCGCTAAATTAGGGCCCTTAAAAATATCAGTGCAGTCGGCCACTGTCACAAAATCTTTTAACGGTTTGTCTTGAAAAGTTCTAATAGTCTGGTCATGTGAAGGTGCATAAGTTTCATATCCATAAATTTTCCCAAGCGTGACTAACATTCCTTGCGCAATTCCATGGTCAATTTCTGGTTTCTCAGTAAAACTTTGTGCCTCTGTCTTTATTGAAACTTCATTTACAACTTTATAAATACCGCTTCTTTCGGGTAGTACTGGTTCAAAAATCTTATATTGCCTTACAACTCTCCTAATGGTATCCTGCCAAGTTGGATTTGTCTTAGTTTTAGGATGACCTTCTACAATTTTATGAATCTCAGATAAATGACCTTGTCCACCTAATTCTAATAGGGCGTCCTTAACAACATCTTTCCAAGTTAACTTTTGTTTATTTTTATTCATCTTAGTTAAGCCATAAATTATTAAGTGTCAACATATCTACCAATCTTTTAGCAAGAGGTTCTACATATCCATCTATTCTTACATCTTGAGTTTGGATTGCCAAGAACGCATCTTTGCTTATGCTAGGCAACTCTCGATTTACAAATTCTTTTGTCTCCTTCAAATAATGTTCAACATTTGAGCGAGAAGGATTATTGCTCAAAAATGGGGATTTGATAAAAAGCAATTTCTTATTTCCTCTCTCTTTTAAAAAGCAAATTTCATCTGAATGAGAGATAAAAGTCCTAATTGAATATTTGTCTCCATTTGAATATCTATCAATTATATTTTTGTTCAAACGTTTTTCAAAATCCTTCTCTGGAAAAATCCATACCGTTGTGGTTTCAAGTCCGTCTAATTTTCTCTTTAGCAGGGGTTTCTCCAAGGTTGGAACAACCAGACCATAATCTATGCCACTTTCTTTTACACTTAAAGGAAGGAATGTTTTAGGTTTTTCAAAAATTGGTAGATACTCATGAGCTAAAAGAAGAAAGAAGAGTCAATTGTTGCATAGATACAGGAAAATCTAAATTTCTCTTTGCCAGCTCTATAGCTTTATCGTTGATGTCAAGGGCTACGCACTTTCTTCCCAGCAATTTTGCTTCTACTGCGGTCGTGCCAGCACCGCAGAAATAATCCAAAACTAACTCGGCAGGTTTTGAATATTTGAGAATAACATTTCTTGGAATATAAGGAGACCAATTGCCTCTGTACTCTCCACTATGAGTTGCCCACTTACCCCTTTGTTTAAAACTCCAGACCGTGGTTTGCTCTTCTTTAAAATCTTTTGGGCAAAGGGCTTTTACTTTTTTAGTCCCGACAAGTCGGGATAAAGCGCTAATATTGATTCCTTTTGACTCAGTAATAAGCCGCTCAATATATCTGAATGTAACTCTATATTTCCGGCCAATTTCTATATCAGGAGTTCCCCTTGCTTTTTCCTGCAAGATTGCCTCTCGAAGCTCTTTTTCGGTTGCGAAACTTATTTTTTGATTAGACATTGTTTATCATCTCTCATTGATTGTGAGAGTGCCCTTCAGTGGAAAAGCCCTTCTGGGCACGATTTCGTCCCGATGAAATCGGGACTCCCCACAGGCAGAAACCCACTCCCACACCTCGCGGGCAAAAGCCCGCTCCTACAACTATCCTAAGATTTCATATTTGCACCACCAATATGGATATTCTTGTGGTTCATTGACAATCTCTTTTCTTACTGGATTATATAAACAATAGTTCATAATTTCAATATAATTTTCATTTTTCCTTATCAGGTGGTCGTAATATTGACTTTGCCAGATCTTGGGAAGGGTTTTATTGGGTTCAATTTTACTAAATAGCTCTTTTATCTTTTTGCCTATAAAACCTTTAAAACTCATCATTACCTGGGAAAGAGTTTGGTTATCTTCTATCTTAAAAACTGTATGAATATGGTCAGGCATAGCAATTACAAAATGTAGTTCTATCCTTCTCAGTTGTTCTAACCATTTGAGCGTATTTAAAATGATTTCAAAATATTCAGGTCGAGTAAATATCTTGGTCTTTTTATAAGTAGAAGTCGTTATAAAATAATAATAACCAGGGTTTGAAAATCTGCCTTTTCTTAAGAGGTGAGAACCTTTGGCATAATTTTTTTTTCGTATTATCCCCCTTGATGTAGGAGTGCCCTTCAGTGGGAAAGCCTTTCTGGGCTTGATGATAATCGTGGGCAGAAGCCCGCTCCCACGTTTATTCGGCTAATACTTCTTCTATTTTAAGAACAAAATCCTTGGCATCTTCTATAATCCATTCAACTTCATCGTTACTAAGAATTTCCACTCCATATTGCTCAATGACTCTGTTTTCTTGTGCCCTTTCCAAAGTTCCTGCATATCTCTGCTCAAGCCCTTTTGCCTTTTTAATATAGTTGAGATATTCTGGTTTTACTTGGCCGCGCTCAACATAGAACTTTTTAAGGGCCGCTATAGCGCAATGATGGGCTGTGGCTCGGATACCTATTTTAAATAACGAAGCTAATACAGCATGATACATAGCATAATATCCACAAATAATCATCCAATCAAATAAACTATTATCAAACATTATTTTCATCGCTCGCAAATTACTATGTGCTTTATCAATATGTTGCATTGCTCTCTCAATACTCACAGGTATTTTATGAAGATTGGGTTTACCTTCTTTGGGATGAAAACAATCATGTAAAGCTCTCTCCGTATCTTTAGGCATATAATTTACTTCCTTCTTTAATCATCTGCCAAAACAAAAATTCATTATATAAAACTACTCTGTCTTTCCAGAGCTCATCATAAAATTCGGTTTTCTTCCTAAAACCCCCTATAAATTTTTCCGTGGTAGTGCTTATTGGCCTTATCTCTAATAACGGGCTTACATCTATCTTAGCTTTATTTAATGCCGCTCTCACCTTATTATCTTTTCCTAAAACAACTACCAATATATCTATATCGCTACCTTTAGTCCACTCGCCTCTCGCCACTGAACCAAAAAGGATTACTAATTGAATTCTTCTATTTGATAAAGCTATTATATCTTGCGTATATTTTTGCAATAATCTGGCCACTTTTTTGTTTTTATCATAGAATTCCCTTTTTTTCTCAAGTTCTAAGTATTCAAATATTTTTAGAAGAACTTCGTTTTCCAAATTAGGTCTAAAAAACACCATATTAGACACATCCCGCCTTTTAAACATATCATCTTTTACAAATAGACGCAGGGAGTTATCCACATTATTTAACGAAACCTTAGACGAACGCGCGATTTCTCTGAGATGTATTTCTTTAAAAGGGTCTTTTAAAAAGACTTCCAATATTTTCTTTCTCCTAACCGGTATTAGCATATTTTATCACCTGTTCTATTATATGGAACAACTGTTCTGTATTGTAGAACATTAAGTAGTGCTTTGTCAATATAATTCTTCACCTTGGTAACCCACAAATTCTTGGGGGAACAAGATTATTCCTTTACCGACAGTGCCACTAAGAAGGCTTCCTGGGGTATCTCCACATTGCCAACCATTTTCATCCTCTTCTTGCCTTCCTTTTGTTTCTCTAATAACTTTCTCTTACGAGTGATGTCTCCGCCGTAACACTTGGCGGTAACATTTTTGCGCAATGGTTTTACCGATTCCCGGGCGATAATTTTGCTACCCACCGCCGCCTGAATAATAACCTCAAAGAGCTGACGAGGAATCAACTTGCGCAATTTCCCCACCAAAGATTTTCCCGATGAATAGGCTCTCTCTCGGTGAATAATGGTAGAAAGGGCATCCACTGGCTCAGTGTTGATGAGAATATCCAGTTTCACTAACTCAGATTCACGATATTCGTAAAATTCATAATCCAAGGAAGCATAGCCTTTGGAAAGAGATTTCAATTTGTCATAAAAATCAAAGATAATTTCGGAAAGAGGGAACTCGTAAGTCAAAAGGGCACAGGTAGGGTCAAGGTATTCTAATTTTTTGTAAGTCCCGCGCCTTTCCTGGGATAGTTTCATAATATTTCCGATAAACTCAGAAGGGACAATAATCTCCGAAGTGACATAAGGTTCTTCAATTCTCTCTCTTTTGGTTGGCTCTGGTAGATGAGTAGGATTATCAATTTCCAGATAAGTTCCATCAGTCATTAAAACCCGGTAGGCCACATTAGGGACAGTAGCAATTAGTGAAAGTCCATATTCTCTTTCCAGTCTTTCCTGAACAATTTCCAGATGAAGCATTCCCAAGAATCCGCAGCGAAAGCCAAAACCCAATGCTTGCGAAGTCTCTGGTTCATAGAAAAGAGCGGCATCGTTGAGTTTCAATTTTTCCAAGGCATCACGCAGGGAATAGAAATCTTCACTTTGGGTAGGATAGAATCCCGCATAGACCATTGGCTTAACTGCCTTATAGCCTGGCAGAGGTGTTAAAGCTGGATTATTTGCTTCAGTAATTGTATCGCCAACCTTTGCTTCAGAAATGGTCTTAATGCCAGCAATCACATAGCCAACTTCTCCAGCAGAAAGTTCTTCTTTCGCATACATCCCAAGTTTGAAATAACCTACTTCTGCAACTTCATAACATTTCTGATTAGAAAAAAGTTTAATCTGCATTCCTGGTTTAATCCTTCCTTCTACCACTCTTATATATGGAACAGCGCCCCGATAAGTATCAAACACGCAGTCAAAAATCAAAGCCCGAAGTGGACAAGAGATTTCACCTTTCGGGGGGGAGACTTTCTCAATAATGGCTTGCAGAATTTCCTCAATACCACTTCCTTCTTTAGCGCTGGCTAAGAGGATTTCTGAAGGGTCACAACCCAAAAGTTCAACAATTTGTTCTCTCACTCGCCTAATTTCAGCAGAAGGTAGGTCTATTTTATTGATGACTGGAATAATTACTAAATTGTTGTTAATGGCTTGATAGAGATTAGCAACAGTCTGGGCTTCTACACCTTGAGTAGCATCAACTACGAGGATAGCACCTTCACAAGCAGCTAAGGAGCGGGAGACTTCGTAGGAAAAATCAACATGGCCTGGGGTATCAATTAAATTCAGAAGATATTCTTGCCCATCTTTAGTCTGGTAATTCATCCGGATGGGATGCATCTTAATCGTGATGCCGCGCTCTCTTTCCAGGTCCATACTGTCAAGAACTTGCTCCCGCATTTCTTTTGGAGGGATGGTATGGGTGAATTCCAAGAACCGGTCGGCTAAGGTTGACTTACCGTGGTCAATGTGGGCAATGATACAAAAATTGCGGATATGCTCAAGCATAGGAATTTCAAATATTTCCTTATTTAACCACGCATAGACACTCGTTCCGATGACAATGTCATCGTCAGAGTGAACGAATTTCCTTGAATTACAACAAATTATTTATTGTCTTTCGTGTCCATTCATATTCATTCGTGGTCTCATTTTATATGTATATATTCTTATTTCCCCTTGAATGGCGAAATTTCTCGCAAGCAGGCAATTACTTCAACCAAAACTTCAATCGTGTAGTCAATTTCTTCTTCAGTATTTTCTCTTCCCAAACTAAAACGGATTGAGCCTTGAGCAGTTGTCGGCGGAATACCCATTGCCGAAAGAACATGCGAGGGCTCTAGAGAACCCGAAGTGCAGGCAGAACCAGAAGAAACAGCAATACCTTTTAAATCAAGCGAAAGAATAATTGACTCACCCTCCACATATTCAAAACAAAGACTCAAAGTCCCTGGCAAACATTTCTTCGGATGCCCATTGCGTATTATATGTTTGATTTTATCCTTGATTCCATTATACAACCGTTCACGGAGATTTATCAATCTCTTTTTTTCTTCCTCCATTTCTGCCAGGGCTAATTCTGTGGCTTTTCCTAAGCCAACAATTCCGGCTACATTCTCTGTGCTGGCTCTTCTATTTCTTTCGTGGTGTCCGCCGTGAAGTAAAGCATCAATTTTTGTGCCTTTGCGAACATAGAGGGCGCCTACACCCTTGGGTCCATAAATTTTATGAGCCGAGACTGAAAGCAAGTCCACTCCAAGTTCTTTCACTTTTGTTGGCAATTTGCCGAAGGTTTGAATTGCATCAGTATGAAAATAGACGCCTTTTGCTTTGGCAATTTTTCCGATTTCTTCAACAGGCTCAATTGTTCCTACTTCATTATTGGCATGCATAATCGTTACTAAAATCGTCTTATCATTGATTGCCTTCTCAACTTGCGACGGGTCAACTAATGCGTGCTCATCCACCGGTAAATATGTTACCCGAAACCCGTGTTTTTCTAAATACTGACAGGTATGCAGGACGGCATGATGCTCAATTTTACTGGTGATAATGTGGTCGCCTTTTTTTTTGTTAGCGTAAGCAACGCCTTTGATTGCTTGATTATCCGCCTCGGTGCCAGAGCCGGTAAAAACAATTTCGCTCGTCTCACAGCCCAAGGCTTTGGCAATTTTTTCTCTCGCCTCATCAATCGCCACTCTGGCTGTCCGGCCAAGTGAGTGCAAACTGGAGGCATTGCCAAAATTTTCTTTATAGTAGGGCAACATTGCCTCCAAAATTTCCGGCCTCATCGGCGTTGTAGCATTGTGGTCAAGGTAGATTGACTTCATCTTTCAATTTCTCCTTTCCGGATTTACTATGTTAGTCCGCTTGGGTTGTAAAATCTATTATCGGATATTTTTGAAATGTAGACATTACCCAATCCATTCCTTTTGTTTCTTTCCAATAACTGAAACTCGAAAACCTGTAATCGTCCATTCGTTTCACATACTTATGCTTTACAGGATTGTGATGAATATAATTGAAATGCCGCCAAAAATCCTTTCGTGAACGAATGCACTTATCCCAATAATTTTGCCAGATCTTACGGCCCTCACTATTTTCCAGCTTGTTAATTTCATACGAAAATCCTGAGTGGATTTTAGATATTACCTTTGGCAAGTCAGAACTCTTTAGTGTTTGAAATAGAAGATGATAATGATTATCCAAAATTACCCAAGCAAATATTTTATACCCAGAGTCTTTAAACCATTTTCTAACTTTTTCGTACAAAAGTCTCTTATCCAAGTCAGACTCCAGCACAAATTTGTTCTGGTAAGTATGACTCGTCAAGAAATAATACATATTATCTAAGTATAAATGGAATGGCTGATGTCTTCTAGATTTAAGTTTCATAAAATTCTTACGAATTAACTCCGTAAAATTCTTACGAATTAACTCCAGAATTCTTACGGATTAACTCTACCTTGCGTTTTTTAATAATTTTCTCCAAAGCCCAGGTAGCATGGGTTCTCACCATCGGATTTTTGTCTTTAAGCATTTCTTTTAGAACTGGAACAGCCACCGAATCCCCAATATTCCCCAGAGCGATTACAGCATTTCTTTTGATACAATCAAAATGAATCCAGCGAGTCGTCATTTGATTGTTTTTGTATTTTGTTCTGTATTCTTCCTCTGTCATTTCAAGTAGTGGAATAAGTGGCAAACAAGAGCCAACTTCTCCGTACTTAGGTTTTCTTTCTTTTGGCAGAACTCCAGCATTTTTAGGACAAACATCCTGACAGGTAGTGCAGCCATAAAGTCTATTTCCCCAGACTTCACGATATTCCACCGGCAAGACTCCTCGCCGGTTTGTCAAATACTGTAAGCATTTTGAGACATCAAGAATATATAGTTTTACCCCGCACCTTTGCAAAGGTGCGGGGTTTACTATCGCTCCAGTAGGACAAGATTTGATGCAAGCAACACATTCCCCGCAATCTTTTTCTAATAATTCATCTGGTTTCAGTTCAACATTAGTAATGATTTCTCCCAAAACTATTCTTGAGCCAAATTCTTCAGTCAAGATTATTCCATGTTTGCCATACCATCCAAGTCCTGAGCGCTGGGCCATTGGTTTTTCAGCTACCGCACCACAGGAGTAAACCTTAAATTTGCTCTGCTTGCCTACTTCTTTCCTTAGGAATTTTGCTACTTTTTCTAATCTCTTTTTTAAGTCGTAATAATAGTTTCTCCAGGTATAGCGAGCGATTCTGCCATAAGGTTCGCCGGGTTTAGTCAAATCTTCTGGTTCAGAAGTAAGATAACATTCTGCTGCCACGATGATTGATTTTGCCTCTGGCAAAACACTTTTGGGATTACAGAAAGAATCAAATTCTGCAACTTTCCAGTGAGAAGGGATGTAGCCTGACTTGAGCAATTCTTTTAAGTGAAGTGCTGTTTTTTCAAAAGGCTCAGCGGTAGTGAAGCGAATTACATCAATTCCAACTTCTTTCGCAAAATGTTTTATTTCAGATTCCAGTAACATAGACTTTCAGAAAGATTTCTCAAACTTAAGCATACCTTAAAAATTAGAAAAAAATCAAGCAAAAACTGCATAAACGAAAATGGGGTCTGGAACAATCCAGAGCCCTCTCAAGGCTCCCTCGTCTTCTTTATGTAAGTAAGAGAGCGTCTTCGTTCTACTTCGCAATCGTAATCCGTTTTATAGCCGAGAAATCACCTGCTTGTCCGCCATCAGTTTGCTTGCCCAAAAGAAACGAAGCAAAGAAAAGAGTCATGTTGAAATATTTCACTGTTGAAGACGCTGCTAAATGAGTTTCAAAGTCCAAGAATCTATAGTGTAAACTGGGATGGGAAATCTAATAGTGGAAAAGAAGTGGCAAATGGGATTTACTTCTACCGTCTGAGTGCAGGTAACTTTTCGGCAACAAAGAAGATGATTCTTATTCGTTAAGCAATTTGGCTCTTAGTCTACGGGTGATGGAAGCTATCCATCCCCCTATTATTTTGTCATTGCATTATACTGGATTTTTATGCTATACTGGAACAGCAAGGGAATTAGCTACTAGTGGTCTGTCGCATAAATATTTGACAATCAGGGTGTCAAGAAAAAAAGACCTAAGGTCGAAATATGAGTAGCCCCGACATTTATGTCGGGGAAAACTAAAACCCTCACCCCCTTCTGTCCCCC
>JBFLXN010000350.1:0-1094 GCA_040755715.1 Candidatus Edwardsiibacteriota bacterium
TGCTATGTGGAAAAACAATCTCACTTACGACGAAAATTTCTTGCTCGCTAATTTTGCCAGACAGTCAATTTCGATTAATTTGTCAAACAAGTTAAAAAGAGCTTGACATAGTGTGTCCACGAAGATATCGGGGTAAACTCCATCACGAAATAATTAGAAATTTATAGAAACTCGTCGCATTTCTATTTATTTCTATCAATTTCTACAAATTTCTAGGTATTTCAATTTCGTGTTTTCGTGGTAATTATTCAAACTGATTTTCTTCTCTCCTGTCTCACCTTCTCCTCAAATTTTAAAAGAATATGAAGCATAATAAGTATCATCGGTACAGCAATAAAAAGAGTGCCTCCTACAGGGAGAATCTTCTCTTGATAGAGCAATGCGCTCGTATTTAAGAGAGCATGGAGTGAGACCGCCTTAAGGTATCCGGATAGTATATCCTTAAAAGAACCGAGCAGACCTTTCAAGACCAAAGATGTGAGAATTCCGTGCACAAAGCAACACAAAGCCCTTTCGCCGATAAAACCACCCAATTTGTAAAATGCTAAATTTGCAATTTCTGGCTTGGCAATATGTATACGCCAGGCTATTAACCACATTTCACCTAACCCAAAACCCAGACCTACTGCTAGGCCAATACATAAGACTGACCTATAGTCTCTTACCCATTGCCGCAGAGGAAAAACTATTATCGGCAGGACTTTAAACAATTCTTCAGTAATCGGTGCAATAAAAAGATCGATTAACAAAAACCACCAAGGCTTTGCCTTCTCAGAAATTTGAAATAACCTCTCTAACATTAAGGTGAGTGGTTTTTTTACAAGGATATTGACAAAAGGACTGAAAGGAAGAAGGAGAAAAACAAGAAGAAGGTATTTCTTAAAGGATTTATCCCAAAGAGAAATAAGATACCCTGACAGAACAATAGAAAGAACAGTAGCAATACCTGCAGAAAGATAGATTCCCATATTCTACGAATCTTTCTCTAATAAATTTTTGCCCCTTTTTGCCTTTCAATTTCCTTTATAAATCCTTCCTCATCTGCAGGAGTAATACCATATATTTCTTTCTCTGTCTGGATAAGTAGGATATTT
>JBFLXN010000351.1:0-1047 GCA_040755715.1 Candidatus Edwardsiibacteriota bacterium
ACTTTAAAAGTTGTTCTTTTAGCAAACTATTTTGCTTGGTAAGGTAGTTAATCTGGGCTATCATTCTTTTAGATTCGTCTATCTTCTGAACGGTGGTATGCCATCGCTGAACAGTCCTTGATATTACACCTATGAGCGGCAGGTAGAGAAGAAACAACGCAAAAAGCACCACAAGTGAAATTAGGCCTGACCAGAGAATTGTTTCTTTCTTCTCTTCAAGATAACCTTTTATTCTAATGTTTGGCATGATGAACTTCATATTTAGTTACTCCTGAAAAATTCATTAGCCACAGATTGACACAGAAATATGGAAACTAATAGAACCCCGATTAAATCGGGGTGATAGAAACTTGTAGTAAAAAGCAATAAATTTCCACAAGTTTCCAAAAATTTCTATGAACTTCTATTTTTCTGTGTTATTCTGTGTATTTCTGTGGTTTCTCAGTAATAACTATCAGTATTTTAGATCAGCGATGATTTCAAACCTGAGAGAACCTATCGGTATATAATAACTACTTGGATTTGTCTTAATTTTTTCGGCATAGAGGAGTTGCACATTTGAAAAGAAGGAAGAGCCTTCAAATGCAACTAAAACTTCTGTTAGGTCATTTTGAGAGTTGGCAATACCCTTAAGTCTGAGTTTTGAACTCTTTGTCAGTTCTTCTCTTTCAGAAGAAAGTCTGGCTTCAGTCTCCATACTAATAAGCCAAACATTTCTTGGGATAAGTCTTGAAACCTCGTAAAGAACCTTTGACCAATCCTTTCTATCATCAGCTATTCTTTGGAAGGTTGCCTGCCTCTCAGCGAGTCTTTCATTTTCACTCCGCAAGAGAAGTGCTTCTTGTAGTTTTGGCTTTATTTTCTTTAGTCTTCTTTCAGAAACACTCAAACCTAATTTACAGAAGGCAAGAGTTACTAATAAAAAAGACAACATACCAGCACAAACAACGCCTGAAGTTGAACTTATTTTTCTAACGAGTTCCTTCTCTCTTTTTTGTTTTATTTCTTTGGCAACTGTTTCTGGAAGTAGGTCTATTGTATTTATAT
>JBFLXN010000352.1:0-1032 GCA_040755715.1 Candidatus Edwardsiibacteriota bacterium
TTTTTTGTCGTTTATCTGTGTGATGATTCTGTTGCACTTGGCAATGAGAATCTCCTCTGCTTTTTGTCTCATCTTTATTGAGACAGAATTGCCGTTGTTGTTTGTCATGGTTTCACCTCCTTTCTCTATTGATTTTGAACTTTTGCTCTTAGCCGAGAGTTGCAGAAGAGTTTGTTTCCGGAGACTATGAAAAATCTCGTATTTTCAAAAAGGTTTTTGTCATCTTTTCTTGATTTCCTTGGTTTCCTTCTTTGGTTCCTAGTTCCTCTCGGTTTCTTGCTTGCACCATTTTTCAGGGCAGAGTAAAGCTCCATTCTCTTGAAGAATAGTTTTTGCCACTTTTGGAAGATATGAATTTACTGCGTCTTCTACTAAAACTGTCATTGGTTTCTTTATGCCAATACTTTTTAGGCTTTCTCTGCAATAGTAGAGTTTTTCTACTATCTCATAATTGATTTTCATGTTGTACTGATTCATAATTTCTCCTCGTTTTTGTTCCCTTTTTCTCTATTCCTGAAATCCAATACATAGTGGCTTTCTGTTTCAGCTGTTATAACTTTCCTGTCTCGTGACTCCAATGAGTCAACTAAAACCGGGCTTGCATCTTCATAAAGAAGATTACGAATGTAGGTTTGCGCATCTTCTTTGGCTTCAGCACAAACATCTATTTTAAAGAGGCTCTTGCCATAAAGTGAGACATCAAATCTATATTTCATATTTTTCTCCCCTTCTTGACTAACTTTTCTCCTAATAAAAAAGCAAGACTATTTTTATTGTTAGCCTTGCTCTGGTTTTAATTGCTGAACTTCTTTTCTTGACCACTGATGTTTCTCATTTCATATCACTTCCAAGCTTTCTTAACCCTTTTCAACATTTTTTTCATTTCTGCCTCGCTATCATACAGCTCAGAATCAGTCATTATCTTCAGTAATTCTTTGTCAGTTAGCTTTCTGTCCCGCCTCGGCGGGGTGAGTTCTCTTTCTATTATTTGTAAATCAGATTCATACAAGCATCTTTCAGAAGCAATTTTTC
>JBFLXN010000353.1:0-1020 GCA_040755715.1 Candidatus Edwardsiibacteriota bacterium
CTCATTTGCTATATTGGGACTTTCAAGCCTCATAATACTCTCTTCGGCATTCCCAAAGCTTAAAAGATTTATACTCCCATACCATACTAAGCTCCAAAGCCGGTTTCTCCTTTAATTCTTCAGCCGGTCTTGTTATTACATTTACTTTAACCTGTTTACTTACTGCTGTGCTTAGATACTGGAGCATTTGTGTAACATAGCCGCCAAGTCTTTTATTATACATTTTTTCAAGCATTCTTACATGGATATCGATATAATCATATATTTGTACCTCATTTTTACTTTCGTATAACCTGTGAAGCCTGCCCGCGTATTGCTGTAATGTACCTTTCCATGAAATAGGCATTGCTAAAAACAAGGTGTCAAGGCGGGGCTCGTCAAAACCCTCTCCAATATATTTGCCAGTAGAAATCAAGGTTAACTGCACATCAGGAGGCGTTTCGGATATTTTTGCCAATATCTTCTTTGTTTCTTTAGCCCTCATGCTGCCCGTTAAAGCTATCACACCGGGAATTTTCTCACCAATTTTTTTTCAAGCAATTCGACACGGGCGGTTCTTTCGGTTAAAACGAGAGAGTTCTTGCCGCTTTCATAGCTTTTTATAACATCATCTGTAATAAGCTGATTCCGTATTTCATTAACGGCTATTTCAGCATATATTTCTTGAATTGATAGTTCTTTTTCGTCTTTATCTATAGGTACTCTAAAACCTGTAAATCTTGGTATAACATAATGCTCAAACGGTCTTTTTTCTGCTGTTATCATCTCAGCCAGCGTCTTTCTACCTTTAACGGAGGGCCCAACTTGAAACACCTGATTGATGGACGTCCTACCCCGAATAAATTCGAGTGATTGCCCGAGAAATCAAGGACCGTCTGCATTCAGCCCTGGTCTTGGTTAGAAAGCTCGCGAAAGATCCTGGCCAACCCTTTCTTATCAAGCTTACCTGCGGCAACATCTATCATTGCTCCATAAAGAATTCCTTTAAGATCGGCTAAACTTACCCGATTTATTTCCAAA
>JBFLXN010000354.1:0-1018 GCA_040755715.1 Candidatus Edwardsiibacteriota bacterium
GAGCGGAGCGACGTGGCAATCTCATCACTCAAAATGAGATTCCTCGCTTCGCTCGGAATGACACAGTGTGGTCATTTAATACATACCCTTGCGTAATTCGGGTTTAAGGTTATTGAATTTTTCAGATGTATCGTCAAACATTTTGTGTCTATCCTGTTCAATCAAATCTTGAGAAAAAGAAATACCAGAAACTTGTCCTCTTCCAAATCTTCTGTCAGAAGGAATATGTTCAAATTTACCAACTGCATGCGTACTGAATATAGTTGGAGAAAAAAGCTGTTGGAAAAGATTTATGTCCCCACTTGAATAAGAGACACTAAGATTTTTGTCAACTGCTATTGATGCGTTTAGTGAATCCTTTGTGGTGTTAAGGACTTTTTTCTCTTCATCCGTCAAACTCAACTCTAAGGTTATACTGGCTTGGTCTTTTCCCAAATTAACAAAGTTAGGGTAAAGAGCGTGAAGATTTATCCCGTATCGAGAATATCTCGCTAGGCTACTTTTAAAGACACGAATTGCTTCAAATAATGCACTTTTCCCGCTTCCATTTGGGCCAACAATTACTATAATGTTTCCCAAATCCTTAAATTCGGCGCTATCTATACACCTAACATTCTCAACTTTTAAATATGTAATTTTCATCTATGTAATTTTCATCTTTTCCAAACATTTGTTACCAATTTCTTGTTATATAAGGTTATCTTTCCTTTCTCACACCTTTAAATGGTTTTTCATTAGCTTTCTGATCAATGAATCTTCCCGTGTCTGTATCTCTCTTAACCCAACGGTCGTTATGAGGATTATGAACTTGTGAACGATCTTTGACTGCACCATGCCTGTGCTTATCTCCGTAAGGTGGGTTTTTAGCCATAGCGTTGCCTCCTCCTATATTTCAACTGATTCAATTGAATCATATTTTAAGGCATTTGTCAAGAAAAAATGAAGGATTTTAGAGAGAGTCAATAGAGAGGAAATTCTTGAAGATTTTGAGGAGTTTAGAGAGATTGTGAAACAAGTT
>JBFLXN010000355.1:0-1011 GCA_040755715.1 Candidatus Edwardsiibacteriota bacterium
TCATTTCTCAAATGAACAACTCCGTATTTCTCAACCCAAAAATATTCCATTTAATCTAACTCATATCAAAAATTCTCTTAATACTATGGCTCTCGCTCTTACCTTCCATATCTCCTTCGCCATCTCCTGTCAAATCATTGAAAAATGTTACCGAAATTATAGTCTGAGAAATTGAGTTTGTCTAAATTGATTTTAAGACCACTTTTTGTTATTTCTGGGTATTTCAGACATTCTGCCTTCTCCAGAACGCTCATACTTGCCTTATAAGAGGCTTTCAATGTCTGGGTAAGGTGTTTATACCCCTTAAAAATCAACCTTTTCTCAATCCTCATACTTACCTTGTCTCAAGCAGAACCTCCTTGTGATAGATTTGTTTTAGTTTAGAAATACAATCAGGAAATATTTTTGTCTCTCCTATGCCAGGTCCTAAATCTTTCACCGGTCTTATAAACATTCTCACCAACCTCGGCCTGTAAACATTCTTCGGACAAAATGCTGACTTAACACTTCTATTGGCCAGTGAATATATCCTTTCAATCTTTTCTTCTATTATCCTTGCTAATTCAAACGGATTTAATTTTCTTCTCAAATCTAGATAATACTGCACTTTCTCCTGATTATATTTGCCAGTCTCTATTAATCTGTCCAGAGGAGTCTTGGGCTTATCATATATCCGCTTAATCCTTGAACCTATCCTCACTTTCTCCTGAAGTTTTACTGATGGCTGAAATAAATTTTGAAATAAATCCAACTCATGGATATATAAGTCATTCATTACCATAACTGCTTCAATGCTGTCATAACGAGCATATCCTACTATCTTACGCACATGCGTATAGTTCTTTTGTTCTATATGCGCGTTGTCATCTTTTTTATATTCCCTGCTCCGAGTAAATATAATCTTGTTCGTTTCACAATACCCACATAAATGCTCGTTAATAAATTCACTCCCATTGTCAGAATCTATCCCAAGTGTCTTAAATGGTAAATTGCAGATTATCTTGTCTAAAG
>JBFLXN010000356.1:0-1008 GCA_040755715.1 Candidatus Edwardsiibacteriota bacterium
TTGCTTGGGTCAGACAACGTAATCGTCAGAAAGCAACCGTTTCCTGGCAGTTTACAAAGAACATTGCTCGTAAGAAACTTAACAGGTTCTATTACAATATCAAAAATTAGTGTCACAGACCACTAGTTTCGTTCCAGATATTAAAAGAGAGTATTAATAGAATGATTCTGCAAGTTCTTATTTTAACTATTCTCTTTATTATATTAGGTGCAGGGGCTGCTTTTCTCACTGCCAAGAGAATGACTGGTCAGTTGGAGAAGCTCGCCTTGGGAGCTAAGGAGATGGGTAACGGGAGATTAGAACAAGAAATAAAAATTGACTCCCAAGATGAAATTGGTGAATTAAGTGCCAGTTTTAACCGTATGGCTCAAAAGCTGAAAGAGAGTATGGAGGAATTAGAGAAATCAAATATCCAACTGGCCCAAGCCAATGTAGAATTAATGGAATTAGACAGAATGAAATCAGAATTTTTGGCTAATGTCTCTCACGAACTACGAACTCCTTTAACCTCAATTAGAGGTTATACTGACTACATCTTGGAGCAAAGGTTAGGTCCAGTGACGGAAAAACAGACCAGAGGACTTTCGGTCATCCAACGAAATATTAGTCGTCTAACAAAATTAATTGATGCTCTTTTGGATTTTACCAAAATGGAATCACATAAGATGGTTCTGGAAATCAAATCATTCGGGCTTAAAGAGCTCTTTGAGGAAATAATACAAACCGTTCACTCTCAATTAGAAGAACAAAAATTGACAGCGACTGTGAAGATTCCAGAAGGACTGCCATTAGTTTTGGCTGACAGAGAGAGAATTTCACAGGCTCTGGAAAATTTAGTAATCAATGCGATTAAATTTACACCTCCGAAGGGAAAAGTGGAATTATTAAGGGGAGCATAAAATAGTTTAATTTGATTCAAATCGCTGCATAACGAACATGTTTTTCATGAAAATATTTTCTTACCGTTTTAGGTTGTCGCTGACGACTTTTGAGATAACTACGAATTTG
>JBFLXN010000357.1:0-1002 GCA_040755715.1 Candidatus Edwardsiibacteriota bacterium
CACAGAAACATACAGAAAAATAGAAATTCATAGAAATTTTTGGAAACTTGTAGAAATTTATTGTTTTTTACTACAAATTTCTATCAATTTCAATAAATTTCTATTAGTTTCCATATTTCTGTGTTAATCTGTGGCTAATATCTTGAATGAGAAACAAAATAAAATCCAAAAGACAAAATCAGTCTAAGCGGACTCCACCTGGCAAAAAGGTAGAACAGTCCATTCTTCTTTCAGAACTTGTCCAAACATTAAAAGAGAGATGCGAGAAGAGTTTAAAAAAATCATAAGTTCTCTCAATAATGGTATAAAGAAAGGACTTATTGAGGATTTCACTCTGATAGGTGCACTTGCCCTCTCGTCATTCTCAGAACCAAGGGCGACAGCAGATATGGACTTTCTGGTAATTCTCAAAGAAGGTGTTACTCCGGTGGGTCTCACAGAATGGCTGAGAATCGTCAGGGGACATAACCGGGCCAAGCTCTGTAAAGGCAAAAAGGTTAATAGAATAAAGAACCTGATAGAGATTCCTATTGGAAATACCTGGGCAGATGTAATAGTTTCCGAAGGTAAATTTGAAAAAGAAGTTGTCAAGAATTCTATACGAATACGGATATTTGGTCTAAACGTTAAAGTGGCAAACCCGGAGTATCAAATAGTGATGAAATTGAAGGCGGGTTCACCGCAGGATATACTTGATGCTAGTTCTCTTTACCGGTGCGGGGTTAACAAAAGAGTTCTTAAAACACTTATCTCTGAAAATTTTTTGGAATCAAAATTTGAAAAAATGATAAAACGAAGTTTATAGGTTTCAAAGAGAAAGAAACGGGTCTTGATTTTTGTCCTTACTGGATTGGACAAGATGAGGACATTATAGAACTAGTGCATTGTAACATAAATTTGTGAGGTTTTGTAGTGTAGCCCCTTGTGGGCGTAGGAATTTGTTTCTTCTCATCGCATCCATAGCCCAGACATTTATGTCTGGGAATAATGAAATGAGAAATG
>JBFLXN010000358.1:0-1000 GCA_040755715.1 Candidatus Edwardsiibacteriota bacterium
TCGCCAGTCACTGAGTTTATTCTCCCTAAAAGCAGGCCGTTGGCATAGATATATTTCTAGTAGCTACTCGGAATTATGATTCGGCGACGAACCTATATTTTATTTTGTGTGTGCTCTCCAAAAAAGTTGTAAAATTACAAGGACAAACACTGTCAAAACAAAAAACAAAGTTTTTACACTTCCAGCGAGTCCCGCCGTCAGTAAAGCAAGGTATAGAGTATTCAGACCTAAACCCAGGTCTTTAGTGCATTGAGTGAGTCTAACTCTTACTAATCCAATTATCATTAGAAAAAATGGAACTATGTATAAAAGGGGATACCAGATGGCACCTTCTAGGTCGTGGACACATAGGTCTTTCCATGGCCATAGTTCTGGGAGTTTTATGTTCTTAATGTTCAACCATGTCCCTATGAGAACTACCAGAAGAAAAACAAATAAAGATCCTATAATCCAAGGATCAATTTTTTTGTCTTTTGGGTTCATCTTATCTCCTTTCTACCAAATACCCCAGGTGGCAGGATGACCGTGTTCCCACCACGGATCGTGTTTGCGTATACTGACATTTCCCAATTCGTCCCTACACTCAATCACAAGCTTTGCGTGAATAATATGTCCTTCAAATCTCAAATTACAACACTTCCTATTTTGTGGCCGCACGTGCTCAAGGATGCAGCCGATAACTTCACTTACAAAGCCTCCACATGATGTTCCGTATTTACCCATGCTTCCTAACCAAATGCAATTTTCTATAGGCCCCCAATATCTCTGCATGTGAACCACACACCACGAGTACGCAGCTTCAATAGTATTGAGTTCTCTTTGCACTTCATCTGGACAACATTCTTTCAAGCCGAGAGGGTCAATATAATTTATAGGATTGTTGGAAGCGTATAAATATCTATTTAGAGCACGCGGCAAAACTGTAGGAGGTGTTTGAGAGAAACATGAACCACAAGACAAACCAGACATCAAATTCAACATCATTGCCGGATCCTCACTC
>JBFLXN010000036.1:0-20225 GCA_040755715.1 Candidatus Edwardsiibacteriota bacterium
ATTTCTTATGCAACTGTTTTGCCATAATCCAAACCCTCCTTTTTGGGTTAGATTATAGCAGTTTAAGAGTTCACTTTTGAACTTTAAATTCGCTAAAAAGAGTTCACTTTTGAATTTTAAATGACATGTTACTTGGTTTTTCTTGACAAAAGCGTAAAAATGTGATAAACTAATATGTTATATGGAAGAAAAAATTCTCAGTAAAGTTAGAAACACAATTAAGGGGCATAAAATGCTTCAAGGCGGAGAACGCGTGATTGTAGCTGTCTCCGGCGGACCGGATTCTGTCGCTCTTTTATACATCCTCCTTGAGTTAAAACAAGAATATAAACTCCAACTTCATCTGGCTCATTTGAATCATAAATTGCGAGGCAAAAAATCAGAAGAAGATGCAGAGTTTGTAACTCAACTGGCACAAAGGCTTAACCTTCCCTTGAGCATTGAATCCTTTGAAGTGGCGACTTTCTTAAAACAGGAGAAACTTTCCCTTCAAGAAGTGGCTCGCCACATTCGGTATCATTTTTTAGAAAATGTGGCTAAGGAAAATGAGGCAGACCGCATTGCTACCGGACATACTGCTAATGACCAGGCGGAAACAATCCTCTTGCGTTTAATTAGAGGCGCCGGAACTTGTGGACTGGGAGGAATTCCTTATGTCAGAGAGAAAGTAATTAGACCACTACTGGAAATAGAAAAGGAAGAAATCCTAAATTATCTAAACAAGACTAATATTCCTTATCGGATAGACCATTCAAACTTTGAGAGTATTTATTCCCGGAATAAGTTGCGAAAAGAAGTCTTGCCACTTTTGCAAAAAGAATTCAATCCTAAGATTGTTGAAACACTGGCAAGAACGGCTGCTATTTTACAAGAGGAAAATTCAGTGCTTCAAATAGTTGCCAATTTTCTTTTTGACAAGATAAAAAAATACGCCGATGATTCAAAAATTATACTTGATTTTAGAGAATTTTTGGATTATAATAAAGTGTTAAGGCGAATCGTTCTACGAGAGGCGATTAAAAATTACAGAGGCAACTTACGACAAATTACCAGGAGGCAAATAGACACAATCATTGAGAACTTAGAAAAAGATAAGCCGTCTATGCTCTGCGACTGGCTTAGTTCTCTAACGGTGAGCAAAATAGGCGAGGAGATTGTTATCGCTAATCGGAGACGCGGCGTGTTTCAGGCGGGGAAGACAGAAAAAGCACAAAGACCTGATTGGGAAGTAACACTTGATATCCCGGGTGTCAATGAAATTTCTCAGGGAAGGATAATTACCAAAATAATTAAGCGAGAAGATGCGCCGTTGGCATTTTGGGCAAAGGAGAAAAATGAAGCCTATTTTGATTACGCTCAATTGAAATTGCCTCTGAAGTTGCGAAATAGAAGAAAAGGGGATATTTTAAAACCTTTAGGAATGCAGGGTGAATCAAAGAAGGTAAAAGAAATTCTCATTGAGGCAAAAATTCCCCGAGGACTCCGAGATGAAATTCCGCTACTTTTAAGTGGCGAAGAGATCCTCTGGATTCCTGAAGTAAAACAAAGTGAAATAGCCAAAATACGAGAAGATACAAAAAAGGTATTGAAAGTTCAGTTTTCGGAGACTCGCCATATTTCAAGCGAGGAAGAAGATGTCTAAAGAAGCAAAAAACAAAATTGGTGAAATTTTAGTTACCCGAGAACAAATAAGAAAACGGGTTATTGTCCTCGGAAAGAATATTTCTCAGGACTATAAAGATAAAAATCCGCTGTTAGTGGGAATTCTCCGTGGAGCTTTTGTCTTTCTTGCTGATTTAATGCGTAACATCACGATTCCCTGTGAAATTGATTTTCTGAGTGTCACAAGTTATGGTCTGGCCTCAGAATCCTCTGGTATTGTCCGAATTGTGCAGGACTTAAATACCAATATTAAAGGGAGACATGTAATTGTCGTAGAAGATATTGTTGACAGCGGACAAACCCTGAATTATATTCTTAATACACTTCAACAACGAAAACCCAAGAGTTTAAATGTCTGCGCTCTCTTAGATAAAAAAGAAGCTCGGAAGACAGAAGTCTCGCTTAAGTATGTTGGTTTTACTATTCCTAAAAAATTTGTCGTTGGCTATGGACTTGACTGTGCCGAAAAGTGGCGCCACTTGCCTTATGTAGCCGCAGTTTTGAATAAATGACAAACTACATCTATTCGTGTTCAATAATTTTTTAACCACGGATTAGACGAATTTTCACAGATTGATTGAAAAGGTAATTAGGTAATTAAGTTATTAAGTCATTTAACAATGACTCAATGAGCCAATAACTCAATTTGGTGTTTATCCGTGTTAATCTGTGGTTCCATATCTTATAAAGAAAGAAGGAATAAAAAATGGCTACAGAAAAATCTGACAAAGAACAAAAGAAACCATTGAGCACTCAAGACTTCAAAAGAGCAAATAAAGGCTGGCTCTTTTGGATTATCTTTATTCTTATAGTGTTCATTGCTTACAACCTGTTTAACATTCAGAAGAAAGAAATGGAAATCTCCTATACTCAATTTCGTCAGGAACTATTAAGGGGTAATATTTCTACCATTATATTTAAAGAAAAAGAAGTGCAGGGAGTATTGAAGACCCCAATTGTCTTATCTAAAAGAGGTGTAAGTTTCACTTTTAATCGTTTTAAAACCTATGTTCCTTTTGAAGAACCCGGTCTAATCAGTGAATTGCAGAGCAAGGGAGTAGAAATAAAAGCCGAGCCAGAAGGAAAGGGATGGTTTACCGTATTAGCTACTTGGTGGCTGCCAGCTATTCTGTTGGTGGTTTTCTGGCTGTTTGTTATTCGTCAGACGCAGGCAGGCCCCAAGGGGATATTTTCGTTTGGCAAAAGCCGGGCCAGACTTTTGACCGAAGACAAAATCAAGGTGAATTTCCGAGATGTGGCTGGGGCTGAGGAAGCTAAACAGGATTTGAAAGAGATCATAGAGTTTTTGAAGGAGCCAAAAAAATTTCAGAGACTCGGAGGGAAAATCCCAAAGGGGGCACTTTTGTTGGGTCCGCCAGGCACCGGGAAGACATTGATGGCAAAGGCAGTGGCTGGCGAAGCCGGGGTTCCTTTCTATTCTATTTCTGGTTCTGATTTTGTGGAAATGTTTGTCGGTGTTGGGGCTTCCCGGGTAAGAGACCTTTTTGAACAGGGAAAGAAGAACGCTCCTTGCATTATCTTTATTGATGAAATTGATGCGGTCGGCAGACACAGAGGGGCCGGTCTCGGGGGGGGGCACGACGAAAGAGAACAGACACTGAATCAGCTTTTAGTGGAAATGGATGGATTCTCTGGCAATGAAGGTGTGATTATTATTGCTGCCACAAATCGTCCGGATGTCTTAGACCCAGCTCTACTGCGACCCGGCAGATTTGATAGAATTATTGTGGTTGACCGTCCAGATGTCATAGGACGAGAAGGGATTTTTAAGGTTCATACCAAGAAAATTCCCTTAGCCGAAGATGTTGACCTCAAGGTTTTAGCCAGAGGCACACCCGGTTTTTCTGGAGCCGATATTGCTAATATGGTCAATGAAGCCGCCCTGTTGGCCGCCAGACATAATCGGAACAAAGTAATTATGCAGGATTTTGAGGAGGCTAAAGACCGAGTAATGATGGGTGCTGAACGGAAGAGTATGTTCATCAGCGAAGAAGAGAAAAAAATCTCTGCTTATCATGAATCAGGACACACCTTGGTTTCTAAGATGACTTCCGGAATGGACCCTATTCATAAAGTAACTATTATCCCCCGAGGCCGAGCTTTAGGGATAACCCTACAGTTACCCATTGATGAAAGACATAATTATTCCAAAACCTATTGCCTCAATCAGCTGGCTTTTATTTTAGGTGGGCGAGCTGCCGAGGAGCTGGTCCTGCATGAAATGACCACCGGCGCTGGTAATGATATTGAAAGAGCTACCGAATTAGCCAGAAAGATGGTCTGTGAATGGGGAATGAGTGAAAGTTTGGGGCCTTTGACCTTTGGACAGAAAGAAGAGGAAATCTTCTTAGGTCGGGAGTTTGCCCGACATCGCGATTACAGCGAAGAGACCGCTCAGGCAATTGACAAAGAAATAAGACAATTGGTAGAAAATGCCCATCAACGCGCATTTTCTATTCTGCAAGAAAATATAGATAAGTTACATGCATTGGCTAAAACACTTTTGGAACGGGAAATTTTGGACGGTGAAGAAATTGATAAAATTATAAAAGGTGAGACACTGTCTTCTGAGGAAAAGACCGATGAAGAAAATAGACCGCCGCAAGATAGAAAGAGCGATAAAATCGCTACTTGAAGCCATCGGCGAAAATCCACAGCGAGAAGGGTTAAGAGAGACACCGCGTAGAATTGCGGAAATGTATGAGGAAATCTTCGCTGGGCTTAAAGCTGACCCCAAAAAGGAAATCCGCCTCTATACCACCAAGAATGAAGATGAGATGATTATTGTCCGGGATATCGTTTTTTACTCTATTTGTGAACATCACTTATTGCCATTCTTTGGAAAAGCCCATATTGTCTATATCCCCCGGGAAAACAAAATCACTGGTTTTTCCAATTTAGTGCGGGTAGTAGAAGTTTTAGCCCGGCGACCTCAACTTCAGGAACGTTTGACCACTGACATTGCCGATGCCCTGATGGAGATTTTGCATCCTTTAGGGATTTTGGTAGTGGTTGAAGCAGAACATCTCTGTTTGACCATGAGAGGGGTAAAAAAGCCAGGCTCATTGACTGTCACTTCAGCCATTAGAGGTGGTATGCGCAAAGAAGCCACCAGATTAGAGGCGTTGTCTTTGATTAGAGGAAAGTAGGAATGAGAAGAAAAAGCCGGAATCTTAAAACTCCACAGACTCCAGGCAGATACAAGAAGACAATTTCCTTAATAAAAGAGCCTGAGGCAATTTATGCTGTTGATAATAATAAACAGACTATTTCTTGTCAAGCCGATGAACTATTTTTCCAGAGAGATTCTATATGGATTTACCATACTGATATTTTAAAGACAGGGTGTATTGAAGAAAGTTCTATAGATTTAATTGTGACCTCTCCTCCCTATAATGTGGACATTAAATATAATTCTCACAACGATACTATGTTATATGAGGATTATTTGTCATTTACAAAAATGTGGCTTACTAAATGCTATAAACTGATAAAAGACGATGGGAGATTTTGTCTGAACATCCCCTTAGATAAGAATAAAGGTGGCCAGCAAAGCGTGTGCGCAGATATTACAACCATAGCAAAGCAAGTCGGTTTTAAATATCATTCTACAATTATCTGGAATGAGCAGAATATCTCACGAAGAACTGCCTGGGGTTCATGGCTTTCTGCCTCAGCTCCCTATGTGATAGCACCTGTTGAAGTAATAGTTGTTCTTTATAAGAAACGCTGGAAAAAGACAAGTGGTAGTGGAAAATCAGATATTAGTAAAAAAGAGTTTATAGAATGGACAAACGGTGTTTGGAATTTTATGGGTGAAAGTAAAAAGAGAGTTGGGCACCCTGCACCGTTTCCCGTGGAATTACCGAAACGATGTATAAAACTGTTTAGTTTTGTTGATGATACTGTTCTTGACCCTTTTCTTGGAAGTGGCTCAACGCTGATTGCGTGTGTTTTGACTGATAGAAAAGGAATAGGAATTGAGATTGATAATAATTACTGTAAGTTAGCAAAGGAGAGGCTCATGAATGAAGCTCAAATTAATCAACTTAAACTTGAAGCAATGGGAAGTGAAAATAATGGCTAGAAGCGTTGGGGATTTGGTTCTGGAGTACTTTAAGAAACATCCAAAGGTGGATTTGCCACACGGCCCTGTTGTAGATTGGGTAGAAAAACAGTATCTCAAACTATATGGCAGAAAGCCTCGCGATACTTGGAGACAAATTCGTAAATTTCATCAGGAAGGCAAATTAATAAAGGTCAAAAAAGGAGTATATAGATATGACCCTGATTTTCTTAAAGAAGTAGATTTGTGGGAATTTTCTCCTGAACAGAAAGAAGCAATATTTAAACGAGACAATTACCAATGCATAGTTTGTGGTCGAGGACCGAAGGAGGGCGTAGAAATCTGTGCAGACCATATAAAACCAAAGGATAAAGGAGGTAGTAACACAATAGAGAATGGTCAAACCTTATGCCAGGAACATAACCTTATGAAGAAGAATTATTCACAAACAGAAGCAGGCAAAAGATATTTTATAAAAATGTATGAGCAAGCCGCTGTTAATAATGACGAAAGAATAATCAATTTTTGTAAATGTGTTTTTGAGTGCTATGATAAACACGGAATCAATAGCCATATACAAAGACCGAATGGAAAATAATTGAAAAATGGGAGGGTTGAAATGCTTGACAGGGAAGTTGTCAAAGAATTTCTAGAGGATAAACCTGAGAAGATAGAAATACCAGCAGATATTTCTATGGATGCACTCGTAGAGACTTTCTGTAGATATACTGAAGATGATTATTATGAATGGCTAAAGGACACAATTTTAAATCCTTTTTCAATCACTGGGACCCCAACTGGGACTGGATTAGGGGTAGAATTGAATACTATTCAAAAGATTAGACGATGACATTTTTCAAAACTGGTATATGGCATAAAAGGGCAAGGGAATTTAATTTCTATCTGAGAGGCTTTAAATATCTCTTTATTATGAACAAATGAGAATACTAAATCTATCTGACCTTGAAATTGCCAGAGAGGAAATTTCCCGAATTGGTGTTGACAAAGAGAGTATTGAGATTCTGGCGCCAAAGGCCATGAGACTATGCGTGAAACTGGAAAAGGTGAAGTGTGGTGCCGCCAATATCTTGAAACAAGAGATGCTTTCAGTGGGTGGAGACGCCGCCGTAGCCAGAGGAGTGATTGACGGAAGTGTAAGAGAAAGCGATGTTATACTTTTAGGGAATTTAAAACAGATTGAGACACTGAGTGGAAAAATAAAAACACAACCTTTTGGCTTGGATAAGTTATCTTTGGAACTCCAAAGACTATGTGCAGAAATTTGTCAGCCGCCAAATCTTGTCTGGCAATGCCGAAATGACCAGTTTGATTTGTCTTCTCGTGTCTATATTATGGGCATTCTCAATGTAACACCAGATTCGTTTTCTGATGGCAGGTGTTTCCTTGAACCAGAAAAAGCAGTGGCTCAAGCTCACAAAATGATAGAGGAGGGAGCAGATATCATTGATATTGGGGGAGAGTCTTTCCGCCTAAAGGACGGCGGATTTTCAACGAGGTCAGGGTCGGAGCCTATTTCTTTGGATGAAGAATTGCAGCGAGTCATACCAGTAATTGAAAGATTAAAAAAAGAGACAAAAATTTTTATTTCTATTGATACCTATAAATCCCAAATAGCAGAAAAAGCCTTAGAAGCTGGGGTAGAAATCATTAACGATATTTCTGGATTTCATTTTGATTCTAAAATGCCTGAAATAGTGGCCAAATATAAAGCCGGTGTTGCCTTAATGCATATTAAAGGAAAGCCTAAGGATATGCAAGAAAATCCACAATACGATGACTTGATAGGGGAAATCTATAATGATCTTAGAGACGCAATAGAGAAAGCAAAAGAGGCAGGAATTTCAGAAAATCAAATTGTAATAGACCTTGGTATTGGATTTGGCAAGACTGTGCAAGATAATCTTATGATTTTAAAACGATTGTCAGAGTTTAAAGGTTTAAGACGACCAATTCTGGTAGGGCCATCAGGAAAATCTTTTATCGGAAAGATATCAGACCTCCCGATGGAAGAGAGGTTAGAAGGAACAGCATCTGCCTGCGCTATTGCCATGATGAATGGTGCTAATATTATAAGAGTGCATGATGTAAAAGAAATGAAGCGAGTAGCAGAGGTAGCCGAGGCCATTGCAAAATTAAATATCAAAAATCTCCCGCCTTTGGCGGGATCCCGCTAAAAGCGTGGAAAATATCAAAATGAGATACCCAAATTTAAGTTCTAGAAGATATTTTTCAATTTTAATTTTTGATTTTTGATATTTGATTTTTGGATTAAATTCTTATCTAATTGACAGAATAGTAATCATGCATCTTCTTCAATTTCGTCCTTTGGATATTCTTGATATTCTCATCGTTGCCTATGTCATTTATCGGCTCTTGCTCTTGATGAAGGGGACCAGAGCAGTGCAAATGCTCTTTGGGCTTTTGATTTTATTGATTATTGCTTTTCTGGCCTCCTGGTGGCAATTAGAAGGAGTGAATTGGATTTTTGGCTCTTTAAAGGCAGTTTGGATAGTTGCCTTTGTGATTCTCTTTCAACCAGAGATTAGAACTGCACTCTCACAATTGGGGCGACACCGCTTCTTGGGACTTTTTTTTAGAACAGAAAATAAAGCTGTGGGAGAAGTAGTTAAAGCCGCTACTCGCTTACGAACTGGAGGAATTGGCGCACTGATGGTCTTTGAACGAAATAACGGATTGAAGAATTTCATTGATACTGGAACTGAAATAGGCGCTCAAGCAACCGAAGATTTATTAATTACGCTCTTTACACCACACAGTCCACTTCATGATGGTGCCGTCATTATTAGAGGAGAAACAATTGTGGCCGCTGGTTGCATCTTACCTCTGAGTCAAGACCCTTTAGTAGAGAGAACCCTGGGTATGCGCCATCGGGCGGCCTTAGGTCTGGTAGAAGAAACCGATGCTCTATGCGTGATTGTCTCTGAAGAAAATAAAACTATCTCGCTGGCTATGGAGGGTAAAATCAGTAAAGCATTAGAGCCTGCAGAAATCCAACAAAAATTATCAGCGACAATGCGCCGACGATGAACCAGAAAGCAGAAGGCAAAAAGCAAAACATAGCTTGCTTACTGTTAACATAGGAGGAAAAAATGCAGGCTGAAACAAAAATTCGCTGGTTAATAGCTCTATTGGTCTTTTTGGCGGTTTTCATTGTTTATACCCGGACGATGGCACCAACTACCCCGTTCTGGGATTGTGGGGAAATGGTTACTGTCTCATACATCTTAGGGATTCCCCATCCACCAGGATATCCACTCTATACTTGCTTGGGCAGAGTGATTAGCCTCTTGCCTTTAGCCAAAGCCATAGTCGTGCGAGTAACTTTGTTGACCATAACTACCAATGCCCTGGCGATGGCTGGACTCTATCTAATTTTTGTAAAAATCACAAGTGGCTGGCTCGGTAAGCCAAAAACTTTCCTTGAGAGTCTAGCGCTTCATTTGAGCGGAGTCAGTGCGAGTTTACTCTATGCTTTTTGTTGCACCCAGTGGTTCAAGGGAGTAGAACCCGATGTCTTCCCAACGGCTATTCCCAATATTGTCTTTGTACTTTTACTGGCTCTTCTTTGGAAGGAACATCGGAAAGAAAATTTGGGCAGTCGTATTTTGGTCCTCATTTGTTTCTGGTTTGCTTTGACTACAGGTATGCATCTTCTTGGTCTTTTGGTGGCACCGGCAATCTTTATTTTTCTGTTGTTGACTGATTGGCGCCCGAGAAATTTTGTTTATATTGTCGGGTTCTTTTTCCTCTTCGTTTTAGCTGAAGGAGGCGGCCTTTCATTAATTCCTTTAGGTGTAGTTACTGCTTTCCTCGTCTTTGTTCTTTTGTTATTGGGCAAAGACCATTTACCCACTATATTCTTCCTTCTTATCTTTAGTTTGTTTCTTTTTGCTACCGGTCGTCCTGAACTCACTCCCGTGGTCCTTTTAGAGATAATCTTGTTTTTCTTGTTGTCTAATCAGGCGACACCACTAGTCAACAAACAGAGGTCAATTCTTTTAGATTGGAGAGTAGTGGCAAGTTGTCTCTTATTGTTGGGACTGACCATTCATTTCTTTTTGGTGGTGCGGGCCCATCAGAGACCAGCCATTAATGAAACCAATCCCTCATCAACAGCATCATTTTTGGAATGCCTGGAGCGCAAGCAATATGAACCCTTTGAATCCTTTAAATTTCCACCAACCCGAAGGGCTGACCTGGGCTATCAATTTGGATTTATGTACGCTCGCTATTTCTTTTGGCAATGGGCACCACCCGGCATAAGCGACGCTGGCTGGCGAGAGATTACTCAACATCTCAATTTCACCCCCATAATTGAAGGTTTTACTCCTCTCAGATTCTTTTCTTTCATTGTCTTTCCACTATTGGGAATATGGGGAATTATTCAGCATTTCCGAAATGATAAAAAAACTTTTGGACTTTTAGTGACACTCTTTCTCTTCGCCAATGTGGGATTGGCTTTTTATTTGAATATGAACGACCCGCAGGTAAGAGACCGTGATTATGCATTTATGCCCTCCTTTGCCGTCTTTTCGTTCTGGATTGGTATGGGAATGTTGCAAGTTTGGCGTTGGTTATCAGAAAGACTCCCGGAGAGGATTGGTATTTTAAGAAAGGTATTGTGTTTAGTAACAATTCTTGTTCTTTTTGCTTTTTCCTTCATTCCGCTTTTTTCTTATTATCACCTTAGAGATAGGAGTGGAAATTGGATTCCTGAAGACTACGCTTACAATATTTTGGAATCCTGTGAACCGAATGCGATTCTCTTTACCAATGGTGACAATGATACTTTCCCGCTTTGGTTTGCTCAGCAAGTAAAAAATGTCAGGAAAGATGTGAAAATCGCTAATCTTTCATTGCTGAATACTCCTTGGTATTTAGAAGAACTCAAAGTGACAGGTGTTCCTCTAAACTTGAGCCTTCAACAGATTAGAGAAATTGGTCCTGTTCGCCGCTCTAATGGAAAGATTATGATGGTCAATGAAATAGGGGTGAGGGATATCATAGCCGCTAATGTTGGTAAAGGAAAGAATGAAGCAGGACAATTGGACCCAAGACTTTTATTGGCGGCTGACACGACTTGGGTAAGGCAGATTTTTGATAGTAACTATCAGGAAAAATATCCTGTGTATTTTGCCGTGACTGTTTCTGAAGATAATCTGATGGGAGTTCAACCACATCTGCGATTTGAGGGTCTTGTCTATAAGGTTGTTCCCGAACAACTGAATAAAGCAGTGGATGTAGAGCGCTCACGATACAATTTATATGAGGTCTATCGTTACCGAGGTATTTTTGACCCAGCGGTTTATAAGGATGATAATACTGCTAAACTTTTGGGCAACTATGCGGTGGCCCACTGGCAAATTGGTCTGGCTTTGCGAAGGTCAGGTAGAATTGCCGAAGCAGTGCAAGAATTTGAAAGGGCGGCACAACTTGCTCCAGATGAACCAGCTAATTTTCATTGGCTCGGAATGACTTACGCCGAAAAAGGCAGAGCCTTAAAAATTGAAGGAGAATCTCTAAAAATCAAAGGACAAACAAAACAAGCGGAGATGAAATTTGCTTTAGCGGAAAGTACCTTTACTAAAGCGATTGGCAACTTTAAAAAATTAGCTGAATTATATCCACAGGACCCTCGCCTCTTCGCTCAATTGGGAACTGTCTATGCAGAGGCCGGAAGGATAAAAGAAGCGATTAGTGTCCTCCAGCATAGCATTGAAATCAACCCGAATTTCGGTGAGGGCTATGGAGCCCTCTTCTGGATTTATGCCGAACAAAATGATTCTGCCAAAGCTATTGGTGTGCTGGAATCTTGGCTTAAAAGATTCCCCAATGATAATAACGCCAGAACTTTGTTAGAAAAGTACCAAAAGGGAGAAAAGTTGAGAGAATAATGCATGAACTAGCAATTACTGATTCTATTTTGAAAATAGCGCTTTCCGAGGCGGAAAAAGCTGGGGCAAAACGAATCTTAACTATTCATCTGAAAATAGGGGAGATGACGACTTATGTTCCGGATTCTGTGCGATTTTATTTTGGAATTTTGAGCAAAGGAACAATGGCAGAAGCGGCAGAATTAAGAATTGACTCACTACCACTATTGGCGAGTTGTAAAAAATGCGCCCAAAAATTTCAAGTAAAAAACTATCGGTTTGTTTGCTCATTTTGCAGTTCAACTGAACTGGAAATTATCTCCGGCCGCGAATTATTCATTGAAAGTTTAGAAGTGGAGAAAGAGGAATTGCTCCCTCACCTTTAGTAAACTTACGAGACCCAATGGATTTTGAAATACTTGAAGAGATTATCAACATTGAGACAATTGCAGTAGGTAATTCAATCCGTGAAGTTGCACGTTTGCAAAGGGTCTATGGCATTGGCCGAGGGAGAAAGCTAAAGGGAATCACTACGGTTCGTCTCCTTGATGGGACAATATGCAAGGATGAGGTACATTTTGGTACGAAGCACATGGGATTGGTAAAAAGGAAGTTAAAATTAAACATATTTTAGGTGAATAATTATGAAACGGCACAACCTAAAACCGCAATTTGCTGTTTGTGTCAAGAATGAAGGCTATTCAGCATCATTGGAGTTGTGGAAAATCTATCAGGTGATACCTAACGGTCGGTCTGCACGACATCAATACATTCGAATTATTGATGAGTCAGGTGAAGATTACTTGTATCCGGCGGACTATTTCGTTCCAATTGAACTTCCGCAAGCTATAGAAAGAGCCTTGTCATTGGCAACCTAACAGAATTCGCTCTAGTCTCGCGCGCGAATGCGAAAGACTTCACCCTATTCTTATCCTAAAGCGTTAGGAGAAGGAATAAGAGAGAGATGAGGAGGACAAAAGCCTTGATGGAAGTGAAGGTCTTAAAAAATATCCTTGAAGTAAATAAACTTTTAGCCCAGGAGAATCGTCAACTTTTTGATAAAGAGAAGGTTTTTGTCGTGAATCTGATGTCCTCACCTGGAGCAGGAAAGACCTCTCTAGTGGAAAGAACTCTGGAAAGACTCATAGAAGAGGACTACCGAATCGCCGTAATTGAAGGGGATATTGTCGGCGATTTTGATGCTCAGCGATTGGCAAAGTTCAATATTCCGATTGTTCAAATCAACACCGGTAGCGAATGTCATTTGGATGCAAATATGATTCGCAATGCCTTGTCAGAGATAGACCTGAAAGGAATTGATTTGCTTTTGATAGAAAATGTGGGGAACTTGGTATGCCCGGCAGAATTCAAAGTGGGAGAGAATGTCAAAGTGGTGATTCTTTCCACACCAGAAGGTGATGATAAGCCTCATAAGTATCCACTGATGTTTCGCGAATCAAAGGTGTTGCTGATTAACAAGATTGACCTTTTGCCACAACTGGAGTTTGCTAAAGAAAAAGTAAGAAAAGCGATTGCTGACCTAAATCCACAAATGACTATTTTTGAGATTTCCTGCAAGACCCAGGAGGGCTTGGAAAATTGGATAGATTGGCTAAAGAAACAAATAGAAGTTTGTGGAAATTCATAGAAATACGAGAAAACGGATATTTCAGGATTTGACTTAAGTCTTGAAATAAAATGATAACAAGGCTCTCCATTCAGACTGAGGGTATCTTCAACCTCGAGGACAAGGCTGCCAACATTAAAAGGGCCATAATTCACATCGTAGACAAGCTTCTCTCCAACAGAAAAGCTAAAAAATAGTAGAAAGACAAGCACAGGGCAAGTTACAGAGTATAAAAGGATTGTCAAGTTTTTTCCCTTGAGGCCTCTGAAAACCCACAGAATTTTTGATAACTTGTTTTCTGTGATCTCTGTAGTCAAAGGACTTTTGCAGAGCTCTTCCTTGACAGAAAAGAGAATCAAGCTAAAATATAAACGATGAGACGCAGACGCCTTCTCCTCCTAATTCCCTTTGCAGTTGTCGCAGCCATTGCCATTACTTTCTTTGTCTTGTCTCCAGAAAGGGACGTCGAGGTCCACTTTAGTGAGACAGGAAATGCTGGGAACGCCATTGTAGAAAGGATTGATCTTGCAAGGAAGAGGATTGATGTAGCCATGTATGCCTTTACCAGTGAAAAACTTGCCTTTGCATTGATCAGGGCTCATAATCGAGGGGTCTTTGTAAGGGTTCTGCTCGATGGTGAGTTTGCCAGGAACCAGTTCTCAAAAGGTGATTTTCTACATCAGCAGGGAATCAAGGTGTATCTTGATATGAGCCATTTCATTGACAGTATAAATACAGAGGGCTTGATGCACCATAAATTTGCCCTGATTGATAATAAGACCCTGATTACTGGTTCTTTTAACTGGACAGCCTCAGCAGATGAGCGAAATGATGAGAATCTTATTATTTTCGAGAACAGACCAAAGCTTGTCTCAAAATATTCTGGGGAGTTTGAGAGAATATGGAGTCGTGCAGTCCCAATTAAGCAGGCAAAGAAACCGAGCCTTCCTGAGATTGTTATTGATGCCTCTGATCTCAAAGGATTGCGCAAGCATGCTGGTGAAATTGCCAAAGTCAGAGGGAAAGTGCACAATGTCGGCTATTCAAAAAGAAACAATACCTATTTCCTCAATTTTGGGCAGAGCCGCTCCTCCTTTACAGGAGTTATCTTTGATTCAGCGGTGAAGAAATTTGAAAAGCAGAAGACCAATATTCGCAATTATCAGCAAAAAGCGGTGGAACTTACTGGTCGAATAAAGGATCATCCAAAATATGGCCTTGAGATAATCATCGAAGACCCAGCCCAGATAAGGTTAATTCAGGAATAGTCCAATCTTGATCAGGAATTACTTTCTCTGTTGCTAATCCTGTAGTCCGACTCAGAGCATGAGCCTATTTCCCTTGTATAGAAATTGATGGAAACTGATAGAAACAAATACACATTTCTAATGCTGCGTCACTCCCGAAGAAAGTTATCCGATTTATGTGACACAGCACTAGTGGACTAAAAAAGAAGACAAAATAAAATTTTCTCTCCCTTTGATGGGAGAGGTAAGATGAAAAGAGAGGGGGTAAAAAATGTCTTCACATAAATGTTTTTCCTTGTTGCTCTTGGGATTAGCTGTATTATCGGCTGATATAAGTGTCTCCCAGGAAATTTCTTTAAGAATGAAGTCCTTGGGTGATAAATTTGCCGGAATAATTCCTGACGAAGAAACTGACCTCCTGCGTAATCCAGCCCGAATGGTAAATTTAGAACGGGTTAATCTTCTCACACGCTTTAGACGCGCTGAGACACAGGTCTGGACAGGGGGAAAAGAAAAGCTACTTTATAGTCCCACAATCTTTTTTGGTTTTCTCGCTCCGCACATTACTGCCTTGCGTCTTGGAGGGGGAGGCATCTTGGAAGTAACCAGAGCCAGGACTTCCTATGACAAACCCTGGCAGGAAAGCAGAAGTATCGCTTTCTATGATTATATTTCCTTACAAAGAAACCGCTCTGCTCGTGAAGACTTCTCCGGTAAACATCTCTTTAAGTTGCTTACTTTTCTGAGGCTAAATTCAAGTATTTCTTTGGGGATTGTTACTGGTTTCTCACCAACTATCTACCGACACAGGTGGGAAGAAGAATGGAATCAATATCAGATAAACCCTATCACTCAAGATACTGTTTCCACTTACGAGTCCCACTATAGAAACAATAGGGACACCGGCACAGACGACTACCCTTTGAGAATAACTTCTCTGGTGAATCTTGGGAATAATAATTCTCTGGACCTCTCACTGGAGGTAGTTAGTTCTAAGGAAAAGACAAAATCAGACGCCAATCATCCATATTTTAATTGGTGGATTGATGAATCGGAGGATACGATTTACTACTATTATAGGTCATCAATTTGGCGAACCCAAGATTGGAGTCAAACAGATTTGCCTTTGAAATTCAAGAAGATTAACCTTGAGGCAAGACTAAATAAGGAGCAAAATGCTACTCATCGTTGGTATCTGACAGGGAGGGTCAATTTTGGAAGGTCGCCGATTTCAGGTAGGAGTGAGAACGGAACATTTTCTGAATCCAAACATTATGAATACTACCGTAGACCAGACACTACTTATACCATTAGAGACTCCTCTTATACCCGTTCAGTGAACTCCACTATTCATTCAGGAAGCGAAAACCAATTTGGTTTTATAACTGCATTGGGTAGTGAAATAGAACTTTCTGAAAATTTAGTTCTTATGGGAGCGATCAAAGCTAAATATCAGAGAGAATCAATCAAAAGAATAGAGAAGAGAACGGTCACCAAAGCAGATGTAAGAGATTCAGCTTCTCTTTCTTACGAAGTAACTGGTAAGACTGTTTCAAGGGATATCTCGTTAACTCTTCCTATTGCAGTTGAGTGCAAGATTTTTTCCACCTTATTATTACGAGGAGGCGTTTGCCCTCAACTTATCAATGAAAAAACACAACTCAATGGTACCAGTTCAATTGAGAGTTCATCTTACAAAGAAGAAACAAGACTCTCATATTCGTTTGGTTTCGGGTACACATTCCGCAAAAAGTTTTCTTTTGAGGCTTATACTCAAGGAAATCTCACCAGCCTCTATGATTGGGAAATCAGTGGGAGAATGAGGTTCTAATGCTGACAAAAACCCTAAATGTTACTGGTGCACTAAAAAAAGGAGGCAAGATGTTTAACAAAACTAAATATCTCTCATTATTACTGCTTTTCGCAGTAGCGGTAGCAATCGCCTGTGCCAAAAAGCAGATGGTGCAGGGCGGCAAAGAGGCGCCTGCGATTGCAGGAGCAACAGCCACGGAGCAAGTTCAGACTCCATCAGGGCTCGTGCAGGATGAAAAAATATACAGCCCTCCAGCGATGCGAGATACCTGCATAAAGGGTGAAATCTTTTTTGAAGAACCCCCTACTTTGGACAAATGGTGCAAAGTGCGAGTGAGAGTGAAGGCAGAGATGAACCTTGATTCGGCCCAAGTAAGGATCAAAATTTATCCTGGCTGGGAGAGAGATACAAAAGAGCTTCCTACGCCATATACAATTCGCAAGTGGAAGGGACCAATTAGAAAGGGAGATACTTATAGAACTCTGTTTAAGGTAAAGCCGGTTTTAGTGGGATGCCTAGAGGTGAGAGTCGAGTTTGGGGGACTTAAATCTTCTTATTATAATGAAAGAACAGGCACTATAGAGCCATACCACCTCCCAGTGCCACCGTTCCACCTCTGTTGCACCTTTGATGACTCAGGGAAACTAATTTTCATGGGAACAAGTGAGGAGTTGAGCCGGCTATTAGCACCATTTGACGATACCAAGGAATACTATGAAAGAAAATCTCGATGGTGGCCTTCTCCTCATCCGCGTCCTACTGGCCAATGAAAAGGGGAACCAGGATATGTTTTTTAAAAAAAGTGAAGGCAAGGTTTGTTGAAAATAAAGGAGGCAAAGCCGTGAGAATAATAAGATGTGTTCCTTTATGGACGATATTGCTTTTCTTTCTTCCGAGCGTATTTATGAGCCTGGCTGGTGAAGATAGGAATGAAATTCTGCCAGGGACTGTTCCTAATATACCCTCCTCAAGTTGTAAAGTGAAGATAGGCGGTGTGGCTGATAGCACTCCGAGTGATGTTGGTAATGCTAACTGCACCGTTTCTGGCGGTGTAGTAGGAACATTGAAATGGCGTTACGAAGTATGTGGTTGGATAGACTCCTCACCGGCGATTGGTTCTGATGGCACAATCTATGTCGGTTCTTGGGAGGATTATCTCTATGCTTTGAATCCAGATGGAACATTGAAATGGCGCTACAAAATAGGCGGAGTTACGAATTCCTCACCGGCGATTGGTTCTGATGGCACAATCTATATCAGCGGGTTTTTAGATAATGATAGTTACCTTTATGCCTTCAATCCGGATGGGACATTGAAGTGGCACTCGCAAAAAATGGACCCCATAATAATCTATTCTTCACCAGCGATTGGTTCTGATGGCACAATCTATGTTGGAGCAGATGTTTTCTACGCCCTGAATCCGGATGGGACATTGAAGTGGCGCGCCAAAAAAGACATTTTTGGAGCTTATCATTCAGCGATTGCTTCTGATGGCACAATCTATGTTGGGTCCGATGATAATTATCTCTATGCCTTGAAGCCAAATGGAAAATTGAAGTGGCGCTACGAGACGGTCAATGATGTACATTCTTCACCAGTGATTGATTCTGATGGTACAATCTATTTTGGGTCACTTGACCATTGTTTCTATGCGCTGAATCCAGATGGGACATTGAAATGGCGCTATCTCACAGGTAGTTCTGTAGAATCTTCACCAGCGATTGATTCAGACGGCACAATATATGTCGGGGCAGATGCTCTCTATGCCCTGAATTCAGACGGGACATTGAAGTGGCGATACGAAATAGGCAGTGAAATAGACTCTTCGCCAGCGATTACCTCTGACGGCACAATCTATGTTGGGGCAGATGCTCTCTATGCCCTGAATTCAGACGGGACATTGAAGTGGCGATGCCAGACAGGGAGGGTGAGGTTTTCTTCACCGGCAGTTGCTTGTGATAGCACAATCTATGTCGGCTCACTGGATGGTTATCTCTATGCGATTCGGGGCTCTGGAACCCTTGCCAGCACACCCTGGCCAATGTTTCATCGTGACTTAAAACACACCAGCAAACAATGAAGGAGTGTAAAAGTTGGATTGATTAATATAAGGGTAAAAAGCAACTACAGTAATTATGCGAGGAGGTGCAAAGATGAAGATAATGAGATGTATTCCCTTAGGGCTGATATTGCTCTTGTCTGTCTTAGGGATATTTGGCCACTTAGCTGGTCAAGATGAGGAATCTCTGCCCTGGCTGCTGATTTACATTGATACAGAGGAGCAAAATAGAGTAGTGAAAGAATTGGGAATTTCCTTTAAAACTCCACCTCCAGTTATAGACGGAAAGGTAGCCGAACCACATGGCGTTCAGCCTGAACCAAAACCTCCATTTGTTGAGTGTGGAAGGGTGCCTGAAGAAAAGATAAAAGTGCTTAAGGACAAAGGAATCAAATACCTCCGGCGGGTCAATGTGATGCTATTCGCTCAACAGGAAGACGAGATAGTTAAAAAACTCGGAATTGTTGTACCGGAGCATAAAGGACGCTATCCTTTTATCTTTTCTCCAATGCTAACAGAGGCTCAGTTAGAGGGGCTTCGCCAGAAAGGGATTGTTCACTATCAAGGCAAACAGCCTGAAGAGTATAAAGACCCAGGCTTTTGGCAGGAGAGAATGTCCAGGTATGAGAAGAAAGAAATTATGACCAGGGAAGATACTCTGAGAATCTATGAGCGACTGAAGGAGATGAGCAAAATTATAGATAGCCCCACAAGGCGCAAAGAGGTGGGTTTTGAGGAGTATAAGAGATTGGTGCAAGAGTGGAATACTCTGGTAGAAAAGATTAGACCAAAGGAGCATCCAAAGGTGCGGGACCCTCTGTTAGCTGGACGGGGTATAGTAATAGACCCTGATACTAACGAACTGCGTCAAAGGAAGGACTCCGCACAAAAATGGCAGGGACCAGAGCCAGATGTGATAATGGAGCTAAGAGACGATGGAACAATCTGGAGAAAGAGGAAAGGTGAATCTGAATTTCATCCTGCCCCTACCGAACAAGAAGTAGAAGAACAGTTGAAAAAGCGATGGGCTGATAAAGAATTCAAAGCGAAGAGCTTTTATAAAGTGGAAATCAAGGTTGCCACAAAAGACCATGTGAAAGTTCTCAGAAAGAATGGAATTGATGTGCCTGACCAGGTGCCTGCAAAGATTATCAGAACCGTAAATAAACTCCAGCTTGAAGAGATAGAAAAAGCAAGGATTTCTTACAGGATTATCCCTGAAGAAAGCAAATCTCTTCCTCCACCAGACGAAGCTCCTCTGGTTCGGTTCTCCACTGCTGTGGATACTCCTGTGGTAATCTGGTCAGAGGGGTTTGAATCGGGCCACGGAATCTTTGATAAGCGTTACGATACAAATCCAGATAGTGGGTATGACTATTGGGAAAGAAGCACCAAGAGACCTTGGATGGGTTCCTATAGTGTCTGGTGCGCCCAGAACGGAGATAAGACTGGGACTTATGACGATGCAATGGAGGCCCTTATCTATAACAGTAGTGGAGTGAATGTGGCCGTCTCCGGCAGTTATGCCTATGTGGCGGATAGAAATGCTGGAATGAGAATTATTTATGTTGGCGGGTTGCCTAAGAAATGATATCAATGAACTGTTTTGCCATTAGAAGAGATAGTAAATTGTTTTGGTGTAAGTTACACTTCAAGAGAAGAAGAGAAAAAATTCTGAGAAGAGAAAAAAGGGGCTTCACCGATTTCGGTGCAAATTTTAAAGGAAGACGCTGAAATATCAATATGTTTGTTAGCTTTTCCGATTTCGGTGCAAACTATCACCTAAATATTTGGAAATTTGAAATAACTTCAGAT
>JBFLXN010000037.1:0-19903 GCA_040755715.1 Candidatus Edwardsiibacteriota bacterium
GTACCTCCTCTTTAGAGGAAGCCTACCATAATTAATCAAACCTTCGTCAAGAGACCATTACGACCAATTCTATATTTCTAAATGACCAAAAATAACTCAGAATTTGCACCGAAATCGGTGAAGCCCCTATAAATCCACTTGCAGTTCTTACAGCCCGAGCAAACTATCTGATTGCTTTTTCAAAATTCATCCCTTATGTCAGACCAATAACTATACCGGTTTATCTGTGTGATTCTATACTTGCCCCGAGCAGGTATCAAGAGGAAGACAAACTACCGTATGAAAATGCAATTCCTTTTACTACAACGAAATGTGTTTACTGGTTTCCTGTTTCAGCACAAAGTAAAGAGTATATTGATGGGTTTACGGCAAAAGTAGATATTGCCCTAAAAGGAAAACTAAAACCTGAAAAATTTGAAGAACAAATCAGGAATGACTTTAAACTCCCCGCTAAAGATATAGAACTCTTAACCAATATTTATAAACAAATAAAGCAATTGGCTGATAACAATGAAAATGGTATTTGGGCAAAATACTTAAAGAATGCTTTTGCACCTGCTTTTCTGGGTAAATTTGATTTTGTAATTGGCAATCCACCGTGGATAAGATGGGATTTTCTTTCAGATGATTACAGAAAAGCAACACTTAAACTCTGGCATAAATACGGACTTTTTTCACTTAAAGGATACGAAGGTCGTCTTGGTGGTGGTAAAAAGGATTTTTCAATGCTGTTCACTTATGCCTGTGCTGATAACTATTTAAAAGATAAAGGAATTTTGGGATTTGTAATTACAATAGATGTATTTAAATCAAAAGGGCGAGGTGAAGGTTTCAGAAGTTTTACCATAAAGAATAATAATGTAAATCTTAAAGTTCTAAGTATGGAGCATTTGGTAGATGTTGAGCCATTTACCACTGCAAGGAATAGAAATAAAACATCTATTTTCTTTTTAAGAAAAGGAGAAAAAACAACCTATCCTGTCCATATTATTGAATGGAGAAAAAAACACGGTATAGGAAAAATAACCCCTGATTGGTCATTGGAAAAAGTTATAGAAAATTCCGAATTAAAAAATTTGGAAGCAATCCCTATTGTGTCCAAAAAGTTAACTTCTTCTTGGCAGACAGGTTCTGTTTCTAACCATAGATTATTTGATAAGATAAAAGGGAAAAATCCTTACAAGGCACATGCAGGAGTATATGGTGTGCCCTATGGTGTTTTCTGGATGGAACTCAAGGAAGTTAGACCTGATGGAAAAATTGTTGTTAAAAATATGACTGAGCGTGGAGATATTAAAGTCCAACCCGTAACTACTGTGATAGAATCAGATTTAATATTTCCTGCTGTTAGTGGTAGAAATATTACGAGGTTCGGTATAAAATCTCATTTTTATATGTTAGTTCCGCAAAACCCAAAAACTCGGAAGCCCTATCCTGAAGATTGGATGCTTGAAAATACACCTATGACTTTTGCTTATCTCAAACAATTTGAAAAGGTATTACTTTCTCGTAGGTCCAAATCTGTCAGGGAATTAGCAAATAAAACAGAACCTTATGCTATATTCGGAGTAGGGGAATATACTTTTGAAAAATATCGTGTAACATGGATGGGATTAACGGATAGAATTTCTGCTGTTGTCTTATCAAAGATTAGAACAGATTTTGGAATAAAACCAATAATTTCTACACATCTTACTTCTTTTATACCGGTAGATAATAAAGAAGAGGCTCATTATCTTTGTGCAGTTTTAAATTCAGAACTTGTAAATAATTTTATAAAAAGTTTTTCACTCCGAGGTGGCGGATTCGGAACGCCATCATCAATAAAGCCACTTGCCATTCCGCAATTTGACCCGAACAATAAAATCCATAAAAAACTCGCAGAACTTTCTGAAGAAGCGCATAATCATGTGAAAAGAGACATTGATATTTCTGATATTGAAAAAGAAATAAATTCAGAGGTAGAAAAATTATGGAATATAAAGTATTGACTTGTGATGACCCCCAATATCCCAAAAAACTTAAAGAACGACTCGGCTCTGAATGTCCATCTAAACTTTATTACTGGGGACCACTAAAATTTTTAGATATATTCACTATGGCCGTAATTTCTGCTGATTCAATTGGCGGTATAGCATATATGGCGGCAAATCAGGTTTTGTTTACTATAAGAGATTATGCAATGAACTATATTGGACCGCATTACTCCGTTATGGAACACGAAATCTTCCGACTGGGATTATGGAAGAAATGCCATAATACAGTTACACTTTTCACGGCGAAAGGTTTGGCGGTTGAAAGTTATGGATCATTCTTATTAGACAGATTTTATCCGCCATTTGATAAATTTCCTGAAAGAGAAGAATATTTCCGGAGGGCACAAGACCACGAGTTGCTGATGCTTTCAGTTGCTGAGCCAAACCAAACAAGACAAATTCGTAAAAGCATCATGGAACGCAATTGGATTGCGTGTAATCTCGGTGATATAGTTTTTGTCCCTTATGGAGTAAAAGGTTCAAAAACCTATACTATGTGCAAAAGAATCGTAAAGGCAGGTAATATACCAATTTTCACTACAGACAGCGAACAAAACAAAGACCTTCACCAACTCGGTATCCCTGCATATAACCGAAAGACAGTTAAAGGGTTTCTTGAAAAACACGGTGTCAAACTGTGGACATCAGAAAACGATAAAAATACAGTGGAACAAGAATATGCTTTTTCTACAGAAAATCATTCTTACGGCAAGAAACATACCCAATTGCAGATGGAATTTTTGGGGAAAAATAAGAAATTGAAAAAATAGTTTGAGGTATATGTCCAATCGCATTCCTGATAATCTTATAGAAGAAATTCGTCTGGCCAATGACATTGTGGAAGTAATTTCAGAACATCTCTCCTTAAAGAAAGTTGGCAAATATTATAAGACCCTCTGCCCCTTTCATCAAGAAAAGACTCCATCCTTCATCGTTACTCCCGAAAGACAAATTTATCACTGTTTTGGCTGCGGTAAAGGCGGCAATGTCTATGGCTTCTTGATGGAATACGAAAAAGTCAGTTTTTTTGAGGCAATCAAGACCTTGGCCAAAAGAGCCGGAATAAATCTTCCCACCAGAGAGGAAAAGAAAGAAGGCAACGACCTTCTGTATCAAGCCAATGAGTTCGCCGCCAAATTCTATCGAGAAATATTATTAAGTGAAAAAGGAAAAGGAGGGAGAGAATATCTGATAAAGAGAGGCATCAACGAAGAGACTCAGGAAGAATTTAGATTAGGCTATGCCCCTGATGCCTGGGACGAGTTATTAAAGGCGGGCGGGAGAAAATCACTCTCTAGCAAGATTCTGAAGGACGCCGGCTTGATTATTGAGAGAGAAGATAAAAGTGGTTTCTATGACCGCTTCCGTAATCGCCTGATGTTTCCTATCTTTTCCACTACTGGGCGAGTCGTTGGTTTTGGCGGAAGAAGCTTAGAGACTAAGGAAGAAGCGAAATATGTTAATTCGCCAGAAACCGCTATCTATCAAAAGGGAAGAACACTTTACGGATTGTTTCAGGCTAAAAATGAAATTCGCCAAAAAGAAGATGCTATTTTAGTGGAAGGAAATTTTGACCTTCTGATACCTTATCAGGCTGGATTTAAAAATATTGTGGCTTCACTGGGCACAGCTCTGACCGAAGAACAAGTTAAAGTTCTCTCACGCTACACCTCAAAAGTATTTATTGTCTATGATGGAGATTCTGCCGGACTCAATGCCGCCTTGAAGGCCATTGACCTTCTCTTAGAGGCAAACTTGGAAGTGAAAGTATCCAGATTGCCAAAAGAAACTGACCCGGACAACCTCATCCGTAGTCAAGGTAAAGAGGCATTCTCAAAAGTTTTACAATCTGCCACTGATTTTGTTGATTTTAAACTGGCTCTCTTTTCCGAAAAGAGTGACCTTAGAGAGATAGCACAAAAGGCAAAAATAGCTGAATTACTTCTGGAAAGTATGAGAAAAGTCAGAGATGAAATGCGACAAAGGCTTTATCTAAATAAAATGGCCCAAAGACTTGCCTTACCAGAAGAAATTTTGTGGCACAGTTTGACAGTCAAAAGGAAAACAATTAAAGAACAGTTTGCTTTTACCCCACCGGCCATTGATTTAAGTCATTTTGAGACTGAATTACTTGGCTTCATTTTGACTAATCCAGACAAAATCTCTGAAAGAATACAAGACTTAATGGTAGAGGGTTTTTCTGACCATCGTTGTCAGGAAATTTTAAAAGAGATTATCAAAGCAGGAGAAAAGATTGATTTTGCAGATTCATTTAATCATTTAAGTCAGGATAGTCAAAGCCTTTTCTCTGAAATTTTAGTGAAAAGAGATATGCAAGAAAAAGCATTTGGAGGAGATGAGGAAGAAATCACCAGAGCCATTCAAGACTATTTAAAGAAAATCAGAAAGATTAAACTTGAACAAAAAATCAAAGAAATAAAAACCCTATTAGTTACTGGGGGGGGGGACAAAGAGAGCACAGATAATCTTTTGCGAGAGTATCATTCTTTAAAGAAAGAGACAGTGAGAGGAGCAAAAGGGGAGAATAGAGAGAAATGAAAGAACGTCGCTTGAAGGAAAGATATAAGAAACTTTTAGCCATAGGAAAGAAGGAAGGTTTTCTCACCTACCAAAAGATTAACGACCTCTTGCCGGAAGAGATTATCTCACCCGAAGAATTAGACAACATCATTATGATGATAAGCGAAGCAGGGGTGGAAGTCGTTGATTCTGAAGAGGAATTTCTTCAACAAAAGGCCTTCAAGGAGAAGCGTAAAAAAGAGGCGCTGGCTGAAGAAGTAATTCCGGTGAAATACGATGACCCTGCCCGATTGTATCTCCAGGATATCGGCAGAATTTCGTTGTTGACTAAAGAGCACGAGCAGAGTATCGCTGACAGGATTGAGCAGAGTGAACGAAAAATTCTACAACTCCTCTTTGAGTCAGAATCCCAGATTGATGAACTTTTACAGTGGGGTAAAGAATTTGAAAAGAAAAGACTTCCTTTGGAAGAATTTGTTCACTTAGATTCAGAAGAATTGTTATTAAATTTGCCACTCTGGCGTGAGAGAGTGAGAATCCGACAAAGATTAAAAAAAATAAAGAATGAATATCGTGAATTAAAAAAGCTAAAAGCCCGCAAAAGGAGAAATGAGACGGTTGAGAGAGAAACATTTCAACAGCAAGAAAAATTTATCAATGAAGTTCTTATTCTTAAACTACATTCCAAAAGAAAGGACATATTAGTGCAGAGGATGAAAGAGTGGGCCGCCCAAATTGAAGAATGTTTTGCTACCATTGAGCGAGTTTGTCAAGAGGCCGGGATGAGCAAACAAGAAATGAAACATTGGGCTCGCCGTCTAGCCGGAGAGAAGAAGAAACTTTTAAAAAGAGAGAAGAAACAATGTCCTTTTAACCGGGCCGAGCTTCTGACTTTTTTAGAAAAAATCAAGGAGGCCACCAAGAAAATAAAAAAAATAGAACAGCAAGCTAATATTCTTTCCACAGACATTGGCAAAGTTGTAGAAGAGATTGAGGCCGCAGAACAAGTAGCGAAAGTAGCTAAGAAAGAAATGGTAGAGGGTAATGTCCGTCTGGTTATTTCTACCGCTAAGCGATATACTAATCGTGGCTTGGATTTCCTGGACTTAATTCAGGAAGGAAATGCCGGTTTAATGAAAGCAGTAGAAAAATTTGATTATCGTAAAGGTTACAAATTTTCTACCTATGCTACTTGGTGGATTAGACAGGCAATTACTAGAGCCATTGCTGACCAAGCCCGGACTATCAGAGTGCCAGTGCATATGATTGAGGCAATTAATCGTGTCTCTAAAACCTCACGAAAATTGGTGCAAGAATACGGTCGGGAGCCCACCTCTGAAGAAATTGCCGAACATCTTGATTTGTCTTCAGAAAAAATAAAGTCAATTATCAAAGTAGCTCAAGAACCAATTTCCCTGGACCGAACAATTGGTGATGATGAGGAATCTACCTTTGGCGATTTTATTGAAGATGTTACTGCTAAATCGCCAGCTAAATCCGCCACTTTCCTTATGCTCCAAGACCGCATCTCCAGAGTTCTGGGGACCTTGACTAAGCGTGAAGAGAAGATTGTTAGACTGCGTTTTGGCTTAGAAGACGGTATTCCTAGAACCTTAGAAGAGGTTGGCGTAATCTTTAATGTTACCCGAGAACGGGTGAGACAGATTGAAGTCAAGGCTTTGCGTAAACTGCGACATCCGTCCCGCGCCAGGAGATTGGAAGAGTTTTTAGAAGCTGTCTGAGAAGGCAGAAGGCAGAGAGAAAAATATAGCCTGCCTATTGCTTACTGTTAACATAGGAGACCAAAATGAAGCAGACTAACCTTATCAAGAAAGTAGAAAATGACCGGGTGAAATTTATCCATCTCCAGTTTACCGACATCTTAGGCACAATTAAGAATGTGACTAAACCAGTTGAACATTTGCCCCGAATCCTAGAAGAAGGTGTCTGGTTTGATGGTTCTTCCATTGAAGGTTTTGCTCGAATCTGTGAAAGCGATATGCTTTTGGTTCCAGACCTTTCTACTTACCATCTCCTTCCCTGGAGTGAAAATGAAAAAAGAGCCGCCAGAATTATCTGTGATATCCAAACCATAAATACTCAACCATTTGAAGGAGACCCTCGCTATATTCTTAAGCGTATGCTTAAAAAGGCTAAAGAAAAGGGATACATCTATAACACCGGGCCAGAAGTGGAATTTTTCCTTTTGCAAAAGATAGACGGGCGCCCCAAGCCTGTGCCTCACGATGTCGGTGGTTACTTTGATTTTTCCCCACACGACCCTGCCTCCGAAGTTAGAGAAGAAACACTTTTAGCCTTGAAAGAGTTAGGAATCAATGGAGAATCAAGTCAACACGAAGTCGCTGGTGGTCAACATGAAATTGACATCCGCTATGCTGATGCTCTTACTTCTGCTGACAATGTGATGACCTTAAAATATACCATTCGGGCCATTGCCCATCGCCATGACCTTTACACCACCTTTATGCCCAAACCCATCTTTGGCATCAATGGTTCAGGAATGCACACTCACCAGAGTCTTTTCAACACTAAGGGAGAAAACCTTTTCTTTGCCAGAGATGACCGCTATAAACTTTCTAAACTAGCTTATTCTTTTATTGCTGGGCAGTTGGCTCATGCCAAAGCTTTAGCAGCGATTGTCGCTCAGACGGTGAACTCCTATAAAAGATTGGTGCCGGGATATGAAGCTCCGGTTTATATTTGTTGGGGACAGGTGAATCGCTCAGCCTTAATTCGCATCCCTCGCTACTCTAAAGGGAGAGAACAAGCTACCAGAGCGGAACTGCGCTGTCCTGACCCTTGTTGTAATCCCTATCTTGCCTTTGCCTGTATGCTCGCCGCGGGACTAGATGGAGTTGAAAAGAGGATGAAACCACCAGAGCCAGTGGAAGAAAATGTCTATCATTTTGATGACCAAAAACTAAAGGAACTCTCTATTGATTCACTGCCAGGCTCATTAGAAGAGGCTCTGAATGAATTAGAGAAAGACAAAGTTTTACTTGAGGCGCTGGGTTCCCACACCGCAGAGAAATTGTTACAAGCCAAGAAAACTGAATGGAATGATTATCGCACTCAGGTAACCCCATGGGAACTTCAGGAGTATTTGGAATTCTAAACCGAAGTTTGACACTTTTTCCCTAAAAAATGGCTCGCCTTAGCGCGATTTCAAGGCTTCCAGACCAAAAAATGACGAAAAACTCGTAGTGTAACTTTTTTCATTTTATACAACTTTTAAAAAAGAGGGTTTGTAGTATAACTCAAAAATTAACTTCTTTTATATCAATGAGTTAGAAAACCAAGTGTCAAACTTCGGTTTAGAAAGTTGATTTTTCTGGTAGGTCTTTATGAATCAAATTCAAGCCAAACAAATTCTTCTGACACTTTTGTCCAGAGGTGGTGATTTTGCGGAAATCTACCTCCAGGAGGATTATTCCGCCAGAGCAACTTTTGATGATGGAAAAGTAGAAGACCTGGTATATGGGAAAGAGGCTGGGATTGGCCTGCGAGTTGTTGAAGGAGAAAAAACTTATTTTGCTAACACAAATCACCTTGACTATAAATCTCTCCTCTCGCTAGCAAAGAGTCTTGCTTCTGGAATTGGAAAATCTAAAAAAATTAAGACAATTCCGCCTAAAACACGGCGGCTCTCCGACAAATTTAAGAGACGCAAACTTTTGGAGAGATGTCCGGTAAAAATTGACCCGACTAAAATAGATATTAATAGAAAGATTGCGCTTCTTCATTCAGCTGACCAAGCCGCACGGGACTATGACTCACGAATTAATCAGGTGAGTATTCTCTATTCTGATAATATCTCAAGGATTACCATCGCTAATTCCGAAGGAATCTTTGATAAAGAAACCAGAGTAGATTCAGTTTTACGAGTAAGTTGTGTCGCTAAGGATAAAGAACAAATCCAATCAGGGTTGGCGGTGGCGGCGGAGAAGCGAGGATTTGAACTCTTTCACAAAGAGAAGCCCACTAAATTAGCTCGGGAAGCAGCCAGATTAGCCATTCTGCAATTGTCGGCCGAGCCTGCCTCCGCAGGTATTTTCCCCGTAGTCCTGTCATCTCAAGCCGGTGGAGTAATGATTCATGAAGCCTGTGGACACGGCTTAGAAGGAGACTTCGTTAAACGAAAGCTCTCTGTTTATGCCGGAAAAATTGGTGAAAAAGTAGCCTCAGAGTTAGTCACGGTGATTGATGATGGAACACTCAGAAACAAAAGGGGTTCAGGAAAGATGGACGACGAAGGCAACCCTACCAAGCGAAATGTCTTAATTGAAAAAGGAATCTTGAAAGGTTATTTGCACGACCAAAAGTCAGCTAAAGAGAATGGTGTTACTCCCACTGGCAATGGACGACGCGAAAGTTATCGCTTCTTGCCGATTCCTCGGATGACTAATACCTTCATTGCCCCGGGAAAAGATAAGCCTGAAGAAATTATCAAATCTGTAAAATCCGGAATTTTCGTGAAGGATATGGGTGGAGGACAGGTTGACATTGTTAATGGAAATTTTGTCTTCAAAGTTACTGAAGGATATTTGATTGAGGGCGGCAAAATTACCAAACCGGTGAGAGGAGCAACTCTTACCGGTAATGGCCCGGAAGTCTTAAAGAGTATTGATATGGTCGGCGATGACTTGACTTACTTCTCCCCGGGAACTTGTGGCAAAGACAATCAGGGAGCTCCGGAGACAAGTGCTCTGCCAACAATTCGCATTCCTAAAATAGTCGTGGGGGGAATAGTAAAATGATGTTTGGCAAATAAATACCTCAATGCAAAATTAGCATTTATCAATAAAAGAAATAATTTTGCAATGCTAATTGCTAATTTTGCAATTTACAATGAATAATTTAATCTCAAAGATTTTATTCCTCATCAAAGACACCAAGGCAGAAGCAGGTGAAGTCTACTTCATAGACTCTCAAAGCACTCGGATAGAAATTGAAAGTGGGAAGCCCGCTAAACATATTATTGAAGAGAGACAAGGAGTAGGTATCCGCATTTTGGACAAGCAGCGAATTGGCTTTGCTTATACTACCGACTTGACTTTGGCTTCCTTAAAAGCTACGGTGCGAGCCGCCTATCACCATGCCCAATTAACAACACCAAATCCAAATATCTATTTGCCTATCAAACAAGAGCCACTTCTGCCTCTCCAAATTTTTGACCTTGAAATTAAAAAAATTAGCCTTGAAGAAAAATCTGAACTCGCTCTAAAAATAGAATCTGCCGCAAGAGAATTTGATGTTCGCATTACCAATTTTCGTATCACTCGCTACAGTGATGAACTTCAAAAGATTATTATAGCGAATACCTTTGGACTAAACTATACTTACCAGCGAACAAAATTTGAGATTTTCACCAGTCCGTTAGCGCAGGAAAAAGAGTTTTCGGAAATTGCCTATGTTTCTGACTATGCCCTCCGTTTCCGGGATTTGAAACCGGAAGATTTTGGTCACCAAGCGGCACAAAAAGCTATTCTAAAATTGCACGCCACTTCTTATCCCACCCGAAAAGTTGACCTAATTTTTTCTCCAGAAATTTGTGCCGAGTTCTTGGAGGCAGTTGCTCCGGCTTTATTTGGTGAAAATGTGATGAAAGGAAAATCTCTCTTTCAGAATAAAATAGAAAAGGAGATTGCCAGTCCTGTGGTGACTTTGATTGATGACGGAAGGTTAAAAGACGGACCAAATACTACACCAGTTGATGACGAGGGCTCATCAACTCAAAAATCTATCCTCATTTCTGAGGGAAAATTGATGGGTTTCCTCCACGATACCCAAAGCGCCACACACTTCAAGACAAATCCGACTGGCAATGCCCGACGTTATTCTTATTTCTCTTTGCCAAAAACCTCAATTTCCAATTTATATCTGAAGCCCCAAGAGATTTCAGCCGACGACCTCATTTCACAAGTTAAAGATGGTTTATATATTAGCGGGCTTTTAGGGCTCCATACAATAAATACTATTTCTGGAGATTTTTCTGTAGGAGCTACCGGCAATATTATCAAAGACGGTTCTATTGGGCAGGCAGTCAAAGGGATTGCCCTGGCTGGCAATATTAAAGATTCGCTTCTTTCAATAAACTCTGTGGCTAATGACTTAAGATTTTTCCCCACCGGTGGTGGCGGCTCTACTGTTCTAATAAGCCAGGTGAGTGTGAGTGGGGAATAAAGAAATTTGAGATTTCGCAATTTGGAGATTTTGAAATCCATTTCTCATTATAAATCTCAAAATTTAATTAATGATTGAATCCTATTCATTTGGTCAAATTAAAATAGACGGAAAAACCTATACCTCGGATGTGATTATTTATCCTAATAGAGTAAATGCTTCTTGGTGGCGCAAGGGAGGGCATTGTCTTTGTCTGGAGGACTTAACCGAGGTCTTGCAGGACAAGCCTGAGATTTTGATTATCGGAACTGGTGCGGCCGGAATAATGCAAGTGCCAAAAGAGACTAAGGAAAAGATGGAAAAAGCGGGAATTGAACTGCACATTTTGAAGACCAAAGAGTCCTGTAAGAAGTATAATGAATTATTGAAAGCAGGCAAAAAGGTTATCGCCGCTTTACATCTCACCTGTTAAACTGGGTAAACTCAAGATGCGTTTAGTTATTCAACGGGTAAAAAAAGCGAGTGTCTTAGTGGATAGTAAGACTATCGGCGAGATTGGGCAGGGACTGGTAATCCTAATTGGCGTGGGGTTAAATGATACCTTAGAGAATGCTCATTATTTAGCGGAAAAAGTAGTCAATCTTAGAATCTTTGAAGATACCGAAGGCAAAATGAACTGCTCAATTTTAGAAATCGGTGGAGAGATTCTAGCGGTCTCTCAATTTACCCTTTATGGAGACTGTGGCAAAGGGCGTCGCCCCAGTTTCAGTTCTGCCGCCCCGCCAGAAATAGCCGAAAAACTATGTGAGAAATTTGTGGAATATTTGCAGACTTATGGAATAAAAGTCTCTTGTGGCAAATTTCAGGCAAAGATGTTAGTGGAAATCCACAATGATGGGCCGGTTACCTTTGTCTTAGAAGACCAGTAATTCAGACATAAGACCTATAGACACCAGACTTCAGACTAAAGAAAAATGAACAGAAATTATAAGATTTTTTCCTTGACCACAAAACGGATTTGTGATAGAATTTTGATTGAGAGAGGAAATATCATGAGCAAAATTTCAATTTTTAACAGAACCAAAATCCTAAAGAAGGAGGGAACAAAATGCCCAAAAGAGCAAAAAAGAAAGTCCCAAGGGGGAAGAAGGTAACCAGTAAGCGAAAGAAGATGCCTGCTAAACCAATCAAAGTGAAAAACAAATTGATTAATGAAGCAAAGGGAAAATTTGGAAATCTTCTTGAGAGACAATGGGAGAGAGTAGAGGAAATTAAGAAAGGCGAAGAGTGGCTTGATTTTTCAAAACTCCCCAAAATCAGAATTGGCATCTGCGGTGGAGATGGGATAGGTCCATATATCTCAAAAGAAGCAAGGAGGGCTCTTGAGTTTCTTCTCAGAGACGAAGTAAAAAGGGGGAAAATTGAATTGGTGGATATTGAAGGACTCACCATTGAAAATCGCTTTGCTCATATGAAGCCTATTCCTGATGATGTCCTGGCAGAACTTAAGAAATGTCCAGCGATTCTAAAGGGTCCTACTGAAACTCCACAGAAGGGAGACCCTCGGGGGAATATTGAAAGCGCAAATGTGGCAATGAGAAAGTATCTTGACCTCTTTGCTAATGTGCGACCATTTAAGGTTCCAGAACTCAATATTGACTGGGTGTTTTTCAGAGAAAATACCGAAGATGTTTATGCCGTGGGGACAGAAGGTTTTGAAGTTGGAGACATTGCAGTGGATTTCAAAATAATTTCTATACCAGGGACCGAAAGAATCGTAAGAGCCGCCTTTGATTATGCAAAGAAGAATGGAATAAAACGCTTGACCGTAATAACTAAGGCAAATGTAGTCAAGACAACCGATGGAATCTTTAGTGAAATTACCTTTAAGATGGCTAAGGATTATCCGGATATTGTTGTTGACGAATGGTATATTGACATTATGACGGCAAAACTAATTGACCCGGCAAGAAGAAGTGAATTCAGAGTCTTTGTCTGTCCCAACTTATATGGTGATATTCTTACTGATGAGGCCGCTCAGATTCAAGGTGGTGTAGGAACGGCGGGCGCTGCCAATATCGGAAAGAGATATGCAATGTTTGAAGCAATTCATGGCAGTGGCACAAGAATGGTCAAGGAGGGACGCGCCGGATATGCCGACCCGAGTAGTCTTTTGAGAGCAGTAGTACTTATGCTCCAGCATATAGGTTATCCCGAAAAGGCAAGGAAACTTGAACAGGCCTTAGATATCTGCTGTCTTCAGGAGAAGAAAGTCCTAGCTACTGGTAAGAAGGATGGAGCCACGGCGGCACAATTTACTGATTATCTGATGGAGAAGATTGAAAGTCTATGAGAGGAAAAAATGTTTTCTAAGGTAATTCAGGGTCTATTAACTATTCTAATTGTCCTTTTTCTTTCACCTCTATTTGAAGGGGTCTTACGAAAATTAAAGGCTTTGATTCAATCAAGGATTGGGCCACCTCTGATCCAGCCCTACTTAGATTTACTAAAACTATTGGGCAAAGAGGAAATGGAAGTTTCTCATTCCTTTTTGGGAAGATTTACGCCACTTTTAGCACTTTGCTCAGTTTTGGTGGCTTCATTACTGGTGCCATTAGGGGGGGGGAGAGCGTTAAGTTCAGGAGATATGATTCTTTTTATTTATCTCATTGCTATTTCGGCAGTGGCGATTATCCTCGCTGGATTAGATTCGGGGACACCGTTCTCTGTGGCAGGTGCAAGTAGAGAGACGATGAGTTTTCTGGTCGTTGAACCGGTGCTCTTTATTGCCCTCATCACCGCCAGTATCAAGGCGCGTTCGTTTGACTTTTTTGCCATGATGAATTGGCATTATACCTCTGGTCTATCGTTATCAATGGGCATTTCTGCTGTTGCTTTTTTTCTAGCTTTACAAGCCCAATTTTCTAAGATTCCCTTTGATATTCCAGAGGCTGAAACAGAGATTATGGGAGGGCCTTTTATTGAACAATCTGGACCGAGATTAGCCTTTTTCAAGTGGGCCTTCTTTGCCAAGCAGATCCTCTTTACTTCTCTCTTTTGTCAAGTCTTTATCCCTTGGCCTAAGACCTTTGTCTTTGGAGTTGACCTTTTGATAAATTTGGTGAAGATGCTTGTAGTAATTGTTTTAGTAGGGGTGATTGATGCAGTGAACCCTCGTTTGCGGATTGACCAGGCGATTGTTTATTTCTTTGGAGTAATTGTAGCGGCTTTGGTTGGTTTGACTTTTGCCTTGGTGGGTGCGTAATTGCTAAATCATTTTCACCCTATCCACATATGAGACTTTGGTGATTTCTCCATTCTTCTTTGTATCTCTGTTTCTTTCAATTTTTTGTTTGTTTCTCTGAGGCGAGTGGAGAGGGTCTTAGTGAATGCCTTGTAGAGTTTGAGGCTTAAGAGTGGTTCGGCTGAAAGTAGTGAATCAAAATCCTCTTTCTGGAGAGAAAGAAGGAGACAGTCCTCTTGGACAGTAGCGGTAGCTGACCGAGGAAAGTCGTCAATGAGAGCCATTTCTCCCAAGTAATCTCCGGCAGAAAGAGTGGCCAAAATTTGGTCAGGTCCGCCAGGGATGCGTTTGCTAATCTTTATTTTCCCAGAAATAATAATATATAACTCACTCCCCTCATCACCTTCAAAGAAGAGAGGAGTTTCCTTAGCCAAATATTTCTCCCGAGTGATAAACAGGAGAGCGGACAATTCTTTCTCGGTTAAATCCTTAAATAGATAGACCTTTTTGAGCATCTCTTTTCTTTGAATTAGAATATCTGGCTCAAGTCGGGTTGATTTGAACCAGGCTTGGAATAAAAGGGCTTTGTAGAGAAGCTCTTCGGTGAGCATCCCCTCTTTAACCATAACTTCACCTAATTTTAATTCAGGATTTTCCAGACTGGCCTTTAACGCTTCCTGAAGTTGTTCCGGGGTGATGCATTTCAAGTCAACCAAGAGTTCACCGATTTGCTGACGCTCCGTAATTGGTTCTTCTCCCAAAAAGTCGCTAAAAAAACTGTTTAACATAATTCAAAATTGTTCAAGGTTGTTTATTTTAAATTTTCTCTTCCATTTCCTTGATTGCTTCAATAGCGGCTGGATACATTCCAGATTGAAGCAGAACAGTCACTAATTTGATGTAGCGTTCTTTTTCAGATTCGGATTTTGGGAGCGGTTCCTGAACTCCGTTTCTGGGCAGAACGGGGTGAACCGCCTCTCCAGGGGCCCTGGTAGTGAGCTCTTCCGGTCCAAACTCTACGAAACCAGTGGGGCGAGGTGGAAGGGGGGAGGGAATCGCTTCTTTCGGGCTGACCAATTCTTCTGGCTGAAATTCTTTAATTCCCAAACCGAAAGAAGAAGGTGGTGCTGGTTTGCCAGCCGGTTCTTGAGGAGTAGCAAAATTGGTTCCAGGAAAATCTCTCCTACCTCCGGCAATTCTCTCTTCCTCTCCTGTCACACTACCGGCGGACAAGCCCGCTACTGGTTTGCCGTAGTGAACAATACCCAATTCTTCCTCTTTGGCAGGAGTCTTCTCCTCTGTTATTATCTCTTCTTTCTTTCCGGCTTTAACCAGTTCCTCTAAGAGTGAAGTTTCTTTTTTTTCCTCAGCGAGTTTTTGCATTTTTTTTAATAAATCAATCATCTCTTACCCCCTTCTAACCGCTAATGACCGATGGCGGAAAGCGAGCGGCTGGCGGTTAGTGATTTCATCTTTTATACACCCCCAGCTTCTTTTTTGCCTCCTGAAGGGTCGGGTCAATTTCTAAGGATTTTTCCCAGGCTTTCAAGGCTTGGTCAAATTTCTCTAATTCTTCATAGGCATTTCCCAAATTAAGATAAGCTAAGGCATAATTACTCCGCTTGCTAATTGCCTGATTGAAGAGTTCCACTGCCTCTTCGTAGCGACCTTTTCCTTTATGTAAAGCACCCAAATTGTTATACGCCTCAGCAAAATCCGGATTGATTTCAATTGCTCGCTTAAATGAAGCAACCGCCTCCTTTTCCTTTCCACTCTCACTCAAAGCCAACCCTAAATTATTATAGGTTTCCAGGAGATTAGGATTTAATTCTAAAGCCTTTTCAAATTCCACTACCGCCGCCTCAAATTCTCGCTTGAAATATAAAGCGATACCCTTTTCATTATGTTCAACGGCAGATTGTTCAACTCTAATTTTTTCTTCTTCTTCCTTTCGTTTCTTTTCTTCCTCCAAGAAAGTCAGCGTTTGTTTATTAGCGGTGAGAATTTCAGCAGTAATCTTTTCTAACCGGTCATTGCGGTCCTTCTCTAAAAGAACTAGACTTTTAATAGCGGTAGAAGTATCATCCAGATTTTTTGCCAATACTTCAAGCATTTCTTGATTTGCTTTTTTTATTTCCTCTCTGGTTGATTTCTGCTCAGTAGTTTGTAATTTTATTTCTTCAAGTAAGCGGTCATTAAGTCTTACATTTTCTTCCATCTCTTTAGTCAGAAGCGCAGAAAAAACATCGCTTTTTTTGGAAACATCGGTGAGCGAAGAAATAATCCCTTCCCCATTGGTTTTGGTTTCAGAAAGTAATTCCTGCCAGAGTTTATGTTCTTCCTGGAAATTTTTATCAAACTGCTGATAGTTTTTTTCATTCTCTCTCAATAAGTTAGAAAAGGAATTAACTAAAGCCTCTTTTGTCTCACTTTGTTTACCAATAAGATTTTCCCAAAGAGATTTGTTTTCTTGAAATTTGTTCTCTATGGTAGTAATGAGGGCTTCGCTCTTCCTGGTCATCTCCAGAAGAAGAGGCAATTGCTCTCTTTTCATAAATTCCTGATAAGTTTCCTGATTTGCCTTTAATGCCTGACTATTTTCCAAAGCATTTGTTTGCAGGGCTTCTAATAGTGCCTCGTTTTTTTGAACGATTTCTTTAAGAATCTCTTTTTGAATAATAAAGTTTTCTTTATTTTCGCTACTGAGTTTTGCAAAGAGTTCTCCCACTTGACTCTGGTTTGTCTTCAGGATGCTGAGAAGCTCATTGGAGTCTTTCGTTTGTTGCTCAAGTCCCTTTTCTAAAACATCAATTTGGGAATCTCCGTGGGTTCTGATTTCCGAGAGTAAAGTAATATTCTCTTTACTTTGGAGAGCCGTTTCGCTTAAGATTTTTGTCAATTCTAAAGAGCTTTGTTTGGACTCTTCTTGAGTGGTTTTAAGAGATTCATTTATATCTTTTTGGCCCCTGGCAATTTCTACTAAGATTTCTCTTTGACTCGTTAGATTCTCTATATTCTCCTCGCTACTCTTTTTAATAACTTCGGAGAGGGCATCACTCTTTTTCAAAAGATGCAACAAAGAAGCCGCAGTTGTCTCTTTGCTCTCTTTAATTTCAAAAATAAGGGATTCTAATTTTTCTCCTATACCGCTAAAGATTTTCACACTATCTTGATAGAGACTTTTGATTTCTTCCTTCCATTCGTCTTCTTTCTCCTTTTCCATCACTTGGGTGAGAGTTTCATTGACTTTCTTCATCTCAGCGAGCAATACTTCAAGATTATTTGTCAGTTCTTCGGGAAGGCGAATTTTTTCTGTAGAACTGGTTTGAATAAATTTTTCCAGAGAACCTTTTAATTCACTAAGGGTAGAAAATGCTTGTTCTGACTTTGTTTGAAGGCTATCAAAACCTCGGATGCATTCAGCTACTAGTGGTAGAGAACATTCGGACGCCAGGACATCGTAGAGTTCACATTCTTCCTTCAGGCATTCAAGGAGTTGAAAACTGGGCGTTTCCTTTTGTTCAATGATTTTCCCCTCAGCGTCATATTTTATTTCACTCAAGATTTGTCTTTGAGAAGAAAATGGACACTTGCTCATAGTTTTGCCTCCTCCAAGAAATACTATATCAAATTTCAGTAAGGTAAGTCAAGGAAAAAACCTTACCACGGAGACACGGAATTTACCAGAACTAACTGTGTAATGTGAAATGTTTGATGTGTAATGAAGAACATGACGATTATGGCGAGCAAAGCCGAACCATTACCTGACACATTTCACATAACACATTACACAAAAATGTGATTCTGTAGTATAATTTCCTATGCCATCAAGGTAATTTTGCGACATTATGCCCTCTTCCATATACCGGGAATTCTTTCATTACAAAATTTGCACATACTATCTTTAAGATTATTTTTAACTATAGAAAAGTGAAATCTACTAATCAGCAATTTCTTGCATCTCGGACAGTAGGTACTATTTCCTTTATGCCCCGGTACATTTCCTACATAGATAAATTTTATCCCCACTTCTTCAGCAATCTTTTTGCAGCTCTCTAAGGTTTTAACCGGCGTAGGGGGAAGATTGGTCAGTTGGTATGAGGGGTAAAATCTATTGAAATGAAGAGGAACATCTTCACCTAAATTTTCTTTTATCCACAGACACATCTTCTTTATATCTTCAGAATTATCATTTGCCGTAGGAATTACCAGATTCACTATCTCTAACCACCTTCCGGATTCTTTAATTATCTTAAGAGACGCCAGAACAGGTGAAAGAGAAGCAGAAGAGTATTGACGATAGAAATGCTCGGTAGAGCCTTTCAAGTCAATAGTAATGGCATCAAGAAATTTCAATAGTTCTCTCAGAGGTGCTGGCCTGAGGGAACCATTTGTATGACAAAGAGTGTTGAGTCCTTTTTCTTTTGCAATCTTCACTATATCAATCATATATTCATAAAATGCGATGGGGTCGTTATAGGTAAATGAAACTGTCGGACAGTTTTCCCTTATTGCCAAGTTGACTGTTTCCTCTGGTGAGAGGCTGTAGTTTTGTGTTTCTTCTATACTTCTCTGAGACATATGCCAGTTCTGACAAAATTTACATCTAAAATTGCAGCTTGCTGTTCCAAAGCATAGAATATTTGTTCCTGGGAGATTGTGGAAGGAAGGTTCCTTTTCTATGGGGTCAATTTGAATGGCACAGGGTTTGGAATGAACCAGATTATAGAGGAGTCCATGGCGATTTTCTCTATTGCGGCAAAATCCACGGTTCCCTTGAGAAATTATACATTGGCGAAAACAGACTTCGCATTGAACCTTATCGTCTTCTAATTTTTTATAAAACATCGCTTCACCTAAGGTCTTTCCTTTCTTCTTTAAATTTTTTTCTTGAAAGAAAGCCCCAAGGCTTAAAAAGGCAAGACTACTTTTCTTGAAAAACTCTCGCCGGGTAATATTTATTTGTTTAAAGATGGCGTCTAGATTAAACAGCATAATTTTTTGCAAAATATTGAAAACACATGGCTAGATACATCAGAGAGCTCAGGGAGCTCCGTAGGAGCGATATACTATGCAAAATGCTTTTGTTTGAATAGATCAAAGATTATATCGCTCCTGACGGAGCTTAAAAAGCATTGTTTTTCCTTGCTCTATTAATATTTTGCTCCTACGGAGCTAATGTCGTATCATAGGTGAAAGGTTGAATTGATTTAGCCTCGCCTCCTTCTAATAAATACGCAGTCTGTAATTCTAAGGATGACGCGTAAATTTCCGTCCATTCGTGGCTTCATTTTTCGCATTACATTCCCCAAGATACTATAGCAGATTAGTAGACAGTAGTCAAGAAAAAAACTTGCTTTTCTCAAGAAGATAGTTTATATTCTTATACTGACTTGGCAAGTAAATAACGGTATGATTACGGCGATTCACCCCGTTAGAAAAATATCTTTTTTAGTTCTTATATTAGTTTATCCCAAAAATTCGTGAATAGAGTGAACACAATTTCTGCCATTATGGTGGTTTTCTAACGGGGTTAAAATAGTGATTACAGAGATAAAGATACCATCGGTAATATGAAGGCGAAATGCTGTAAATTATGTGGGAGACGATTCTTTTCTCAGAGTGGGCGGCATATTTATTGTCCGCCTTGCGCTAAAGAGAGGAGAAGAGACTCCCAGAATGATTGGAGAAAAAGCCATCCTGATTATCAAAAGAAATGGAGAGAAAAATATTTCCTTGAAACCAAAGAGAGGTATGACGATTCAGAGAAAACAAGACGGTGGCTAAAAAGGCATCCAAAATATTTTCAGAAGTGGCTAAAGAAACACCCTGAATATTTTAGCAAATATTATTCTGTGCATAAAACTTACTGGAGAGAGTGGCGTAAGAAAAACAGGGAAAGATATAATGAATACAAGAGGAAATATATGCGAAAATA
>JBFLXN010000038.1:0-15835 GCA_040755715.1 Candidatus Edwardsiibacteriota bacterium
ACACCTAAGATTAAAATTTTGCCTTTGCCTACTTATAGTCCTTGGCTTAATCCCATTGAACCAGTGTTTGGTGACCTTTACAAAAAAGTTATTGCAGGAAGTAACTTCCGCTGGCCTAAAGATATGGCTGGTTCTATTCATAAATATTTTTATCATAGAAATTGGCAAACACATAATAGCGACAATTAGTTAACAAAGCAATATGATAAATATTTGCCTAGCACATTTGTGGGGACATCCTAGGAAATGAATAATGAATTTCCGTTGGTCTATATTGTCATTCTCAATTGGAATAATTGGTGGGACACCTTAGAATGCGTTTCTACTTTAGAGGAAACTAATTATCCCAATTTCAAGATTCTTATTGTTGATAATGGTTCGTCTAATGATTCAGTGGAAAGACTCCGGAGTGCGCGTCCTCAATTACCCATACTTATTGGCGATACAAACGTAGGTTTTGCTCAGGGCAACAACCTGGGAATTCGTTGGGTGATGGAACGAGATGCTGATTATGTTTTTCTTTTGAACAACGATACGGTCGTCGATTCTCGAGCAATAGACGAATTGACTAAGGTAGCAGAGTCGGACGGATCTATCGGAGTAGTTAGTCCAAAGATATTCTATTATTCTTCTCCTGAAACATTTTGGTTTGTTAAGGCCAAGGTGAATTTGAAGACTGGTTTGGTGGGATATCATCAAGGGAAGAACCAGAAGGACCGTGGGCAGTTTGATAGGGAGGGGGATATAGAAAGAGCATCGGGATGTGCGATGATGGTTAAAAGAAAAGTTGTTGAAGAAATTGGACTGTTTGACGCCAACTATTTCTGCTATCTGGAAGAGGTAGATTGGTGCATAAGGTGTAGAGAGGCTGGTTTTAGAATAACGTATGTTCCTCAAGCAAAGGTTTGGCACAAAGTGGCCTCCTCTAGGGGAGGCGAGAAGTCAGCCGAGATCATTTACTATTGCGTCAGGAACACTCTGTATTTGGTTACGAAATTTCTTCCGTTTGAAGATGAATTTAGAGAAAACTTTCGCAAGATAGTCATTATCTTTCTGCATCTTCTTATGGTCTTGCGTTTGAGGATTAAACTTAATGCAGGCATAAAAGAAGTTTTTTATGGGGTGAAAGATTTCCACCGTGGGAGATTAGGAAAAAGAAGGTGAGAAAAGCGTAATGGGAGATGTACTTTCTCCATTTTTTGCAGAAATAATTCCCAGAGAGATTCATAGGAAAGAAGAGATACAGATAGCAGAATGTTTGAATTGCGGATTAGGGTCTAAAGACCCAGAAGCTACTCAATAGAGAAAAGACTTCCCGGAGATAATCAGACAGAATTGATAATATTAATCTCCTTTCTCATCTTTCTTTTCGGACTTTGCCTCGGCAGTTTTCTTAATGTCTGTATCTATCGCCTGCCAAAGGGTCAATCTATTGTTTCTCCTCCTTCTCATTGTCCGCTTTGTCAAACTCTTATTCTGCCTCAAGACAATATTCCCTTGTTAAGTTTTATTATATTAAAAGGCAAATGTCATTCCTGTAAAGGCGATATTTCCTGGCGCTATCCGTTGGTGGAATTCTTAAGTGGACTTCTTCTTGTTCTTCTCTTTCTTGCTTTTGGTTTCTCCTGGCATTTTCTTTTTTATTCTATTTTTTCTTTATCCCTTCTTCTTTTAAGTTTTATTGACCTGGAACATCATATCTTACCTGACATAATCACTTTACCTGGTATATTTTGTGGTTTGATTTTTAACATTATTTTGTGGTTGTTTTCTTTCAGGATATCTTCTTTTGAGAACATATTTCTCAATTCTCTTCTGGGGATTCTGATAGGAGGTGGGATACTTTATATTTCTGCGGTTGTAGGAAAATTTGTTTTCAAGAGAGAGGCGATGGGAGGTGGAGATATAAAATTGGCAGCAATGATAGGTGCATTTTGGGGATGGGAAAAACTTTTGGGGGCACTATTTTTAGCATTTCTGTTTGGTTCACTGGTCGGCATTGCTCTGATTCTCTTCAAAAAGAAAAAAAGGGGAGAAGAGATTCCCTTTGGTCCCTTTCTCTCTTTGGGTGGAATCCTATTTATCTTCTTGGGAAATGAAATAGTTCATTTATACAGAGCAATATTGTTGTCATAGTAATCACTGACAGTGTTTATTTTATTATTCCATTATTTTAGAATTGTGGAATAATGGAATGGAGGAACCACTATGAAGATTATTGAAAAAAGATTCAGAGGATCTCTGGTATGTAGAGTATTGGGGTACCCTATCTCATATGGAATTACAAAATTGCTTTTGGAGAGAGGAAGAACGGATTTGAATACAATTGCAGGTGAAGTAAAGAGATCAAAATCAGCGGTATGCTTTCACTTGACGAAGCTAAGATTAGCAAATATTATAAGATACGAGAGAACAGGGAAAATAACATATTATTGGATAAAATATCCAAAAGAGATAAAGAAGTTATTTGATTCCTGTGAATCTTTAGTAAAAAGAATATCAAGACGATTAGAGAAAGACTTATGATCGCATTTTTATAAAGAGAAGCAAACGCTATCATTTTCTTAAGAAGGAATAAGGATATTCAATTCTACTATTCCATTATTTTAGAATTGTGGAATTATGGAATGATAGTTTTTGTTTGTGATACTTGCTCAATACAATGTTTGTGACGGTGAAGTGCAAAGCCTACTCAGAAATTGCTTTTGCCTGAAGAAATGTGCAGAACGAAAATAGAAGGGTAAAAGAGAAGAGTATCTTGAGAGAGAAAAGTTCCACAATAATTCCACCTAAAGCGGGCAGAAGCATAGCTGGGCCAAGAAGAGTATTCATAAATCCGATATAAGTGGGACGTTTAGAATGAGGAGCAATTTCTATTATTAGATTATTATGACCCAATGAGATTCCACTGATGATTGCTCCTTGAAGGAGAAAGATGAGAGAAAAGAAATAAATGGAAAAGAGGAGATTAAGACTGACTAAAGCAATCAAAGGTGGGAAGAAAGAAAGAATCGCTACTACTTTTAGAATAAATTGATTTCTTTTTTGATTTCCCCAGTGGGTCCACAAAAAATTAGACAAAACATAAGTAGCCATCTGCAAGGTAAGAAATATTCCTACCGTTCCTTTCTGAATATTTAAGACTTCTTTGGCATAGATTATGTAAAACGGACCTGCCATAGCCCAACATCCCAAAGTATATCTAAAGAATAAAAGATAGCGAAAAAATTTATCATTTAGAAGAATAAGAAAAGTATTCTTTAGATAAGAGAAATAGCGAAGACGAACTGGGAAGAAATCTTCTGGTGGTTCAGTTACATGGGAAAAGGCGACGAGTCCTGCAGTAATTAGAAGAGTAGCAAACAAAAAAATCCAAGCAAAATTTAGTGGAAACGCAGATTTTGTAAGGATATGTTTGACTACTAACCCGGCAGCGGCAGCTAATATTCCTCCAAAGAACATTCGCATTCCCCAAAAACTTCCCCTCTTTTCTGGAGGGATTGTCTTAGCAAATATATCCATAAAAGCAACTCCCGCCAAGCCTCCTCCTAAAGAATATAGAGAAAAAAGAAAGAAGAAAGAGGAAAGAAGAAAAAGTGAATTATGAGGAAATAAAAAGAGGAAAAGGGTGAACAAAATAAGAGCAATGGTGCGAATATAAGCAGCAAAAATATAATAGGGAAGCTTATGTTTTCCCTTTTCCAAAAAATGAGCTACGAAGAATTGTGGCAGACACCATCCTGCAGTTTCTATGCTTGAGCCTAAACCAATTAGAAACTTGGAGGAAGTCAGTTGACTAAGAAAAAAAGGTAAGACTGTTTGAGGGTCCACAAATGCCGAGGCGCCATTAAAGAATATTCCATTTGTTACACCTAAAGCAAAATTTCTTTTTACCCCGTTAGAAATTTGGGTGTTCTTCCTTAATGGACTTCTTGCATTTCTAACGGGGCTTACCACTGCCCTTGGGTTCTTTTGGGTGGGCTGGTTGGTGTCATTCCTCATTTAACTTTAATACCCGCAAAAAATTTTCTGCCAATACTTTGTTAATCTCTTCTTCAGCATATTTCCTTTTTTGAAGAGTCTTAATCAGATTAGGAATTTTACTTGCATCTTCCAGTTCGCGGGGAACCTTGCTTATACCATCAAAATCAGAGCCAATGGCAACATAATCAATTCCAACCAAATTTTTGATATAATCAATTTGTTCCACTACGCTTTCTACATCAGAGGGTCGCCGATTTCTACTTAAGAAACCAGGACAAAAATTGATTCCTATTAATCCGCCACTCTTGGCGAGAGCACAAATTTGTTTATCACTTAAATTACGAAAGTGCTCGTTTAATGCCTTGACACAAGAATGAGAAGCAATTACTGGTTTTCTGGTTATCTTCATTACATTCCAGAAAGTCTTCTCTGAAACATGAGATAGGTCAATAATCATTCCCAAACGATTCATTTCCCGAATTACTTCTTGCCCGAAAGGAGTGAGTCCGAATTTTCTTATTCGCTTATCAGCAGCGGCGGTGCCGATTTCATTGGAATTGTTCCAGGTGAGAGTAAGTATACGGACACCGAGGCGATAAAAGTTTCTCAAATTTGCCAAATTTCCTTCCAGAGCGAGCGAATGTCCACCTTCAATTGCCAGGATAGCAGCGATTTTACCAGAAGTGGTTATTCTCTGAATCTCTTCCAGCCCAGTAGCCAAGCTAATCTCGTTGGAATTCTTGTCAATTTCTTGATAAAAGAGGTCAATTAGTTTGAGAAGTTTGTTGTTTGCCTGATGAGATAGATATTTTGGAGAAATCCAGCAGGCAAAGACCTGGACATTAATCCCTCCTCTTTTTAATTTTGGCAAATCCAGATGTCCTTTCTCAGAATCCTCAGCTAAACTTTGCCCTTTAGCTAGACGGAGTAAAGTATCACAGTGAAGGTCACAAATGATTCTCTCAGAATTGCTCATTTTGATTGCACCAGGAATTTCTTTTTGGGACGCAGATGAACCCCGCACCAATTCAGTGGTGCGGGGTGAACGCAGATACAAAAGAATATTAAATATCAAAAATACAAATCAAAAATTAAAAATTGGATTTAAGAAGAGGCTGGGCGAATTCTCTAATATTTTTGCTTCAAGTATTCTAACTCTTAAGGGTAAAAAATGATATTTGATATTTAATATGTATTTTTGATTTTTAATATTTGATTTTTGATTTGAGAAAGAAAGGCATTTGATGATGATCGCAGAAAGAAAATATAAAAAATCCTGATAATCTGCAAAAATCTATGTCCTATTATCTTGAAATCCACTTCCAGACAATTTCAGCGGCCCGGCGGCTTGCCCCGGCTTCTCCTAATTTCTTCCTAATCTGTCGTAGCTCTTTCGTTACTACTTCTCTCGGTCGTCCCTCTAGTAAGAGCATTTGAGCCATTAGAGCAATGGCTCCAGGTTGGGCATCATATTGAAGGAATTCTGGGATGATTCTCTTTCCCGCTACAATATTTACCAACCCAATGTGCTTGACCTTTACTAATTTTTTGGCTATTAACCAGGAGAAGAACGAAGTCTTATAGAGAATAACCATCGGTGTGCCGAGAATACCGGCTTCTAAGGTAGCTGTCCCAGAAGCGACTAAAAGCAAGGTAGCATATTGCATCATTTCATAAATAAAATCTGAAACTATCCTTATTTCTAATGAACTCTTTTTTAGTATATTTTCTACTTCTTTTTTTACTTGGGGAGCAAGCCCAAGACAAAGTTGTAAGTTTGGAATATCTTCTTTGATTTTTTCTGCTGTCTTTAGCATTATCGGAAGCATTCTTTTTACTTCTTCTCTTCGACTGCCCGGCAGAAAGCCAAGAAGCGGGTATTTTTTATCTACCGAAAAGCGACTGAAGAAATCTTCTTTTGACAATTTCACTTTTACCACATCTAAAAGTGGATGACCTGTCCATTCAACATCAACTCCGGCTTTTTGGTAAATTTCTTTTTCGAAAGGAAAAACCACTACCATTTTATTTACTGTTTGAGCAATCTTCTTGAGACGGTTTTTGCCCCAAGCCCAAACTTGAGGACTGATATAATATAATATAGGAATTCCCTCAGTTTTGGCTATTTTAGCCAGACGCAGATTTAATCCTGGATAATCAATAAGAATTAAAAGATTTGGCCGATACTTTCGCAATACCTTTTTCAATTTTTGTAAGACTTGATAAAAAAAAGGAAGATATCTTATCACTTCAAAAAATCCTACTACAGACATCTCCTTGATATGATAGAGAAGTTCTACCCCTTCGTCTTGTAAGCGCTCTCCACCAATGCCAAATATTTCTATATCTTGATTTAATTTCTTTAATTCTTTGACCAAAAAACTGCCATGAAGGTCACCAGAGGCTTCCCCGGCTACAATCATTATTCTTGTTTGACCAGACTTTTCCATTTTTCTTTTCTCTGTTCAATTTTTTGTTGAATTTCGTGAACCAATTTGAGAGCCTGTAAACCTTTTTCCCCAGAGACTAAAGGTTTCGTTCTGTTTTTTACACAATTGATAAATGAGATTAATTCAAGTCGTAGAGGTTCGTCTTTTTTTATTTCTATTTCTTCGGAGGTAATAATATTTGAAGATAAATGTTGAATTTTAGCAATCTGATTAAGATAGTCAACGAAAATGCAAGTTTTCTCTTGGAAGAATTGTATTTGACGCATTTTTTCTGGAGAGATACGACTGGCAGTAAGATTGGCTAGGCTTCCATTTCCAAATTCCAAATACACATTTGCTATGTCTTCGTTCGGGCTTAAAACATTGGCTCCCATAGCTTCTATTTTGATAACCGGACTTTTTACAAAATGAAGAATAATTTCCAAATCGTGAATCATTAGTTCAAGGGTGACACTAACATTTGCCCCTCTGGGGCTAAAGAGACCTAAACGGCGAGCTTCTATGAAGAATGGCTGATGAATGAAATTCTCCACGGCTCTGACAGCCGGATTGTAGCGTTCCACATGTCCTATCTGGAAAATCAAATCTTTGCTTTTAGCTAAAGATATTAATTCTTCGGCTTCACTGATTGTTTTTGTAATAGGTTTTTCCAAAAGAAGATGACATCCTGTTTCCAAAACTCTTTTAGCTACCGAATAGTGATTTTCTGTAGGGACGACCACACTTACCGCTTCTACTTTAGGTAGAAGTTCTTCTAAATCGGTGAAGGCAGGGACTGCAAATTTATTTCCCAGCTGAGTCACTCGCTCTTTATTTATGTCGGCAATTCCGACCAATTGGCAGTCAGGAATTTCCTGATAGAGACGGGTATGGTGTTGTCCCAAATATCCAACGCCGATAACACCAACTCTTAATGGCTTCAAGAGAATTCCTCTTTTCATTGCAAAATGCAAAATTAGCAATTAGCAATTTAAAATGTTAAATTTAGTCCCGATGGACATCGGGACTAAATTTGCAATGCGTTATTCATCTCTTTCTTTATGTCCATTGATAATTGTTAATTTTGTATTGCTAATTTTGCAATGGATTCTATCTATCCACTATATTCCGTGAAAAGCTAAATTTCTTCTTAGGGGCTGTGTTTTTCAATGCCTCTTTTACTTTTTTCAATGAATTCAATAAGGTGGGTAACTTCTGGAGTTTGAGGAAAGTCTGATTTGAGTTGCTCTAAAGCCTGACTGGTATTGAGACTACTACGAAAGATAAGGCGAAAAGCCTTAGAAAGAAGAATCCTTGTCTCTGGTTTAAAACCGTATCTTTCCAAGGCGATGTTGTTCAATCCATAGATTTTCATAGGGTTGCCGGCGGCTTTGGCGTAAGGAAGTACATCCTTGGCACAGCGGGAGGCACCACCGACAATGGCATAACATCCTATTTGAACAAACTGATGAACTGGTGTTAGTCCACCCACTACCGCAAAATCTTCAATCTCTACATGACCTGCCAAATTGACGCTATTAGCCAAAATTACATTCTTACCAATTTTACATTGATGAGCAATGTGACTGTAAGCCATTAAGAAACAATGATTACCAATCTGGGTAATACTTCCTTCTGGTGTGCCACGATGGATGGTAACAAATTCTCTAACGATGACATTATCTCCAAGGTGACAAAAACTTTTAGTCCCTTTGTATTTTAAATCTTGTGGTTCTCCACCAATAGAAGCCCCGTGAGCAATCTTACAATTCTTTCCGATCTTGACCCATTTGTGCAAGACCACCATCGGACCAATCTCACTATCTTCACCGATTTCCACTTCCTCGCCGATAACGGTATAAGGTCCGATTTTTACCCCTTCCGCAATTTTAACTGAAGGGTGAATGATGACTGTCGGATGAATGTCCGTCATTTTTCTATCACCATCGCCATCAATTGTGCTTCAGCTACCAAGTTATTTTCCACATAAGCTTTGCCTGTCATTTTGCAGATGCGTCCTTTCAGTTTAACCATTTCTAATTCAAAGCGAATCTGGTCACCAGGCACCACTGGCCTGCGGAATTTTGCCTTATCAATTTCCATAAAAATTACTAATTTATTTTCCGGATTTTCCACACTGTGCAGTAAGAGAAATCCACCAACTTGGGCCATTGCTTCAATAATTAAGACTCCAGGCATTAGTGGTCTTCCCGGAAAATGTCCAGGGAAAAACGGTTCATTAAGAGTTACATTCTTAATGCCGACGACTCGTCTTTTTTCTTCTAATTCCAAAATTCTGTCAACTAAGAGAAATGGGTAACGATGCGGCATTAGTTGTAAAATGGCATTGATATCAAAGACAGGACCTTGCTTTTTCTTTTCAATTTCTTCGGCGACTTTTTTTAATTCTCTAACAAATTTAATGTGGGAGCGATGTCCGGATTTGATAGCCAAGAGATGAGCCTTCAGAGGTTGTCCCAGTAAAGCCAAATCTCCCAAGAGGTCTATTATTTTATGTCGCACGAACTCATCGGGATACCTGAGAGGTTCAGGGTTGACAATGCCTTGTTCACCAATAACGATGGCGCAATTTAGTGTCCCCCCCTTAATGAGTCCCTGTTGACGCAACCGTTGTACATCGTTCTCCAAGCAGAAAGTTCTGGCTGGGGCAATTTCTTTGATAAAGGTTTCCGGGCTAATTTCAAAAGAGGTGTATTGACTCTTAAGAACAGGATGGTGAAAATCAATGGTAAAACTGAGGCGCAGAGAATTGTGTGGTGAAGCCACTAATTGGATACCGTCTTCAGAAAGAGTTACTAGCCGGTCTAAAGATAAGAAATTTCGTGTAGCATCCTGTTCAATCTTACCGGCTTTTTGTAATAATTCTACAAAAGGCTTGCTACTTCCGTCGCCGAAAGGGATTTCCTCGGCATCAACTTCAATATAGAGATTATCAATTCCCAGTGCTACTACCGCCGCCAAGAGATGTTCAATAGTAGCAACCTTTGCCTCATCAATTCCTATAGTAGTCCCCCTTTCGGTGCCAACAACATACTCTATTTTTGCAGGAATTGAAGAGGCTTGAGGCAGATCACTTCTGATGAAGATAAGTCCTGTATGGGGGGGAGCTGGCTTAAGAGTAATAGTTGAATTTATTCCACTATGGACTCCCATTCCTGAATAGATTACAGTTTCTACAATAGTTTGCTGAAGGTTTGACATTTTTTACTCCAAGTTTGATTAGCTCATTACAAATTGTCGTGGGCAATAAAGATTATTCAGTGCAAAATGTAAAATTAGCAGTTAGCATTTTAAAATGATAATTTTGCAACGATTTATTCATCTTTTTCTTTGTATTCATTGATAATTGCTAATTTTTCATTGCTAGTTTTGCAATGGATTCTATCTACTCCCTATATTCGGTGAGGAGCCTCAATACTTTTTGTATGTCTCTTTCCATTTGATAGAATCTTTTTGTCAATTCAGGAAGTCTCGCTACCGCTGCTTCTCTTCGTTTTGCTTCAGCATGTGGTCTGGCCGGATAACCAGAAACAACAGTATTGTCTGGGATTGATTTAGTCACACCCGCTTGCGCTCCAATAGTAACATTATTTCCAATCTTGATATGGTCAGCCAAACCAGCTTGACCTGCAATCACACAATTATCGCCAATGATTGTAGAGCCGCCAATGCCTACTTCAGCCGCAATCACACAGTTTCTGCCGATAGTCACATTATGTCCTATTTGGACTAAATTGTCAACTTTTGTTCCGTAACCAATGCGCGTGATTCCCAAAGTAGCCCGGTCAATAGTAGTATTAGCACCAATTTCTACTTCGTCTTCAATGATTACCGTTCCCAGTTGGGGAATTTTATAGTATCTCTCTTTGTCTTTTGTGTAGCCGAAACCATCGGCTCCGAGAACAACACCACAGTGAACGATAACATGTTTTGCTAAGACTACTTCCTCACGAATAGAAACATTTGGATAAATTAAACAACCATTGCCAATTTTTGCTCTTTTACCAATATAAACAAATGGATAAATAATGCAATTCCGACCAATTTCAACCTCATCTTCAATTATAGTAAAAGCCCCAATAAAAGCGTTTTCTCCAATCTTAGCCGAAGAAGAAATAATAGCAGAGGGATGAAAACCCGGCTTAAATTTTTCCTTTTTCTCTTCGGCGAAAATAGTAGCTATTTTGGCAAAGGCAAGATATGGATTTTCACTGCGAATAATAGGAAGAGGAGCTGTGCTGATTTCTCTAGGCACAATAACCGCAGAAGCTCGACTGGTCTCTAAAAGAGACCTATGCCTGACGTCACTAAGAAAAGTGAGTTCTCCCTCTTTAGCCTCATTGAGAGGAGCTAGTCCGGTAATGACAATTTCCGTATCAGCCGTCAATTCACCTTGAACGATTTCAGTGATTTCAGCCAAAGTAATTTTCATATCTCAGATTTGCCACAGAAACACGGAAATATAGAAACTCATAGAAATTCATTGAAATTTATTGTTTTCATTTTCTATCAACTTTCATCAATTTCAACAAAGTTCTGTGCATTCCTCCTCTAACTCTCCAACTTCTCATTTCGTGCCTTCGCGGCTATAGTTTTTATTTTAACGGTATTTCTCAGCGAGTCTTCTCGCCAAATCATTAATGGCGCTTGGCAAATTATCTTCACCAATGACTTCAGTCTGTTCGGTAGTGATTAATTCTTTAGTTATGGTTTTGAAAAGTTTTATCTCAAGGGTAAATGTTTTGCTTTTTAGACTTACTCTACCCAAAGCTACGGCTTCTGCTCCCAAATCTTCTCCAAAACTTAAGGCTTTATCTTCGGGGGGGGGAGCTTCCTTTTGAAAACCCTTCTCTTTGAGAAAATCATAGATTTGCATCTTCTCCATTATTTCAAAACGCTCCTGTTGTTGGAAAGCAGAAATCAACATTTCAAATAAACCCTTACCGTAATTTTTATTTTCGGCCTCTACAATCTCCTCTTTAAAGGGAAAAGTGGCGATTTTGATTTTTGCCATTTTTAGATAGCCAGTCTCCTTTTCCAAGGTTTCAATCACTTCGTCAGTAATGTCAAGCTCCTTGGAGGCGTAAATAAGATTTCCCGCCGAGGCATCAAGGATGATGGTATATCCTTCATCGTTGGCGATTTTCCTAATGATGGTATTGATTTTTTCCAGAACCGGTTTGGATAATTCTTCGTTTTTTTGCTGAGCCTTACCACCTTTCCCCCAGATTTCTTCAACGAATTTTTGTAATTCTCCTTTCTTCTGAAGAATAGTTTGTTCTTTTTCTTTTCTCTTTTCTTGGCTGAGTAGTAGACTTTGAGTTTGTAATTCTGTTTCTAAGTCAGAGATTTCTTTTTTGCGTTTTTCTACTTCATTCTGCCAGTTGCTGATTTCCTGAGCAAACTGTTTCTGGATGTCTTGGGTACCTTTATATTGCTCCAAAATTCTTTGGGAATCAACATAGCCAATTTTGATTTCCCGTCCAAAGATGGTAGATGAGAAAAAGAAAAAAAAGATGATAAAGCCAATTTTGATTTTTCCCCTTATAAGAAACATCTGATTTCTCCTTTTTTATATAAACGAATTACTCTAATGATAGCGAATTTAATAAATAGATTTTATCAATGTTCGCCTTTAGTGTCATTCGCTTTATTTGGTTTTTATAAAACCTTTATCATTTTATCAAAAATTGTAGAAAGATTGCAAGTCTTTTTTGATGAGAGAATTTTCTAGATATACTATGAAAGCATAAACGTTATTTTACGGTCTCCCAGCCCGAAACGAAAGTGAACCAAAGGTGGCTAAAGACGGGCGGGCGACCGGTCAATTCCTTCGGGAAGCCGAATACGGGAAATCTGTATGTTCGGTTTGAAGCAGGGGACGACGGTAGTAATGCTATCTCCTACTCTACTCAATATTTTTTGACAGGATTTACATGATAAAAGATAAGATAAGCTCTAAAATCCGAAACAAAAATCCTGTTAATCATCTGACGTCCCGATTCCATTGGGACTTTGGACGATGGCGTCCTGTCAAATAATATCTTGTTCAACATTCTGACATAAGCCAAAAAGTAAAGGTTGAGAGATTTATGTCATCCCTCAACCTTTTATTCCTTGGAGAAAAGAGTAGTCTTTCTTTAGAAGCTATAGCCTAAGGCAAAGCGGTGGGCACTTCCAAATACCTTCTTGTCGCCGGTATTGAAAGCATAGTCAAACTTTACCTTCTTTACTTCAATTCCAAGACCAAAGCTGAGCGCATCACGAGTATTCCAACCGAGCCTCAAGGCTAATTGTGGAATGACCTGATACTCTGCACCACTGAAGAAGTCAAGGCTCATCCCTTTTTTATTATTTACCCCTTTCTTTGTGGTGAGGTCCATAGCCAAAACCGCCTTCTCCCCCAAAAATCGGTAACCAAATCCCATCCGATAACTGGAAGGAAAGTTCTCGTTCTTTATATCAGCAGAGAGATTCCGGGCTAGAAATCCTACAGTTAGCCCTTTATTCTCTAAGGGCTTTAATAGTAAACCCACATCAATCCCAAAACCAGAACCCTCACCTCGTTTGGCAGTGATGCTCAATCGGTTCAGACTGAAGCCAACTGCTGTCCTTGTAAGAAGACGGATTCCATAGGAGAGGGAGAAGGCATTCTCAGTTATGGTGCTCTTCACATTATCCTCTTCCTCTTCAAGCGAGGCTCTCTTACCCAGCCAGGTGAAACCCACTCCATAAGGATAGGAGCTCCTGGCCAGCGGGGCTACTGCCCCGAAATAATCAACCATCACTCCTTTAACCTCTGACATCATCCAGTGCATAAATGTTGCCTGTCGTGCCTTAAGAAATCCTAAACCAGCTGGGTTCCAGTATGGACTATTGGCATCGTCAGAGATGGCCACAAATGCACTCCCCATCCCACAAGGACGAGCACCAATCCCTAATTCTAATGGAGTTGTGGGGGCGATGGAAAAACTTAAACCAAAGAGAATTAGGGTGAATATACTTAATCTTTTCATTTTCTACCTCCTGATTAAAAGTGCCCTAGTTTACTTTATTACGCCTAAGGGTTTCTTTATAGTCTTGCTTTGCGTCGTTCCTTTAAACTCAAACACATAGACATAGATACCAGAGCCGACATAGTCGTCGAAGTCATTCTTTCCATCCCAGCGAATGGCATCCGAGGTCTCAAAGTCTCTATTCTCAATAAGAGTTCTGACTAAATCGCCAGCCAGATCATAGACCTTTAAGGTAACTTTTCCTTTCTCCGAAAGTCTAAAGACACAGTCTGTCCCTTCAGACGGAATAAATGGGTTTCTTGTCCAAAAGACTTGTAATTCCTTGACCGTTGTCCGCCTATCAACCCCTAAGGCATAAATAGTAAAGTGATTAACACTAATGGTTAAAGTGTTGTTCTTACTATCTCTAACTGGCTCACCAGCTCTGATCCACTTAAATCCGTTCCAATAGAAAGCCACCAGACTTGTTTCGCTCCAGTTAAGAGTTCCATCCTGATCCGGGTCAAGGTCCGCCTCAGTATAAGGAAGGGTTATCTCCACTGGTTTGTGGAAGACTAATCCTGTTGGACTAAACTCATGGGCAACACCAATTAGACGAAGTAAAGTATCAGCTGGCAGAGTAAGGTCTGTCTTTGGAACAGGAACGATGGAAATTGTCTGCTTCTCTAAAAGCGCCTTAGGTGGAATTACTACCGTAGTTCCATCAGGAGACTTCACTGTACCACCTGCATCTCCAACTCCCTGACTGACCTTAGGAACAATGTAAGTAACCCTAGAGCTGTCCGAAGTAGAAAATCCTACCTTGTCATTAACCGAGACTCTTATTTTGTTCCAACCTTCAATTAGCCGGATGATTCGGCTAAAGGTGCGATCACTTCTTGGAGGCAGAATAATAGGACTGTCATTGATATTGTTACCTGCCTGATTGCGTAGTTCAATGACAATAGAAGAAGTAGTATTGGTGTCGGGTAAATCGTAATAGGAGCCAGTGACAATTACCTCAGAGTAGTATACTTCACCGTTTAAGGAATCTCCCTTAGCCGGAAGTGGACTCACCACTATCTTCAACCTCGGCGGTGTATTGTCCAAAGTGACATAACCAGTTCTGGTACTAGAATTGGGAACAATATCAGAAGCAGAGATGGTAAAGGAAACTAATCCATTGGTAGTGTTTGTCACAGTAACCACTGCGGTATAGACATTGTCACCAGCGACCGCATCACCATTGGTTCCATTGTCATACATCTGGATATTGTTAACACCATTCAGGTTTGTCCCATCAAGCCTCACCGTTGAGGTATCAACTCTGGTAGTAGCATCTGTGATTAATGCAGTGATAGTGACGCTCTGTGTATTTCTGACTGCGGTCTGACCAGAGGGATAAGTGACCGATACATTCTCAATCGCAGGTCCTTTGGTATCTACAGTGAAAATCATTGAAGCTGGATTACCCCAGACATTGGTAGAATCCTTGCCCCGCACATAGACTGTGTGTTGACCCTCAGATAGGCTGGAAATTGGGAAGTATCCCTTAACAAAGACAGAATCAGCACCAGTGGCTCCAGTCATCGCCGTGCCAGTCCCATAAGGTCCAATCACATCCACAAAATATTCCGCCGCCATCACCCCATTTGTATCCTTTACTACCGCGGTCAAGGTATCAGCTGCATTTAGAATATTGTCATTCAAGGGGTCAATCGCAAAGTCTAAATTTGAAGTTATAGGACCCGAGTTGTCAAGCACCAAATTAACTGTGCCAGTGCTGGTCAGTCCCACTCCATCAGTCGCGGTAACCGAAATGGTATAGGTTCCGTTTGGCCTAATATTCACCTCGCTTAAGGTGTAGGTAATGAAATATACCCCCATACCACTATCTTGAACCGTTTCGGCACCATTGATATAATAGTTGTCTATCGGGCTAAAGTCTGCTGTAACCCTATATCCAGCCGCATCTGTGGTCGCACGCAACCTAATCGTCTCACCATTGTGGTAGATATTGTCAGGGTCTAAGACAGTCACTACTACCGCGCCCGGAGCAGTATTGTCCAAAATTACACTGCCAGTCTTAGCCGTACCAGCATTGGGCACAATGTCTGAGGCAGAAACGGTGAAATTTTGTGCCCCATTCAAACCAGTAGTAATCGTTACTACTGCGGTATAGACATTGTCACCAGCGACCGCATCACCATTGGTTCCATTGTCATACATCTGGATATTGTTAACACCATTCAGGTTTGTCCCATCAAGCCTCACCGTTAAGGTATCAACTCTGGTAGTAGCATCTGTGATTAATGCAGTGATAGTGACGCTCTGTGTATTTCTGACTGCGGTCTGACCAGAGGGATAAGTGACCGATACATTCTCAATCGCAGGTCCTTTGGTATC
>JBFLXN010000038.1:15935-19671 GCA_040755715.1 Candidatus Edwardsiibacteriota bacterium
TCTTGAACCGTTTCGGCACCATTGATATAATAGTTGTCTATCGGGCTAAAGTCTGCTGTAACCCTATATCCAGCCGCATCTGTGGTCGCACGCAACCTAATCGTCTCACCATTGTGGTAGATATTGTTAAGGTCTAACACAGTTACTACTAGTGGCCCAGGAGGGGTATTGTCCAATGTCACTTCTCCGCTTAGCGGTGCGGCCGTATTTGTTGCGCTATCAGCAGCAGCGATAGTAAATGTAGTGGTTCCCGTAACCACACTGGTAATGACGATAGCATAGGTATACACACGGTCACCAGCCACTTCATCGCCGTTAGTGCCATTGTCATATAGGCGGTGGGAAGTTCCGTCAAGATTTACTGAATTGAGGATTGCGGTAGTATCATTTACCCCTGCGAGGTCATCAGTAATCAAGGCTGAAATTTTTACTACATCTCCTGCTTTGGCTGCTGGTTGTCCTGAAGGATATGCCACTTGGATATTCTGTATTTGAGGTGGAATATTATCTACCACCACACCGCCAGCCCTTTTCTTCTTATTCTGAGCTACATCATAACCTGTGGCGTACACATCCGCTATCCCAGAATATGATGTGCCGGTATTGACGGTAAACGAATCTGAACCAAAAACACCGTCGTTCACTGCCCCATCGTTATGCGCACCGTCATCATAGAACAGACCCTCAGGCGGGCCTCCAATCTGAGTGGCATCAAGGATTACTTTCCTTATCCCTGAAACCCTTCCAGTATCTCTGGCTACTACTGTGAAGAGTACTTTTTCGCCATTGCGGACAGCGCGTCTACCTGCTGGGTATCTAGTTACCAGAGAATCGACCCTCGGAATAATATTATCCAGTCTAGTAGTGGTGGTATCTTGTCTTTGGTTTAAGGCAATATCAGAGGCGTATACCAAGATCCGAGAGGTATCAGTCACAGTCGTGTCCACCATAATTGGTCCGCTTCCCCAGATTGTATCGCCAGCAGCACCGTCGTTATGTCCACCGTCGTCATAGAGCAGAACCCTGTTGGGTCCCCCAATTGGCGTTGCATCAACCCACGCCTCTTTTATGCCATAAGGCGCATTCATATTGGCAAGAACATTGATGATGTCCGTGGCGATAGAATCCAGAGCTGCTCCTGTAGGGGAGAAGTAATATTTGCCCCCGGCCGAGGTTCTGGCTACCGAATCTAAAAACGCTGTATCAGGATCACCAAATGCCGGATTGTAATAGGCTATGGTAAAGATGGGAATCGGTCTAAAGTAACATTCGATTCTTGTATGGGCATATGGCGTAGTGGTATTGCTGCCATCTGAAAGGAGAACCATAACCGGTATATCTCTGGAGAAGACACGTAAAGATTCAGACCCCATAAAAGTGGCATCATACAATGCAGTCGCGCCTCCAGCTACAAGGGCATCAATGGCATTCTTAACGGTCTGATGTCCACTGACTCCGCTCAGTGGACGCCATACATCCATATACACATCGTTAGAAAATGACCATAAGCCTGCTCTATCTGTAGAGTCTAAGCCATCAACAATCTTTTTCGCAGCTTTTTTGCTAGAATCAAGTGGGGCACCTGCCATCGAGCCGGAGATATCAATTACTTCAAGTAAATCTATTTTTCCGGCTAGATCAGATACCCACGAGCTTATAGTCACAAAATCGCTATCCTTAGCCGCAGATTGTCCTACAGGGTATACGGTTCCTAACGGAGTTAAAAACGGTTTTCTGTTTTTTATACCCACTGAACCCGGGCAGTTCTGCCAACCTGCGCCGCCGAATTTGGCAAATACTCTTATCCCCCGGTAGGCCGCCATTGTAAGGGAATCAACAACTAATATCGAATCGGTGCCGAAGATGCCATCGCCAGCTACCCCATCTTTGTGTGAACCGTCATCGTACATCCACACCAAAGGCGGACTTCCAAACAAGCTGTCCACACAAAAGATGGTGTCCGGGTTAAAAGGAATCGTCTGGGCAGTTACCCAGATATAGTCCCCATATTTCGCTGCTTCCTGTCCCAGTGGATATACAGCCTGCACATTTGTCACAGATTGAGCCAGCACAGAAATCGCCGGAAGACAGAAAATAAATGTGAGCAGGCTTAGTAAAACTACTTTTTTCATTTCCTTTTACCTCCTCGTATAAAATGTACTGTTCAATACAAGCCCTTTTTTAAAGCTTGAAATTTCTCTAAGCCGATGATATAATTGCCATTGTGACGCTTGTGGCGCCACCCCTCTGCCCCCTTCCACTAAAAAAGGAGGTTTGTATGCACTATATCATCGGCTATTATCGTCGGATTAGAAGATTTCTCGTAGTAAATCTCCTCTTACACAGATTCTCACGGATTTTAATCTCTCTAATCCGTCAAATCCGTGGTTTCAAAAATTATTCAATTTCCTAGGCGCCAAGATAGGCAACTTCGTCGCCATCTTGTCCATAGGGGCTATCGCCCCTATGGCGTTCAGAAATGCTCCTATTCGTCGCATTCCTTCACTATCACCCCATTGGAAAGGGAAACCATTTTCCCTTCCAAATCATCCCTACTGCCTAGGAATTTTTCAAATTCCTAGGCGCCAAGATACCTTCTTAGCTTCTCTCTCCTTTCCTGTGCCCAATTTTATTGTTTTTTTTGAATCTTCACACTATCTATTCTCTTGCCTGCTTACAGCAAACAAGATAGGCAACTTCGTCGCATTCCTTCACTGTCACCCCATTGGAAGGGAAACCGTTTTCCCTTCCAAATCATTCCTACCGCCTAGGAATTTTTCAAATTCCTAGACACTCAGTTATCTCCGGGCACAGATATTTGGAGACAACTGTTTGGCTATATCAGACCTACATCACCTCCTTCTCTTAAGAAAATTGACGATTTAGTAATTGTAAGGTTTGTTGATTGTCCAAAAAAGTAGTGGCGGCAGAGACTGGATGTTAAAACCTCTTTCTAGATTATACAAAAATTTTTCCGTTTTGTCAAGTCTTTTTTTGATTGGAAGGGAAACGTTTTCCCTTTTATCTCTATTTCTTATATTCCACCACTTTGGCCTTTGTGTAACCCAACTTTTTTGCCTTGGCCAGAAGGTTTTTAGCCTCGCTCTGGTCATTGTAATGTCCAGCTTGCACCTTATAGTAGGGTGGCTCTGAAATTATATATACTGAAGTACCCAGAGCCGTGCCAGCCTTTAAGGCTTCTTCTCTAACCTTTTCTTTTACTGTAGTAGAAAAGAGCTCCACCCGCCAGATAACTGAAGCAGGTGCTACTTCTACCGCTGGTTTCTCTTCAGGCCTTGGTTTCTCTTCAGTAACAGCCTTTTTTTCTTCTGTTATCTCTCTTGGTAGATATTTGCTGCCGCAACTGCTAACAGATAAAATAAGAAAAATTAAAAACAGACTTCCTTTGATAAAACTTTGAGTAGAACTCATAGAGCTACCTCCTTATTTCTCTACAATCTTAAAAGGCTATTGTTAATTTTACCACATCTATAATTTTTTTGTCAAGACTTTTTTTGACTCTTGTTTTGACTCTAATCCCCCTATCCTCCTTAAGGCTATTGTTAATTTTACCACATCTATAATTTTTTGTCAAGACTTTTTTTTGACTCTTGTCATTTAAAATTCAAAAGTGAACTCTTTTTAGCGAATTTAAAGTTCAAAAGTGAACTCTTAAACTGCTATAATCTAACCCAAAAAAGGAGGGTTTGGATTATGGCAAAACAGTTGCATAAGA
>JBFLXN010000039.1:0-18947 GCA_040755715.1 Candidatus Edwardsiibacteriota bacterium
ACTTTTTTCGGGAGTCACACAGCACTTTCACAGGGGCTATCGCCCCTATGACATTCCGAAACTTGCCACTGGCAACTTTCGGAATTGTAACCCCTTAGGGGGTGAGGCTTCACCCCCTAAGACCCCCGCAGTGGTCTGTATCTTCGGGCCAACTTAATAGCGTTAATTTATGTTACAGACCACTAGGTCGATTTGCACAAGTAGTTAGAAACTTGACACTCTTTAACTTCTCTCCCCAGTTGATGCGAGAAGCACTGCCAGTGCGGAAAGAACTCCAACTTCAGTTTTTGGGTGAGAATTTATCTGTTGTGCTTCATGTATTACAAACTGAATATCCACAACAATTTAAAGAGATAGAAGACATTTTGAAATCTGCAGTGCTAGAACTTGAAGAACTGACTACAGGTTTGACTCCTCATGAACCAGGCCGAACCTATACTCGTATTCGGGAAAAAGGTCTCAAAATATCTATACCAGCATGGGGAATGTCTGACGACACACTACGGTTATTAGGACATCTCGCTACCTTATATCTCCCTATATTGCCGCTTCTTGTCTGCTTTGAGGAACCTGAGAATTATGTCCATCCAAGACTATTAGAATTGATTGTTAACCTATTAAAAAATGCTTCTGAAAAGACACAGGTTTTGGTTACTACTCATTCTCCTTATCTTGTTGATTTCCTTCAACCCGAAGACCTGTATATTGTGGAAAAACAGAATGGAGAGACACAAATTAAAAAGGCTGAAGACAAAAAGGGAATAAGAGAAGCTTTAAGAACATATTGAACAGGCCTATAGATGAAAACCGTAAAATTCAAGAAGTTTTGTTCAAAAAATAAGGAGGTAAAAATGTTCAATGTAGTCTATGCTATGGGTTCGGGGGGGGGAGGACAATCTTCACAGGGTGGCTGGGTTTCTATAGCGCCGCTGATTCTTATGTTTGTGGTAATCTATATCCTCTTGATTTTTCCACAACAGCGAAGACAAAAAAAACATCAACAAATGCTTTCTGCATTGCAAAAGGGAGATCGGATTTTAGCCGCCGGTGGGATTTACGGAACCGTAATAGGAATTGACGAAGCAAGAGGAATCATCGTCCTTCGCATAGCAGAAAATGTGAAAATTGAAGTGCAAAGAAACAGCGTTATAGCAAAAATTGAAGAACATAGTAAAGAAAAATGAGTATTATTTCAATTCGCCTTTATGGTGATTCTATTCTTCGCCAAAAAGCCTCTGCCGTTAAAGTAATAGATAAATCAATAGACTTGCTGGCTGAGGATTTGATAGAAACAATGTTGAGTGTCAAAGGATTAGGCTTGGCGGCACCTCAGATAGGGTATTGCCTTTCCATGGTGGTAGTGAACCTTCCAGCCCTTAACTTGGATGAACCACCTTTAATATTGCTCAATCCACAAGTTATAAGTGAACAAGGTGAAAAAGTCTATGAAGAAGGGTGTCTTAGCTTGCCAGGAATTTTTGAGGAAATAAAACGAGCGGAAAAAGTAGTCGTTTGGGCAAGGAATCTTAAAGGTGAAGAGTTTTCTCTTGAGGGAGACGGACTTTTAAGTCGTGTCCTTTTACATGAGATAGACCATCTCAACGGAGTCCTTTTCATAGATAGAATTAGTTCCCTACGCCGAAGACTCCTAAGGAAAAAACTCAAAAACTTGAAACGAGTAGAAGAAAAAGACGAACACATTCTGTAAGAAGATAAACCTCACTTCATTCGGCATTGATTACATCAGCGATTAAGAAACGATTACGGCGATAAACTTTCGTCTTTCTTTATGATTAATCGCCGTAATCGTATTTCAAAAATCGCCGTAATCGTTAAAATTCTTATGTTTTAAAAATATAAAAGCGGGCGATGGGATTTGAACCCACGACTTCCACCTTGGCAAGGTGGCATTCTAGCCGCTGAATTACGCCCGCCTTTTCTACTCTTTTCTGACTTGGAAGTCCTTCTATGTATCTTCAAGCAACTTTATCGTAAATTCGTTCCAGAATCTTCCTGGTATTTTCTTCCATCTTTTCTATTCTACCTTCTATCCTCTCTATTAATTTTCTATTTTCTTCCATCTCAGTAGCGATAAGATTTCGCGTTTCTTTTTGTGTTTCAACGATAAGGTTTTGTGTTTCAACGATAAGGTTTTGTGTCCCAACGATAAGGTTTTGCGTTTCTTTTATCATCTCTCCTATTTTTCCAACGCCCTCTTTTATATGCTTACCGTTGAAATACGCTGCTATAGCAATAAAAGCCCCGATAAAAGTAGCAAATATAGCGGCTTGAGCCAAAAGTTGTAGCCAGGTCATTATTTTTACCTTCTCTTCTTCAAGGTTATAGTTTACATTATTTAAAACAAATTTGTCAAGGAAAAACTGCCACCACAGATGAAAAAATCACATATGCCTTTTGATTTTCTTTGTTCTTTTCTCCTTTGGATAACATTCAGTAAAATATCTACAAGCGACACAACATAAAGAAATTTCACCTTTTTCTCCTCGCAGCCATTTAGTTTCGCAGGTAGTAAAAACCTGGCAGCGTGAACAACAAGGTTTCAATTTACTTCTCTTCATAAACCAGACTTCGTGTCCATCATGTCCGATGCATGCATAACCTTTCTTAGCTCGTTTGGCAATAGTATTCTGAATGGCTTCCTCTCTTTTTGTTGCATTTTTTATTTTTCTAGCATCATACGCTTTAACAATAAGCATCTTTCCTCCTTAGATTCTATGTTTTATGTTTTACGCTTGATGCGTTAGGCGTCCAGCGTTTCGTCCTTGGCGACGGCGGCGACTGTCTCCCGGGAAAAGTCGGTTTCTTTTGTTTTCCTCTTTTAATTTTTTTATTTCGTCACGCAAAACAGCAGCTTTCTCAAACTCCAAAGTTTCAGCTGCAATTTTCATTTCCTTTTGTAGCTGAACGATGAGTGATTCCCTATCCAATTTAATAGGGAAGTCAGAAACAATCGTTTCTTCAATTACAGCAGTTCCTCGTGAATCTGCTACAGCAGTAGTGCGCAGAATTTCTTCCACACTTTTATAAATAGTTTTTGGAGTGATATAATTTTCTCTATTATATTCAAGTTGGATGTCTCTACGGCGACTTGTTTCTTTAATTGCCCTCTGCATTGAATCAGTGAGTTGTTCCGCGTATAGAATTACCTGACCAGAAACATTACGAGCAGCTCTTCCCATTGTTTGAATCAACGAGCGTTCTGAGCGCAAAAATCCTTCCTTATCAGCATCAAGAATTGCTACCAAGGAAACTTCAGGCAAATCTAAACCTTCTCGCAAGAGATTAATTCCAACCAAGACATCAAACTCACCGAGACGCAATCCCCGCAGAATTTCTACCCTTTCAATAGCATCAATTTCTGAATGGAGATAGCGAACTCTAACACCAATTTGTGCCAAGTAATCAGATAAGTCTTCAGCCATTCGCTTGGTCAGAGTGGTCACCAGAATTCGTTCCTTTTTTTCAACCCTCTTTCGGACTTCCTCAATCAAATCATCAATTTGCCCTTCTACCGGACGCACTAAAACTTCTGGGTCAACCAGACCAGTGGGACGAATAATTTGCTCTACTACTACACCATTTGATTTTTCAATTTCATATTCAGTGGGAGTGGCTGAAAGAAAGATTACTTGGTTTAAGAGAGATTCAAATTCTTCATAAGTCAAAGGCCGATTGTCCAGAGCAGAAGGAAGACGAAAACCATATTCCACTAAGGTTTCTTTGCGTGAATGGTCTCCATGATACATTCCTTCAATTTGTGGCACGGTGACATGCGACTCATCAATAAAGAGAAGAAAATCTCGGGGGAAGAAATCAAGAAGACAAAATGGTCGTTCTCCCGGTTTTCTCCCAGAGAGATGCCGGGAATAATTTTCAATACCAGGGCAATAGCCAACTTCTCGCATCATTTCTAAATCAAATCTTGTTCTGGTCTCCAGACGTTCGGCTTCTAACAATTTACCTTGACTGCGGAAGTATTCTAATCGTTCTTCCAATTCTTCCTCAATGTTTTTAATGGCTTGCTCTAAACGGGGATAAGAAGTCAAAAAATGCTTTGCGGGATAGATAGCAACTTTTTCTCTTTCCTGTAAAATTTGCCCTGTGAGGATGTCAATTTCGGCAATTCTCCTAATTCCGTCATCAGAAAGTTCCACTCGTATTCCAATTTCCATGTCAGCCGGATGAACATCAACACAATCACCCCGAACTCTAAAAGTTCCTCTGACAAAATCTATATCATTGCGAGTGTATTGCATATCAATTAATTCTTTCAGCAATTTTTCTCGTTCTATCCTTTCCCCCTTTTCTACGAGCACAACAAAATCCTTCCATTCTTCTGGTGAACCAAGACTATAAATACAGGAGACTGAAGCCACAATAATTACATCCTGTCTTTCTAATAGAGCACTGGTAGCCCGCAGTCTGAGGCGGTCAATATCTTCATTGATAGAAGCATCTTTAGCAATATAAGTGTCAGTGGTGGGAATATAGGCTTCTGGTTGATAATAGTCGTAGTACGAAATAAAATATTCTATTGCGTTTTCCGGAAAAAATCCTTTAAATTCTCCATATAATTGGGCGGCCAAGGTCTTGTTGTGAGAAATGACCAGGGTTGGCTTTTGTAGCCTGGCAATCACATTGGCTATAGTAAAAGTTTTACCCGAACCAGTTACTCCTAACAAGGTCTGATACCTCTGACCACTTATAATTTTCTCAGTCAGCTGCTCAATTGCCTTTGGTTGATCGCCTTGCGGCTTATATTCAGAAACAAGTTTAAATTTAGTCATACTAACTATTTCCACTTAGGCGGTGGAATTCGATTCATTTTTATTGACAAAACTGCTAGTTTTAGTATACCATATTAAAGAAGGAAAATGCAAATAAAAATTTTTCAGAGACTATCTATGATAAATCCTATATATTTAATTCCACCGGGAATCTTTAAAAAACACTATACGGTGTTACGGATAATATTATTTATAATGTTAGGTCTTTCTCTTCTCTTTTGCAGTATTATGATTTACAGTTTGTCAAAAAAGTTTAACCTAACTGACTTTAATACTTTCTGGAATATAGGAAGACACTTCGTAACTGGCGAGAGCTTATATCAACATGAGCAAACTGATTATCGGCGGTTTTATTATCTTCCCACTGCCGCTATGTTTTTTGCTCTGTTACCGATATTTCCCCTTAAGATAGCACAGGCAATATTTAATGTTTTAAATTTCTGGCTATGGTTGACTAGTATCGCCATGATGTATAAAATACTTCTTTGTCTAAAAACAAAAAAAGAAAGTAATTTCTGGAAGCCATTTATTGGGGCTAACATTTTGACTATCCCATTTTTTTGAACACATTGCATTTAGTGCAGGTTAATATTTTAGTGCTTTTGTTATTACTACTGGGAATATTTTATGCATTCAGAAATAACGATTGTTTGGCTGGTTTTTTCTGGGGGTTTTCAGTAGCACTTAAAATTGTTCCAGCATTACTGCCAATATGGCTATTTTTGAGAGGCAAACGGAAAATGGCAGCAATAGCTTTTTTAACACTTGTGGTTTGTATTTTTCTGTCACTATCCCGGCGTGGAATAGAACAGGGAATGAAAGATTATAGAGAATTCTATCAAAAGGTAGTTCTGCCTACTCAGACAGAATTATATCACCCAGGGATATTTAACTTTTCCCTTTCGGGAGCACTTGTCAGAGTACTTCATTCCCCAGAAAATATTTCAGATTTGACCCCTGCGGTCAATATTTTAAATTTATCTTCAAATGGAGTTACAACAACAATCAAATTGGTCAGATATGGATTTTTGATATTACTAATTTTGATGGCTTGGTTACGGCGAAGGTATCAAATAATATACCATGAGTTTGCGATAATGATTTTATTAATACTTATTCTATCACCTCAAACATATACTACTCATTTCGTATGGCTCCTACCAGTATATGTTTCTATTTTGCAAGTAAATTGTTTTAGGCGACCTTCTTTTTTGAAGTGGGTAGCCTACGGGGTACCCTTAATTCTTCTCATAGCTCAACCGTATTTTATAACTATGCGGGTATGGCGTCTCTTAGCCTCATATCAGTTTTGGACAATATGTATAATAGGACTATTAATAATCGCTATGATTAAATTTATTTTTTGCCAAAAACCAGATATTTAGTTTTCTCTGGAAAACCTACTTTAACCGCGGAGTTTAAGTTGCTGAATTTCAAATGGTTAATCTGTGTAAATCTGTGTGAGTCTCTGGGGACGGTTGCCAGTCTTTGATTTAGAAATTTTTAAACCTTTTGTATAAATAAAGTGTCTAATTTTTCAGAACGGAAACCTGCCTGATGCGGGAAGAGACTGATGTAGAATTAATACACCGGTTTAAGAATGGTGAAGAAAAAGCATTTGATGAGCTGGTTAAAAGGCATCAGAAGAAAATCTACTTCCTGATTTTAAGAATTGTAAGGCACCCAGAGGATGCCGCGGATTTGGCACAAGAAACCTTTATTAGGGCTTACCGTTCCTTAATGAAATTCAAGGAAAAATCAGAGTTTTATACCTGGCTTCATAAGATTGCTGTTAATTTATCTTTGAATTTTAAACGGCGAAAACCATTAGAGGAAAGTCTAAATACCATTCACGAAATGAACGAAGATATTCTTGAAGAAGAAATCAACCACAAAAGAAGGCAGGAAATGATAAGAAAAGCCGTTGAGAAACTTCCAGTCAAACAACGGGCAGTCTTTGTGATGCATTATTACGAAGAAATGCCGCATCAGGAAATCGCTGAGGTGATGGGGAGAACTGTAGGAAGCGTAAAAGCCAATTATTTTCAAGCTGTGCAGAAATTAAGGAAGATGTTGCAAAAGGTAATTTGAAACTCTGAGATTTCAACAATACCTTGTTAGGCGTAATTCAGAATTCGTATACCTCCGACCACCCACCCCAAACGGACGACGCACAAATAAAAAGCTTAATAAATAAACAATAACTTAACTAACTTATGACAAAAGAAATTGAAAAATGGTGGGAAGAATCTTCAAAATATTTTCAAGAAGAAGCTAAAATTCCTACAACCTCAGCACACTGGGGTGTACATGCTCCTTATGAAAAAGAGTTAAATTTACTGGGTAATGTCAAAGGAAAAAAGATTCTAGAAGTTGGTTGCGGAGGCGGTCAAAGTTCAATAGCTTTAGCAAAAAAAGGGGCAATATGCACAGGAATTGACATATCAAAAGAGCAACTGAAATTCGCTGAAAAATTAGCTAAAAAAGAAAATGTGAAAGTCAAATTTATAAAGGGAAGTTTTCAAAACTTGAGCCAATTTAAACCACGCAGTTTTGACATAGTCATTTCAGCGTGGGCTTTCCAATATTCGCCAAGTCTCAACAAATTATTTAAAGAAGTTTATAGAGTAGTTAAGAAAAATGGATTATTTGTTTTTAGCTTACCTCATCCATTTCATGACATAATAAATGTTAAGACCTATAAAATTGAAAAAAGTTATTTCAAAACAGGGAGATATGAAGAAATAGAAATATGGCCAGATGGAAGCAAACACAAATTTGTTGGGTATCATATAACGGTAAGTGATATTTACAATGATTTGGTAGATGCTGGTTTTTTGGTTGAGAGAATTATTGAACCATTGTCCTTAAAAGATAAAGGTCTTGAAGAACATTATCCAAAAGAACTATCAAAACTAATTGGCCCAACGATTATATTTAAAACAAGGAAAATTAAATAGCGCGCCGTCCCGCCACCGCCGAATTCTGAACTCAAAATTTCTTTCAGAAATTTTGCCACGCCCTGCGGGCTTTCACTTCGTTCAGGACGCCTAACAGCGATTAACAGGGAAATTCCTGCGAAATTTCCCCAAATTCGCCTGCTGGCGAACTTCTGTTAATCGCATATGTTATACGCAGTATGGCGGTCGATTGAATATAAGACTAATCCATAACGAGAGGAAATATGATGCACAAACCCGACATGAAAATATCTATTTCACGAAAATTAAATCTTATAGACCATGTTATGTTTTTTATATTTATAGGTGTCTTAATTGCCTTAATAGCAACATCAACTAAAGTAAATATTGCGGCTGATTCGGTAGATTATTATGCTATATTGCAATGGGTGACGCCGGAAAAAGAAAAACCGATTGTCAGAAATTTGCATTTTGCAGAGCAGCGGTCTCCAGGATATAGTCTGCTATCACTTATTCCATATTCCTTATTGACAATATTTGTTGAGCCATTCGTACCCACAGAAAAAATCACTAAGAATATCCACCCTGAATTTCCGAGGGAGCTGAGTTTTCGGCTTACAGAAGAGCAGAAGAATGCCTTAAGGCAGAAAGTTGAGGTTCTGAGGGCTCAGAGCGCCTCAAGGCAAGAGGTTGAAGAGGCGGTGCGGCAGATGCTGGACGACTGGGGCATAGAACCTCCACCCCGGCCCAGGTTTACCGAAGAGCAGAAAGGCGAGATTAGGGGGATGGAAAGGCCAAAAAAGATGGCAGGCTCTGAAATGGTTGGTTTCCCACCACAACCTTTACATATAAAGGATTTATTTTTTAAAGATTATTATGTGCCTATGGAAGGCAGCTGGTACCAGTGGAAATTAGCACTATCACTTTTATTAACTAGTTTTTTCTTCTTGTTCATAGGTATATGGACTAATGCAAAGGTTTTAAAGTTGTATTATCCAGCATATAAATGTTTGTTTATTATACCAACAACATTAGTAACTGCGCACATGTTTATGAGAAGTATTTTTGATTTGCCGCTTTTTACAACTTTGACCGTGTATGGTTTATCATCTCTTTTTTTATTATTTACATGCCTGTCTTTTCGTTCAAATAAGGTATGGTATGTAATTTTATCGGGTTTTATACTTGGCTTGCTTGTTTTAACGCGGCTTGAACTCAGCATCTTGGCAATGCTTTTAATTGGATATTTTCTTTTCACTAAAAAAATCAGATATTTTGTGCTTTTTTCTCTTGGTGGTTTAGCGCCATTTCTTGTTCTTATCCTCTATAATTTATCTTTATTCGGGCAACCATTACATTTAGGTATTTTTCGCGGTGACATTAATACACTTGGTCTAAATTGGCGATATATCTTTGAGAGTTTAATACATCCAGAATCAGGAGTCTTATTTTGGACTCCATTGCTTATGCCTGGTCTTGTATTTCTTATTACCGCAAAGGACTCTATCCTTAAAGTAATTGGTCTTTGCTCTTTTGTTTTAATTTTCCTTTATACCCTGCGGATACCAATAATGTATTATTCTATTGGTCAAGGAATAATCGATATTGGAGGGATTCCAGTAACCACACCGGAGACTCCAACGCAGATGCGCGAATTGATACGATTTGATATTAATCGATATCTTTGTGTTCTAATTCCCTTTTCAATTATTGGTATTCGTAGGGGTATTCATAAAATTCATAACTTATTAGACAAGAATTATGCAAAATGAAAATCGCCGCCATAGTGCGTATAACAACGGATAAAAGGATTCGCTACGCTTCGCCCAAATCCCGACAGGTCGGGACGTAATTGTATTCTGAACAAAGTGAGGAATATCTTGAAAATGCATTGCCGAAAAGTCCAAAAGAAATTTCTTGATTATTTAGAAAAAGAACTAACCGCTGAAGAGCAAAGGGAAATGGAAAAACATCTACAAAAATGCCATAATTGCTCGGCGGAATTGGCTGGTATAGAGAGGATACTGTCTGCCCTCAAGGAAGAAAAACTGCCAGAGCCTTCTGAACGCTTCTGGATTAATTTTCCAGTCTTAGTCCGGAAAAAATTGGAAGAAGAGCAAGAAAGAGAGACAGTGCCAATTTTACGGTGGGCAACGACTTTAGCGGCTGGAGTTTTTCTTTTCATACTTACAATGACTGCGGCTCTCTGGCAGTTTAAACCGGAACAGAGAATAGCCACGGGAATAAATTTTGCTGAGACTGTAGAAAAAGAGTACGAATTAAATTATCCTCTCTTATTAGAAAAATTGAGTCCTGAAGAAGGGAAAAAAGTTACTGCCAAATTATATGAGAAGAAAAAGACATTTGATTTGGTAGAAACACTGAAAACTGTAGAAGATGAGCAACTTGAACAAAAGGATTTAGTTGGTCTAATAGATGGGCTGGACAATGAAGAATACACGATTCTAGTTACAAAATTGAGTGAGATGTAAAAAGAAGACTTTGATGCTTTGCTTTCCAAAACAAATTCGCTCCGAAAAGGTGCAATCCTTGAAACTGATTTTTCAACTGATTGAGGATGAAAAGACGAGAGCGGAGGGTATGTGGGTATTCAAATAGAAGAGCAATATTAAGAGGAGACAAATGACTCTAAATTTCTATTTTTTATTTGTATTGGGTTTAGTAAGTGCGAATTCCTTTGCCACAGCTCCATTATCTTTAAATGATTGTATTTCCCTGGCAAAAGAGAATAACTCTACACTCCTACAGGCAAAAATGGAGATAGAACAATCACGCGTTGGAGTAAGAGAGGCGTATTCTCCATATTATCCAGACCTCGGCCTTTCAAGCGGATATAACTACGGAGGTGATTTTTCAGGGAAAGAAATTAGAGGTATTGTTCAATAAGAAATGAAAGATAGTTTTGTAATCAATATCATACAAGGAGGTGAGAAATGAAACATCTTATTTTTCTTATAGGTAGTATATTACTTCTCGTCTTACCGGCCTTGGCCCAACCTCCAATAGAGGAGAAGCCCGAATGGCGACATCGCCCGTCGCCACCCCTATTTCCGCCAGAAATAGTGGAAAAAGAACTCCTTCCAAGGAAAGCCATTGAAGCCATCCGAATTGCCAGAATGACTGAAGAGTTGAAATTGACAGACGAACAGGTTCAGAAATTCTTCCCAAAATTGAAAATGTTGGAAGAAGCACAAAGAGAATTTCACAAAAACCGGATGAGGATTATCAAGGAGTTAGAAAATACCTTACAGAACGAGAATCCTTCAATTAAGAAACTACAAGAAAAAATTGATGAAATTCAAAACTTGGAGGATAATTTTGAATTGACAAAAGAAAAATTTAGAAAAGAATTACTTCAAATTCTCACCATTGAACAACAAGCAAGACTCTTCGTCTTTCAAGAAAAATTTGAGAATGAAATTCGGGAAATAATTAGAGAAATCCGACGAGAACACCATCCAGAATAGAAGGAAATTGAGAAAAGGTTAAATTACAAAGCAGAACACGAAAGGAGGTGAAAAAAATGAGCAGAAAGAAGCTTTTCCCGCTGCTTCTGACACTGGTGTTCTTTCTGGCTAGAGGCGGTAGTATTTATGCGCAACTGCCGGGAGAAGGCTCCATACGCGGCGGTCCAGAAATGAGAGGCGAGGGTTGCGAAATGCCCGAAGATATTGGTATGCCCTGGTGGAAAGACAAGGCGGCGGCTAAGGAAATCGGTCTGTCCGAGGAGCAGGTCACTAAAATCAAAAATATGCATTTGGAACAGAAAAAGAAAATGATTGGATTGCGCTCTGAACTTAAAGTGAAGGAAATTGAATTGAGAAAACTGTTTGATGAAGCTAAGCCAAACGAAGCGGCAATCAAAGCGAAAGCCAAGGAAATTTCCGATTTGCGTGAAAAGATGTTTCTGAGTGATATTGAACTGCGTCTGGTAATGAAGAAGATGTTAACGCCGGAACAGGAAGAAAAGATTAAGGCAATGAGGATGAAACATAAGATGCCTTGCCCGATGCACTAACAACCAATGCCACCAACGCCTCCGATGGATATACCAGGACCTGAAAGATAATCTATGACCTGAAAGATAATCTATTTTGAAAGGAACAAAGGGATGTCACTACTCATTTTTGTGGTATCCCTCTTTTTTTAGTAGTTCAAATGTTTCCTTGTCTGCCAAACTTACCCCGTTAGAAATTCTCTGCGATGCTTGGCCTCGTGGTAAATCTCTAACGGGGCTTACGACGAGAATTCGCTATCCTTTAACCTTGACCTTATCCTGAACCTTAATCTCGCTGAGCCCAGTGGTTATAAATTTCCTTGACAAGACCTGCACAATTTTGATAAAATTTGTTTTAGTAGAATGGAGGTTTAATGATGAAAAAAGGATTTTTTTCTGTTGTGTTTCTTTTTACATTTTTTTCTCATATTGAAGCGATTGGCTGGGGAGCTGACCAAAGGTGGACAATCTATCCAGGAGGCAATTGGACAGGACTTAATAACGCCCATCCATTAGCAACTATCGGTGATACCGCTTATGCACTTTGGTATTTCTCAAGTAATAATACAGGCTACAATTATATTTATAGCCAAGTTTACAATAACAGTACCTGGAGTGGTCCAAACCAGGTTGTTGAAGTGTCCTGGAATCGGAATGCCTGGCACCACTCTGTTGCCTGCGATAGCATTGGTCAAGCCTATGTGGTCTACGAAAGCAATATCTATAAAGACCCACTTACCTTGCAGTTGAACTACGAGATTTACTATCTTCGGGGTTATATGGGTAACTGGAGCCCACCTCAGCGCATAACAAACGACCCTGACGGCTTTCCTTACTACTCCTGGTATCCGTGTGTTACGGTGGACATTTCTCACCAAGTTCATGTTGTCTGGCAAGATTGTCGGGAAGGAAATACCTTCAAGATTTTTTATAAGAAACTGACTGGTGGTTCTTGGACTCCTGATATCTGTCTTACCCCTCAAGGCACTAGCGCTTATTTCCCATCTATTACCAGTGACCGCTGGGGGCGCCTACATCTGGTCTGGCAAGATATGAGAACGGGTGAGGATGAAATTTTCTATAAACGATTTAATGGAAATTACTGGGAACCTGATACCCAACTTACTAATACTGGTGGCTATTCCCGTCATCCTACTATTACCTGCGATACACTCGGAGATGTAGATATTGTCTGGGAAGACAAACGGGATAAGAATTGGGAAATCTATTGGTTTCGCTGTAATAATTCAATTTGGCCGCCACAACCTCAAAGGCTCACTATTGATGGAACAGACTCTCGCTATCCTTCCTTAGCCAGCGAACCCAGCGGGATTCTACACCTTGCCTGGCAGGACAATCGCAATGGCAATTATAAAATATTTTACAAAAAATTTGACGGCGTCTGGAGTGCTGATACCTGTCTCAGTTCTGGGGATAGCGTCTCTATATATCCTTCTATTGCTGTGGATAAATCAAAAAATATTCACCTTGTCTGGTCTGATTATAGAGACGAACTCAATATGACCCCTGAAATCTATTATAAAAATTATGATTCAGGAATTAAATCACCTCCTTCTTCCCCAGGCAATTTGACTTTTGAACAGGATAACCTCAAAAAAAGTTGGCCAAATCCCTTTACTGAAAAGACGCTGATTAACTATATAGTTGGCAGTGAGCAGTTAGCAGTTAACTGTCAACCATCAACTGCTAATAGGCAACAGGTTTCCTTGAAAATATACAACCTTGCGGGACAGTTGGTGAAGACCTTGGTTAATGAACCCCAAGCTCCGGGAGAATATACTGTCCAGTGGAATGGAACAGCTGAGAATGGTCAATCAGTGGCCAGCGGTTTTTATTTCTGCCGTTTGCAAGTAAATAATCAAATTAATACTAAAAGATTGTTGCTTATCCGTTGAAGAGGTATAAAACGATAGAGGAGAATGTCTATGTCTACAAAATTTTTCCAAAAGTGTAGCCCACTGTTTTTCCTTCTTTTCTTTTCAGCAAGTGTCTTAGGTGAACAATTTAAGAATCTTAAGATTTTACAGTCTGATTCAAGAGGTGTCCTTTTTGAGTTTTCTATTTCAGGCTTCAAGCTTAATAAAGCAAAACTCGATGACAAAGTCTTTACTACTATTGAAATTTCAGGTCTTCATTTCACTGATGAAGCGGGTAAACCCCGCTTGCCTAATAAATCTGTGATTTTAGGCATTCCTACAGAAGGCAATGTAACTTTACAAATTCTCCAAACCGAAATTGACTCTCATTTATCTATTGGCACTGAACCAGTTTTGCCTGCCCGCCCACCAGAAATAAGAACAATCAATTTTGACGAAACATTATATAGACAAAATATTTTCTTCCCCGGTGAAATTATAAAAATCAGAGAGATTGCCTGGATAAGAGAACACCGCGTCGCCATTCTAAACATTGCTCCAGTTCAATATAATCCCGGCAGGGGAGAATTGCTTGTTTATAAAAAAATTATAGCCAAATTGAATTTTCAGAAAGAAGGGGTAAGAGGAGTATTTGAACCAGAAGGTGCATTTGATAAGATATTACCTGCTGTTATTCTAAACTACCAGATTAGCCGAGATTGGACTAAAAAAAGAGAGAGAGATAAAAGCATTCTCTCAAGACTTCCAAACACATCTCCGCTTTATAAGATTTTGATTGAGAGTGATGGGATTTACCGTATTACCGGAAACGACTTGATTTCGGCTGAAATAGATATTTCTGGTATAAATCCACAAACACTCAAAATCTACAATCGGGGCAAAGAAGTACCGATTTACTTCTCCAATCCAACCAATTCTACTTTTTCTCCCGGCGATTATTTTGAGTTTTATGGAGAAAGGAATCGGGATACAACTACACATTCCTATAGGAGTCCATTGACATCATTTTCCTGGAAGCTTTACTATGACCGCTATTCAGATGTAAATGTCTATTGGCTCTGCTGGGGGGGAAATCCAGGAATGCGTCTAGTAGAAGAAGACGGAAATCCCAGTTCACTAGAGGCTATTGAGCTGACTTCGTTTGACTGTGTTGCCCATGCAGAAAAAGATAGCTTCTTTTGGCGATTGAAACCTGACGGAGGTACCGGAGACCAAAATGACCCTTACTTCTGGGATGATGTAGATGGTACTGCTGTAGGGTCAAACCCTCAGGTTACTGTTAATCGTTCTTATCCACTTTTTATTTACGACCCTGATACTACCAGTAGTGAAAGCACAAGGGTAAGAGTTCTCATACATGGCAGAAAACCTACTCCACCTGACAGTTCCCGAACCACTGTTTTATATTTAAATAACTATTTTTGGGACAACACTACCTGGGATGGACAAGTTCCTTTTTACCGTGAAAAAATAGGTCCACCCAATAAAGACCTCGTTAATGGGCAAAATTTATTACACCTCACTTTTACGGGGTACCCAGGTAAAGGTGTAGTCTTCAACTGGTTTGAGGTAGAATACAAAAGGTTATTTAGAGCGAATGATGATTTCTTGGAATTCACTCCCCCGAAAGGCTTGCCAAATGGGCTTTACAAGTTCTGCATCAAAGGGTTTCGGACTTCAGATATCATTATTTATAAATTGGGGGTAAGCAAAATTATCAATGGTGAAGTTCGCTTCCTTACCTCTGAGAATTCCTGGAAAGTTGTCTTTCAAGATGAAATCCTGTCTCCAGAGACCCGATATGTGATTTTCACTAGCGGGAAAGTTAAGAAACCAAAGGAAATAGTTTTTGACCAACCGTCCAATCTTACTTCTTCCAACAATCAGGCAGATTACATTATTGTTACCGCTGATGAGTTCTATGATGGCGCTGTTCAGTTAGCCAACTACCGGCAAGCAAAAGGATTCAAAACAGCTGTAGTAAGAACTTCAGATATCTATGACGAATTCAACGATGGGATTTCGGGTGCTCCTGCTATTAAGAATTTTCTAAAATTTGCTTATGCGAATTGGGCCCCGCCTCGTTTTAGCTATGTTCTGCTTTTAGGAGATGGTTCCTGGGATTATAAGGGAAATCTCAAAGGATTTAAAAGCAGTTACTTGCCAGTCTATCTTGAACCCATTAATTACTATGGTTTGGTTAGTTCAGATAATTATTTTGCCTGTCTCAGCGGCACAGATATTTATCCTGATGTTTTTGTGGGAAGGCTTCCGATAAGTAGCCAATCTGAATTTCAAAGCATCTTTCAAAAGATTCAGGAATACGAAGACCGCAGTGAACTCAGCGAATGGAAAAGACGAGTCCTTTTTATCGCTGGCTTAGATGCCGCACCACCGATGGTAAATTCTCACAGTGCTTCTGACTACCTGGCTAAGCAAATTCCAAATTTTTGCGATGCCGTAAAAGTCTATAACCGACATCAGGGAAGGCAGGATTTAATCAATGCATTTGACGAAGGTGCAATCATAGCTGGCTATTACGGACATGGTGGAGGAGATACCTGGTCACATTCTAGTTTTTTTGTAACCGATGACATCCCACGATTGGATAATTTCAAACGGCTTCCATTCATCGGAAGTTTCACCTGCCTTTCAGGATATGTTGAAGAGCCTAATTCTCATTCAATGGGAGAAATCTTTGTTCTTATACCAGGTAGAGGCGCCATCGGTTTCTTCGGCTCCACCGCTACATCCGAGTCCGGTTCGGCAGATACCACCTCCACGGATTGTCCATTTTATCCCTCAATGATGAAAGCATTCTTTGAAGATACTATACAGATGAGCGGTGAACTAAGCACTATACCCAAATTACTTGAGCCGGGTAAGATAGATATGATAAAGTCATATTGTTTAATCGGAGACCCCGGAGTAAGGATTGTCTTCCCACAATTAGAAGGACTCAATTTAACTGCGAACCCTTCATCCTTGTCGCCGGGAGATACCATTTCAGTTATAGGAAAAATACCCGCAGCCGCCGGAGGCCAAGCATTGCTCACCATTTATGACACTCAATCAGTGCCTTTCAAAAAAACTGCTGTAGCAGTTCCATCTGATAGTTTCGTTGCCCAATTTGTCATTCCGGATAGCACATTGCCAGGTGAGGGCAAGATAAGCTGTTATGCCACATTAGGGGATAAAGATTGGTTAGGAGGAACCAGCTATGCAGTAGAAAATCCTTATATTTCTAATATACGAACAGTGCCATCTGAACCCACAACTTTTGATAGCGTCTATATTCAAGCAAAAATTTTTGACCAACAGCGACTTGATTCTATTTATTGTTTCTGGTGGACTATTGATAGCACAACCGCTCAGAATATTTCAATGAACATTATGGGAGGAGATTCGTTTAAAACAATTACTCCTATTCCTCCACAAAACAGGGGAGTTTCTGTTTATTTCTTTATTGTGGCCATTGATAGTCTAAACAATAGAACTACCAGTCTTAAAAAATCTTATAAGATTCCAACCCTTCCCGATTTAGCACAGTCTAGCTCGTATCCTCTTTTTCTGGAAGGAAAAGAGAAAGTTTCTATTAAGGCCCAGCTCTGTAATCAAGGCGATTCGTCTGTTTTTAATGTGCCGGTGAGTTTTAGTTTTGTGGTAGCAGATACAGATACCATTTTTTTCGGAAGAGATACTGTTAACTTCAATGCCCACGATACGGTAACCGCAGAGGCTTACTGGAATGAAAAGAATCAATTTCAAGGAGGATATCTCTTCCGCATTCTCATTGACCCTGATAGCCTTATTCCCGAATCAAACAAAGATAATAACATTATCACTCAGTGGTTGGTCCTTGATAAATTCAATGTTTCAACTGATAGCGGCACCTACTGTCGGATACAGGATGTAGATAAAGTATTGGACTGTTATATTCCGGGGGGGGCAATTAGCAAACCAACTGTCTTATCATTTCGTCCCAATCTCACACCACCAGTTCCTTTATATCAACCCGATGTCAGTTTTGCTGTGCCTCAGAACAGTCATCAAATATCTTTAGCCGATTCTACTATCAGATTTTTGGCGAATAAAAAAATGAATCTCAAGTTATTTTATAACTCTCAGGATTCTACTAATCAAGCGGAAAAAGAACATTTAGCCATTTATTGCTGGCAACCAGATTTTCAGAAATGGAGTTTTCTCGGAGGAAGAGTTGATTCCAATTTTGTAGAACTTGAATCGCCACGAGTAGGATTTTTCTCTATACTCATTAACCGTGATGATGTTTCTCCGAAGATTGAGCCCAGAATTGAGGGTGATTGCTGGGATTGGGTTAACCATATCTATAACTCTGAGAATGCCAAGCTTTCAGCAATCTTCAGTGATGCTGATGGGATAGAAGTCAATGAACAGCCACTTTCGGTCAGCATCAATGGTGAAACAGTTCCAACAAATGAATATACCTATACCGCTACTCCAACTAATATGACCAATACAGTCTCACTCCTCTGTTTAAGAAAATTTGCCGAAGGCGATTATACTGCGGTCTTTTCTGCCTCTGATGTGAATGGAAATCAAGCAACCCAAAAATTCTCTTTCAAAATTAGCACTGAATTTGTTCTTAAACATATTGGTAATTATCCTAATCCAGTGACAAAAGATGAAACACGGTTCGTTTGTCAATTTAGCAAACCACCTCAGACCGTTACCTTAAAGATTTTTACCATTTCTGGAAGATTAATAAGAGTCCTTCAAGGGACAAACCAACTTTACCAGGAAATTCCCTGGGACTTAAGAGATTCAAAAGGAGATATTATGGCTAACGGGGTCTATTTCTATCGGCTGGTGGCTGTTGGTGAAGACGGGAAAAAAGTAGAGACAACGATGAAATTAGCCATTTTAAGATAGAAAAGAGTATGAATTAAATGATGACGGCGATAGAGACCTAGCAACTAATAAGGTGAATCGGTGTAATCGCCCCGATTTTGTCGGGGGCGCTGGAATCATATTAAAGACTTCTGCAAAATGCTTGTTAAGTGTCATTGCGAGGAGCAAAGCGACGAAGCAATCTGACCCAAAGGGTCATTTCCGAACGAAGTGAGGAATCTCAATGGGATTGCTTCGTCCCGATAAATCGGGACTCGCAATGACAAATTATCTCATTTTGCAGAACTCTAGTGGTCTGTGACACTAATTTTTGATATTGTAATAGAACCTGTTAAGTTTCTTACGAGCAATGTTCTTTGTAAACTGCCAGGAAACGGTTGCTTTCTGACGATTACGTTGTCTGACCCAAGCA
>JBFLXN010000004.1:0-34152 GCA_040755715.1 Candidatus Edwardsiibacteriota bacterium
CCGAAGAGAAATCAGGCTTGTTCTTTTCAAGCCCTTGAGCTCTGAGAGTCAGTGTAGCAATCGCTTCATCAAAATCTTTTGGTAGTGACATGAGTTTTACCTCCTATGTTTTGGTTTCAAGATTTTTTTAGATTATAACATTTTTTGCTATTTCCGGTCAAGACTTTTTTCTTACCAAAAATTTACCTTGAAATTCAAGAGAAAAATGTGATATATTCTATGGTGAAGACATAAGAATATGAAATTAGAAATTTATTGTCATTTAATTTCTACAAATTTCTATCTGTTTTTCTAGCCTATGCAGATTATTGACCGCTATATTCTAAAAGAACATCTCATTCCATTTTTGCTGGGTTTTTCTGTGTTCACCTTTATTCTTTTTATGGACCGCCTTTTTGAATTGATTGATTTAATCGTGGGAAAGGGATTAGCACTTTTCACCGTGTTAGAAGTCTTCTTTTTAAGTCTTCCATTTATGATTGCTTTAACCGTTCCGATGGCTGTGCTGGTGGCCAGCCTGATGGCTTTTGGGCGACTTTCTCAAGATAACGAAATTATCGCTTTTAAATCAAGCGGTCTTTTGTTCTTGCGCCTCATAAGAGCACCTTTCTTTGCCTCAATAATTCTCTTTGGACTGATGATCTTATTCAATGACCGGATTCTTCCTGAGTCAAACCATAAAGTCAAGAATCTCTTAATTGACATAAATCAGAAGCGTCCGGCGCTGAGACTTAAAGAGGGCACTTTTATGAGTGATTTTGAAGGTTATAATATTTGGATTAAAAGAATTGATAGCCGGCAATCTAAACTTTATGATATTGTTATCTATGAAAAGATAAAAGATGGCACTCCTCGCACCATTACGGCTAAAAAGGCTAATCTTTACTATTCCGCAGAAAACAAGACCTTAACTTTGCAACTTTCTAGCGGTGAAATTCATGAGGTTGATGCTCAGAATCCGGCGAATTATCGCAAATTAGTATTTCCGAGTTACACCATAAATCTTCCATTGGACCTGAGTTTTCAGCGTCAAGAGAGGGAATATAGAAGTGACCGGGAAATGACTATCGCAATGATGGAGCGAGAAATAGCCCGCCTAAAAAAGGAATACGAAATCATCAAACGTATTCCCCCAAAATTAGGAGCCGCAGAAATACTAAATCTCAAATATAAGCAAATGGAAATAGACCGCTATAAGGTGGAAATTCATAAGAAATTTGCTATCCCTTTTGCTTGTTTTATCTTTGTTTTTTTGGGCTCTTCCTTGGGAGTATTAGTCAAAAAGGGTGGGGCAGGGATAGGCTTCGGTTTAAGTCTCGGTTTTTTTCTTCTTTATTACATTTGTTTGATTGGAGGTGAAGAATTAGCTGACCGCCAGTTCATTTCTCCGTTTTTAGCGATGTGGGGAGCCAACATCATCCTCGGTATTCTAAGTATCTATCTGGTCTGGCGAACGGTTCACGAACATTAAAGGCAAAATCAGCAATTAGCATTTCAAAATTATCAATTAGCAATTCAAATTTTTTTCTTAGTATTCATTGCTAATTGCTAATTTTACATTGTTAATTTTGCACGGTTCACGAACATTAAATGCAAAATCAGCAATTAGCATTTCAAAATTATCAATTAGCAATTCAAATTTTTTTCTTAGTATTCATTGCTAATTGCTAATTTTACATTGTTAATTTTGCATTGAGTTCTCTATCAAAAGAGATGCGTCTAATTGACCGTTATCTTTCCAAAGAATTTTTGAAGTTTCTTTTCTTTGGTTTGCTGACTTTTGTCTCAATTTTTATTTTAGTTGATATCTTTGAAAAAATTGACCTCTTTATTGACCGAAAGCCAGCTTTGTTCTCAATTCTCACACTTTACCTTTTACAATTACCGTATATTATTGTTCTCATCTTGCCTGTAGCTATTCTTTTAGCCGTTCTCTTTTCCATAGGACAACTTACCCGCCATCACGAACTAACGGCCATGAAAGCCGCTGGTTTGCCTCTCTTACGAATCTTTTCGCCCATATTTTTAATCGGCCTTTCCATTAGTCTTTCTGTTCTAATCTTAGGTGAATTAGCAATTCCCTATTTTAATCAATTAAAAACCAATATTCAATTTACTAAGATTGAGAAGCGTCCACTGACGAATTATAACCAACGTGATAATCTTTATTACTGTGGCACAAAAGGACATATGTATTATATTGGGCATTTTGATGGAGAGAAGAAAACAATGTCCGACCTGGTTATTTATGAATTCAGCAAGGAAAATACCTTGGAAAAAAGAATTGATGCTCAGGAAGGATTCTGGAAAGAAGGAAAATGGATTCTTAAGCGGGGCTATATAAGAACCTTTAGTCAGGATAAAGAAATAGCTCAGTCATTTAATGAAATTGAATTGACTGGTTTTGAAGAAACCCCGGCCAGTTTTAGGCAGAGGGAACTTCAGCCAGAGGAAATGGGATTTTTTACTTTAAAAGATTATATTGACAAGGTTAAAAGAAGTGGTGGAGAAGTCAAGCAAGAAACGGTTGATTTATATTTGAAAATCGCCTTCCCCTTTGCTAATTTTATTATTCTTCTTTTTGGGGCACCGTTAGCCGCTCATCACCGCCGCGCTGGGGCTGCCTTAAGCTTTGGGCTAAGCCTTTTGATTTGCTTTTTGTTCTGGGGAATAATTCAAATTGGCAGAGCTTTAGGACATAATGGCACTCTTCCCCCATTTTTTGCCGCCTGGCTACCAAACATTGTCTTTGGCCTCATAGGAATTATTATATTGTGGCGAACCCCAAAGTAGAGCACGCTTCACGCTTTTAGCGTTTAGCGTAAAGCGTCCTGCGTCTAGCGTATTTTTAAGTCCCTAATTCCCAGCTTTCAAGATATTTTTTCTGCTTTTTTGTCAAAGCATCAATTTTTATTCCCATGGCCACCAATTTCAGACGAGCAATCTCGTAATCAATTTCCTTGGGAATCTGATAGACTTTTGCTCCCAGTTTTTTCCTATTTTTGACCAAGAATTCTGCTCCCAGGGCTTGATTGGCAAAACTCATATCCATCACTATGGCTGGATGTCCTTCAGCCGCCGCTAAATTGATTAATCTCCCTTCGCCCAAAAGATTAATCTTTCGTCCATTTTTCAAGGTATATTCTTCTACAAACTCACGAATTTTTCTGTGTGTTTTGCTTATTTTCTTCAATCCGACCAGGTCAATTTCTACATTAAAATGCCCGGAATTACAGACAATGGCTCCATCTTTCATCAACTTAAAGTGTTCAGATTGAATCACTGAAGTATTGCCGGTAAGTGTAACGAAGATATCACCAATTTGGGCGGCTTTAAACATTGGGCTCACTTCAAATCCATCAAGAGTTGCCTCTAAGGCCTTGATGGGATTTACTTCAGTAATAATTACTTTTGCTCCCATCCCTTTGGCTCGCATAGCTACTCCTCGGCCGCACCAACCGTAACCAGCTACTACTACCGTGGCTCCAGCTAAAAGAACATTAGTGGCTCTGATAATTCCGTCAATTGTGCTCTGACCTGTTCCGTAGCGATTGTCAAACAGATATTTTGTCTCTGAATCATTCACGGCAATTAGGGGAAATTTCAACTCACCTTTCTTTTCCAAACTGCGCAGACGAATCACACCAGTAGTCGTCTCCTCAGTCCCACCGATAATATTTCTAATCAGTTCTTTTCTATTAGAATGAATAGTTGAGACCAAATCGGCACCATCATCCATTGTCAAATTTGGTTTTTGGTCAAGGACAGAATGAATATGCGAATAGTAATCTTGATGATTCTCTCCTTTAATGGCAAAGACAGGAATATGGTAATCTTTAACTAGGCTACTGGCGACATCGTCCTGAGTGGAAAGTGGGTTGGAAGCACAAACGGCTACCTCTGCTCCACCAGTCTTGAGAGTTAACATCAAGTTAGCAGTTTCTGTGGTCACATGCAGGCAAGCCCCCAGATGCATTCCTTTGAGTGGTTTCTCTCTGGCAAATCTTTGCCGGATTAAGCGCAAAACTGGCATATTCCTCTCAGCCCATTCTACCCTAAGTCTTCCTTTATTGGCTAATGATAAATCTTTCACTTCGTATTTCATTTTTTCTCCTGTTTGGGTTTATCAGGTTTATTGGGTTAAACTCAACAAACCGTGTTAACCCAACAAACCGTGTCAACTCATATTTTCGCCGCTTCTTTTAGTGTTTCCGCCATATCGGTTAGCTCCCAAGTAAACCCTTCTTCTTCTCTACCAAAATGCCCATAGGCGGCTGTTCTCTTGAAAATTGGACGGCGTAAAGATAAATAATCAATGATTCCGGCTGGAGTTAGATCAAAATGCCGGCGAATAATTTTCACCAATTGCAAATCGGGGATTCTCCCGCTACCAAAAGTTTCCACACAAATGGAGACTGGTTCAGCGATTCCAATGGCATAGGCTAATTGGACCTCACATTTCTCTGCCAACCCAGCCGCCACAATGTTCTTGGCCATATAGCGTGCGATGTAGGTAGCTGAACGGTCCACCTTTGTCGGGTCTTTCCCTGAGAAACATCCCCCTCCGTGTCGCGAAAAACCGCCGTAGGTATCAACCATAATCTTTCTTCCAGTCAAACCAGTATCTCCCTGTGGCCCACCGATAACAAACCGACCGGTAGGATTGACGAGATACTGAGTTTGCTCATCCAAAAATTCTGCTGGAATCACTTGGTTGATTACATGTTGAATCATATCTCTTTTTACCTGTTCTTCAGAATTGTCCGGATGGTGTTGAGCCGAAAGAATTACTGTATCTACTCTCTTTGGCTTTCCGTTTATGTATTCTACGGTTACCTGTGATTTTCCGTCTGGGCGGAGATAATCCAAGGTTCCCTTTTTTCGCACCTCCCCAAGACGACGAACCAATTTATGGGCTAATATAATTGGCAGTGGCATTAATTCTGGTGTTTCATTGATAGCAAAACCAAACATCATTCCCTGGTCTCCGGCGCCGCCAATGTCAACACCTTGAGCAATATCTGAAGACTGTTCTTGAATAGAAGTAATTACGGCGCAGGTCTCGTAATCAAAACCCATTCTCGCATCCGTATAACCAATTTCTTGAATTGTTTCCCGCACAATTTTAGGAATGTCCACATAACAGCCGGTACTGATTTCGCCTGCCACCAAAGCAACACCAGTAGTCACCATTGTTTCACAGGCTACCCTACCGTTTGCATCTCTCTCCAAAATTGCATCTAAAATAGCATCAGAAATCTGGTCGCAGATTTTATCTGGATGCCCTTCGGTAACTGATTCCGAAGTAAATAAATGTTTTTCCGGCATTTTTCCCTCCTACTTTAAAATGATTACGGCGATTAAAAACGATACCAGCGATGTTTTTTGCTTCCTGTTTAGCATCGCTATAATCGGCTTTTTTATCGTGGTAATCACTGATATTGTTAAATACTTTACTCCTTAATCTAAATTAAATCTACTTCTGAAGAATCGCCTACATTAAGTTTTCGATACGAACCTTTAACCACAGCATTATCACCTACAATGGAATTGTGAAGCACCACTGTCTCAACTATTGAATTTTTGTTAATAATGGAATCTCTGATAATTGAATGCTTAATTACTGAATAATCTGCGATAGAAACATAAGGACCGATGACTGAACCTTCAATCTTAGCTGAATCCGAAATATATACAGGGGGAATAACAATTGAACCTAAAGGACAATGAGTGGTTGCCCGACCTTGAAGGAGTTGACGATTAGTGGCTAGAAGTGTTTCAAACTTACCACAATCATACCAGCCGTCAACGAAAAATGTTTCCATCTTCTCACCGTTTTCAATCATCATTTGCAAAGCATCAGTCAGCCAAAACTCACCTTTCAGTTTCCGGTTACTATCAATCAAACGGCGCAAGCAATTAAAAAGGAGCATACTATTTCTGATAAAATATAATCCCACCATCGCCAAGTTGGAAGGCGGATTAGGAGATTTTTCCACAACGTTCTTAATTTGATTACCTTGGAGTTCTACTACCCCAAAACGTTTAGCCTCTTCAACAGTTTTCACTCCTAAAGCCGTTGTCTTTCGGTTAACTACTTCCTTCAAATTAGTCTTAAAAATAGTATCTCCAAAAATAATCAAGACCGGCTCATCTTTCAAGACAAATTTTTGGGCTAAATAAATCGCATGTGCTTGTCCTAATGGTTCTATCTGTTTTACATAATTTAGTTCAAAAGAATAATTTTTCTGCACATATTCAACAATCTGTTCTCCCATTGTTCCGATAATCAAAATTATTTCTTTCAAATTGGCAGAATTCAGTTCATCTAGGATATGTCCCAGAATTGGTTTACCTGCTACATGTAACAAAACTTTTGGTGTAGTATGGGTATGTGGTTTTAACCTTGTTCCCATACCAGCCACTGGAATAATGACTTTCATTTTCTCAAGATATTTAGCCACAGATTGACCCCGTTAGAAATCTTCTCTAACTTACATTTTGCAAGTTTAGTCTTGGAATTTTCCCATACTTTTTGGTAATTTCTAACGGGGTTGACACAGAAATAAGGAAACTAATAGAAATTTATTGAAATTGATAGAAACTTGTAGTAAAGAACAATAAATTCCCACAAGTTTCCAAAAATTTCTATGAATTTCTATTTTTCTGTATGTTTCTGTGTAATTCTGTGGTTTCAGTGAATTTCCGAAGCGGCAAGATAATTAGGACGCAGATTTTGAACTGCGATTACACCGATTATTAAATCTCATCTGTGTAATCGTATTCAAATTCATTTTCTACCAAACGGTTTTTCTGACAATTTTAATTTTAGATAATCAATGGCTTTTACTGGTGTAGGATCTACTTTATTTAACACTGCCAAATATAGACTAACATAATCACCCAAATAAATCAAGGAAAAGATACGGCTCAAAAGAAACCTTCCCATACTTTCTACCGTAATAAAATTGGCGCATTCCGTTGCCATTATTTCTTGGGTAATCTCCATCCGGCGTCTATTACGGAGGTGGTCACTTTTGTCTTGTAGAAGAACCACAACCGTTTCCTTCATAATCTTCTTCAAGACTTCCCAGCCGACAATTTCATTATGGTTTAGTTCAGGAAAGGTATGAGAGTAAGCAAGCATCTTAGCATTTTCGTTTAATTGATTTCTCCAGCGCAAAGCTACCGTTTCAAGGTGGTCTGCTGAAGAATAAAAGATCGCCAATTTATCTTTTAAGAGAAAAGCTAATTCTTTTGCCTTATTTCTTTCAAAGGGATTTTGTGGAGAATATAATTCTCTGAGATTTTCCAAAAGAGAAATAGTTTCCTTAATTTCTTTTTCCTTTCTTCTAACAATTTCATTTTTGATTAGGCAAATTAAAAGGGGGAAAAAAGAATAACCGAGAGCGGCTCGGGGAGGTAAATTGGGAGAAATAGAAATTACTGGAAATTTGTCTTGTAAAGCCATTTTCTTTAATTCTCCTCCGCTAGTAATACAGAGAATGTGGGCTTTCTGTCTTTTTGCTATCTGATAACAACTCAAAGTCTCTTCGGTGTTACCAGAATAACTACTAACTATTACTAAACTCTGTTTTCCCACAAATGCGGGAAGAGTGTAGTTTCGCACTACCGAAAGAGGTATGGAAAGTTCATCTATAAGATAAGAACGCAAGAGGTCACCACCGATGGCTGAGCCGCCCATTCCGGCAATAACTATGTTTTTTATTCTAGAGATATCAAATTTCAGCAGTGGGAATTTCTTACCTATCTCTATACCTTCTTGACACTGTTGTGGAAAATCAGCTAAATGTTTTTGCATATTAAGCTTGTCAATTTCCACCAGATATTTAATATCATCAAGTTCGGTTTTCATTTTGATGTTCTTGTCAATTAACCACGGAAACACGAAATTATGAAATAATTAGAAACTTGTTGAAATTTATTGTCACGCCAAAGACAGAATCGGATTTCTGTAAATTTCTATTTCCCTATTTCTATCAATTTCAATCAATTTCTATGAATTTCTATTTCGTGTGTTCAGGTGTGGTTTTCAAAAATTTTTCTTTAAACCACTCAACCGTTAATTGCAGACCTGTTTCTAGCTCAGTCTTTGGAGACCAACCAAAAATTCTTTGTGCTTGCTTGAAACTTAAACAACTTCTCTCTAACTCTCCTGACCGCGCTTCACGATATTCTACTTCTCCTTCAAAACCCGTGATTTTTTTCATCAACTGAAATAACTCTTCAACCGAAGTTCCTTTAGCCGTACCTATATTAAAGACTCCGTTCTTTTGATTCTCTAAAGCAAGAATGTTTGCTTTCACTACATCTTCAACAAAGACATAATCGCGTTCCAATTTGCCATATCCATAGAGGATTACCTTTTCTCCTTTGAGCATCGCCAAAGAAAAAATGGCCACTACCCCTGCTTCACCCAAAGGGTCTTGCCGTGGGCCATAGACATTAGCATACCGCAAAATGATATAAGGTAAGTCATAAGTTTCAGCGTAGAATTTCAGATAAATTTCTCCTGCTAGTTTAGCAATTCCATAGGGAGAAATAGGAGCCAGCGGATTTCCTTCAGGAGTTGGAATATCTTCCGTCTGTCCGTAAATCACTCCGCCGGAAGAAGCAAAGACAATTTTTTTTGTTCCAGCATCCAGAGCGGCCTTGAGAAGATTAAGAGTCCCCAAGATATTGACCTGGGCGTCAAAAAATGGATTCTCTACTGACTTTCGCACATCTATTTGGGCAGCTAAATGGAACAAGTAGTCTGGTCTTTCTTCTTTAAAAATTTTATGGATTTGTGAACTACAAATGTCTTCCTTAAAAAATTTTGCCTCAGAATTAAGATTTTCAATCTTACCAGTAGAAAGATTATCAATCACCGAAACTTCAAATCCTCTTTTGAGCAAACCATCTACGAGGTGAGAACCGATAAATCCAGCTCCTCCCGTTACCATTGCTTTCATACGAGTTCTTTTTTTATCACAAATTGTAAAATTAACAATTAGCAATGCAAAATTATTTTATCCATTGATAATTGCTAATTTTGCCTTATTAATTTTGTAATGAATTTTGTCTACTCATTGCTCTTTGAATCTTTTCTATAGCCACACAGACAGAATCAATTTCTTTTTCACCCATTCCAGCATAAATAGGTAAAGCCAAAATCTCTTTGCTTATTCTTTCAGTAATCGGCAATCCTCTTTTTGAAAATTTATGATAACAAGTTTGCTTATGCACTGGGGGGTCGTAATATTTCTTAGTCTCAATTTTTGCTTTGGCCAATCTATTGGCTAACAAATTTCTTGAAAGCCCAAATTTTTTTTCGTCTATTAGGATGACAAAATCTTTATAAGAAGAACGATTCCCATTTTTAATTTTTTGAAATCTAATCCCGGGCAATTTCCCCAATCGCCTGCGGTAAACTTCAGCCAGTTGATTGCGTTTTTTTGCATTCTCCTCCAACAACGACAAACTTTCTATTCCTAAAATAGCATTAAATTCTGGCATTCTGGCGTTGATACCAAAATCTACACTATCATAATTTCCAGGGTTTCCATATTCTCGTAGATAGTAAATCTTTTGAGCTAATTCAGGCTCACCAGTTGTTACCACTCCTCCTTCGCTAGTAATAAGAAGTTTTGCTGGACTACAGCTAAAAACTTCCGCCTCACCGTAACTACCTAACGGTTTTCCCTGATAAAGACTTCCGAAGGCGTGAGCCGAATCAAAAATGAGTTTCAATTTATAACGCTTAGCAATTTTTTTTAACTCTCTAACATCTGCCGGATTACCAAAAAGATGAACGGCCAGAATTGCCGAGGTTCTTGGGGTAATGAGTTCTTCAATCTTTGATGTATCTATGTTTAAGGTTTCTGGGTCAATCTCGGCAAAAACTGGCACCAATCCATTCCAAACTAAGGGATGAACTGCAGCCATAAAGGTGAAACTCGGAACAACCACTTCACCCTTTAATCCTAATGCTCTAAGAGTCAAAAGTAAACCAGTGGTGCCGCTTGAAACTCCAACAGCATTTTTTACCTTGAGATAATTGGCTATTTTCTTTTCAAATTCATTTAAATATTTTCCCTTTGTGAGAATGCCGGTAGAAAATGTTTCTTTCACTCTTTTTTCTATCTTTTGATAAGAAGGCAAAAATGGCTTAAGAAACCGCATCAGAATCACTCCTACATACAAAATTCAAAAATCAAAATTAAAAATGCAAAATGACAGTCCAAAGACTGAAAATTCTAAATCCGAAATCGTCCAATGCCAAAGGTCACCGAAAGCAAGACGGGCTACTATTTTATTAGTTTCTAAACTTCTAAATAATTTTGAATTTTGATTTGTCATTTTGATATTTGATATTTGATTTTTAATTTTTTTATAACCATTCCCAGGCAGAACTTACAGTAAGTTTTAATTCCCATTTGTTTTCATTTTTATTCGGCTGATTATTTAAATTTTTGGTTTGAAGATATCTAATATTCAGGAGAAAAAAGGTATTCAACGAAGGCCAAAATTTAATCTGGGCACCTAAGGATTGTTGAGTTTCTACTATACCCGAGGGGAATTTTCGTGGTTGAAACCAGTATTCCACTATAGGCCAATCGGCATCAGGTCTCCCTTCTCCGTGTCTTTTGATTTCTCCCTTCAGAGTAGCACTCCATTTCTCGCTAAGGAGTTGATTCCAGGATACCCAGAAATTATCTCCATCATTCCCGAACCAAGCGCCGGTAACTCTATTTTTGTAGATATACCTTGAGAAGGGCTCCTGATTGTTATAGCACCAGTTAGAAACCCAAAAATATTCAGCGGAGAGGAAACTTCCATTCAATTCAAATGGACTACTTGCTCTCATCCCTCCTTGTATTCCCCAGGCGGCGGCCTCATAGTCAGAAGGAACTCTTTTTTCTATCTGAAAGTCGTCAATCATCAATTCTCCATAGACTTCAAATTTCCGAAAAGGACGCCAGAGACAATCCACTCCCCACATCGTATTGCCAGACGCTTGGTCATTCAGCTGAAGGCTGTGATAGAGAAGAAGCGGATTTAAGAAATGCATTTCCATTGAGCGTCCCGGTCCACCGTATAAAAATATTTCCGTCAACCCGAGTTCAAAATTAAAGGGCAGGAGCCAATCAAGTCTGTGCCCCACCAAATAGCGATTTGCGGATTCTACAAAGGTATTGGTCTGTGGTGAATAATAATTCTTCATATAATCTAGTTGGGTAGTGAAATATAGAAGACGCATCTTTCCGAAAGTCACTTGGATAGAAAACAAGTCTAATGGCGGAGCATTATTGGAAAGAATAAGGGAACCTCGTAAGGAAGGTCCCCAGAAGAGTTCTTTCCGTCCAAGGGTAATCAAGAAACGAGAAAATTTTCCTTGAATGTAGGCTGCATCAAAGTCACCAAAATATTTACCTCGCCATTTATAGCCGTAGTAGGTGGAATCATCCAAGATATTCTGGTCTACCCGAGCCACCACATAGAGGACAAGTTTATCCTGGAGGTGTAGACCTGAATTGGCTCCAACAGCCGCACGCCCTACGGCCGGTTCTTCTGTTCTTGTCCGCAATTCTTCCTTTCCCCAAATTCTAAAGCGCCAGGCATAATCACTCCTTATCCCCCCCTGGGGAGGGAGAGATAAGGGGGGGCCGAGATTTTTATCTTTTTGAAATTCCTTAATTAATTTTTCAAAGAGCCATTGCTCATCCTTCTTGAGTTTTAATTTTCCGGAGTCAATTTCTTCCTTAGTTTGAAAAACGGAATTTGTTATTTCTTCTCTGGTCCAAGGTTTTGACAGAAGCCAAAGCGAAGAAAAGTAACCTCGGTTATGAAGTTGTATTAAAAAAGGGTAGACCCACGAATCTAAAGGAATATTCTCCTGTATGGCAGAACTCAACCGGGGAAAGATGGTGATAGCGAAACAAGCCAGAAACCGAAAAAAGAACTGCAAATAGCTACGAATTTTCATCCTTTTTATTTTGGGAATTTGTTTGTAATTTGGTGCTTGTGATTTTGCATTTGTTTGGATTTTGAAGCTTGGAATTTGGTGCTTTTTATTCATTGTGCTCCTTTTCCGGAAAGAACTACTGGAATTGTCTTCAACAATATCTTGAAATCTAGACCCAGAGACCAGTTATCAATATATTGCAAATCAAGTTTCATCCACTCATCAAAATCAATTTCATTCCGGCCACTGATTTGCCAGAGGCAGGTTAATCCTGGTTTCATGGAAAGGCGCCTTCTCTGCCAGGGCTCGTATTGTTCTACTTCAGGCGGAATAGGAGGACGGGGTCCAACCAGACTCATTTCCCCTTTAAGGACATTGAACAATTGGGGGAGTTCATCCAGACTTGTTTTGCGCAGGATTTTACCAATTTTTGTTAATCTGGGGTCATTCTTGATTTTAAATACTGGACCGTTCATTTCATTGAGAGCCCGCACTTCATCTAATTTTTGCTCAGCATCCTCTACCATTGAGCGGAATTTATAGAAATTAAATTTTCTTCCTTGCAGACCACATCTTATTTGTCTAAAAAAAATGGGGCCAGATGAAGTTAATTTAATAAGCATCCCAATAATGACCATCAAAGGGGAAAAAACGAGCAATAGAATGGAGGAAACAATAATATCAATTGTTCTTTTTATGAAAAGCGCGCGCTCAGTAAATGGAGTTGTCGTCAGTGTAAGCATTGGCATGCCATGAAACTCTTCCAATCTAGTTTTCGCTATCGGCGTCTCAAACCAATCTAAAAGAATATGCGTTCTCACGCCTATTTTTTCACAAGTTTTTAACCCTATTTCAATTTTCTGTAGTTGTGAATGTGGAACAGCGAAGATTACTTCATCTATTACATTTTGATAGAGAATTTCAGAAAGTTTGTTTATTGATTCCGTGCTTAAAATGTCAAAAACACGAAATCCCCAATCAGCGTGTTTCTTAATTAGTTCAACACAATTCTCGGCAATCTTCCCTGCACCGATAATTAAAACATTGCGATAATTGTATCCCCTTCGGCGGACTGACCTCAGAAAAAATAACAATCCCGAACGCCAAAAAATAAGTAAGAGTAAATTAGCAATAATAAAAGTAAGAATAAAAGTTCTACTGAGATAGGCTGCTTTGAAGAGAAAAATTACAGTGCCCAAAATCAGAGTCCCGAAGAGTGAAACTTTAAGAATGCACTTGTTTATTTCCCAGAATGTCTTTGTGCGAAGGGGTTGATAGGCACCGCCTTGATGAAGTAAGAGAAACCATAGTGGAAGAATAATCAGAAGAAGCCAGAGATATTCCTTCAGAGGGGCAAGTGGAGCCTCAGCAAAATAATCTTCCAACAGATGAGCTCTCAGCCAATAGGCACCGATGAAAGAGAGAATAATAACCACAAAATCGGCCAGAATTGTAAGGTCTCTAATCAGTCCTGCTCGTTCTCTTAACATTTTTGGTTAATTTCTCCCAATCTACTGTCTCTTTTGAGTCTCTTAACCAGACTTTACCACACTCTTATATACTTCAAAAGTTTGGAGAGCAATTTTATCCCAGTCGTAGTTTTCCTCCAAAATACGTCTTTGCTTTGCTTTTTCTTCTTCTGAAATCTTAAATCTAAACATTTCTTCCATTTTTTTTGCCAAAACATCTACATCTGCTGGAGGATAAAATCTAAAATCTTCAAGAGGAAGCTTCCGGTTTTGCGGAATATCACTCGCTAAAATTGGGAGGTCATAACTCATCGCTTCCAGCAGAGAGATCGGTAAACCCTCATAATGGGAGGGCAAAACAAAAAGACCAGCATGAGAATAGAGTTCTTGGAGGGGTTTTCCAGAAACAAAACCTGTCAGAATAATTCTCTCACTCCCTTTTGCTTTCTCTTTTAATTGGCAGGAGTAGTGGGTCTCGTGGTCAGCACCTCCGCTAATAACCAGTTTAAATTCCGGTTTGTCAATCTTCAAATAGGCATCAATTAAATCATGAAGGCCTTTTTCTGGCACAAAACGACAGGTAGTAAAAACATATTTTTTTGATTCGAGACCATATTTTTTAAGAGTTTCCTGGCAATTAACCTTTTGCGGTATACTTACACCATTATAAATCAATTCCAGGCCTTGGCGTCCGTATAATTTTATCAGAGAAGTTTTGATTGTCTCTGAAATCACGATAACCTTGTCCGCGAACTTGGTAGATAAGACCTCACCTAATTTTAAGATAAATTTAGCAAATTTACCCCATTTCTGTCTGACATAATCGGGACCGTGATTGGTCACTACTACTTTTAACCCTAATAATTTAGCTAACGGAGTAAAAATAGAAGGACCGATGGCGTGAAGATGAAGGATGTCCGGAGACTTTATTCTGGCAATCCATAATCCCAAAAAGGTATGAGTGATTGCCTCAATTTCTTTTACCCTTAGACACCAGAGATGAACAAAGTTTACTCCTTTCCACTCACGAACACGCCTTATCTTGGAAAGATATGGCTTTCTTGTTACTACAGTCACTTCACAACCAAGTTTTACTAATCTCGGATATAGCTCCTCACAATGTTTTTCCACTCCCCCTTGAATTCCAGGAAAACCTCTTGTTCCTAAAACAAAGATTTTCATTCGAGACAGAATTCCTTCCCAAAAATTGATTTGATCTTATTTTTTAAAACCCATAAGGTTGGTTTTACAACATTTCTTTTTATCGCAGGAGAAACCGTACCAATCATCCAGCAATTTTTAGAACAATTCTTTACTTTCTCTCTAATCTCTCTGGCCTTTTCTCCATTCCATATTTCTTCAAAAGATTTCTCATTTAAATTACCCATACTGTCAAACCACAAGCTTTCTTCCATCCCGTTACAGGGTCTAATTTCACCCCACGGGTCTAAGAAAAACATATCAGTTCCTCCTTCACATGGCAAAAGCCGTTTTTTGTTCTGAATATAGTTTATCAAACCATAATTAAAATATGCCCGATACCAGTTTTTAATTCTTTTCGTCCTTAAAAGCTCGCAGATAAGTTCTTGAAAACAGTTTATTACTTCCCTTTTTTTGTTTATCTGATTATCATACTTATGAAAATAATATGAATTATGGATGACTGCAGTGGCAAATTCTACTTTCATCGCTTTTGCTAATTGATATAATTCAATCATATCCTTAGCATTTCTGTCAGAGACTGTTATGCCGAATCCGATATCCTTAAGCCCGATTCTTTGCAATTCTAGCAAAGTTCTTAAACCATGCTCAAAGCTATTTTCCATTCCTCTTAATTCATCGTTCGCTTGAGGAAGTCCTTCAATACTTACTCTTATTCCGATATCTCTATGTTTCTTAGCAATACCGACTATCTTTTCAGTAAAATAACCATTAGTGCTGATAACTACTCTTTTTGATTTTCTTATTAAAATGTTAACAATCTCCTCTATGTCCTCTCTTAAAAGGGGTTCCCCTCCAGTTATATTGCAGAAGGAAAGTTTGGGAAGTCTATTTAAAATTTCTGGACTGAACTCTTCCTCCAACTTTGTGGGATATTTCCAAATGCTACACATTTGACATTTATTGATACATCTATAAGTTGTAATTATTGCCGCTTCCATTAAAGAAATCCTCTAAATAACTTTCTTTGCCAGCACAACTATGCCCGCATCAAACCGATATCCCACAAATAGCCTATAATATGTTTTTGCAAAAACAACTTTTACCACTTTGATAAAAATATCACATACCCCAACGCCATTTTCTCTCATTACTTTTGTCGTTTTTCTCATTCCCGAGAATATTGTACTGGGATACAAGATCCTCTCAATATCAAATCCTGTTTCATTAAGGTACAATTCTAAAGTTTTATATTTAAAATGATGTACATCCCTTGGCACTTCGAGATTTCCCCAGTATTTTCAAAAGATAACCCCCCGCTGCGCTCGGCTATCTTTCATAGGGGCTTCGTCCCTCTGACGCTCAAAAATGCTCCTTTTCGTCGCATTTTTTCGCTGTCACCCCCTAATCCGCATCAGAATTTGATTCTGTCTAGAAAGATTGAATTTCCAATGCTTCCAAATATCTTAATATCAAGAGAGTCAAAATCGGTTCTACTCCATATACTTCCCATCCGTAAGATTGCGCCTGAGAAATATACTCTCCGTTCCCGCACCCCACATCACAAGGTCACAAGGGGTCAATTTCTTCATATATTGCCCTTCAAAATAGTAGCAATTCTTTTCCCATATTTCTCTATAGTAAAATTGGCTTCATACTTTCGATAAGCATTGGCAGCTAACAGACATAATTTTCCTTTATTATTCACTAAATTCCTAACGGCGTTCCTAATATCTTCAGCCGAATGAGGCTCTACCAATATTGCACAGCTAGTGTCTAGGTAGTCCTCTATACCATTGCTTCTCGTTATTATTATTGCTTTGCCTAATCTCATTGCATCCAACAAAACTAGTTGGCCCGAAGAAATATTGGGGGCATCTAGAGAGATTACTACTCCATACGCATTTCCCATATAATACAAAAACTCGTTTCCGAATACATTATGAAACACTTCTATGTTTGATGGAATATGTAAATTCTTAATGTCACCCCGGAAACAGGCAATCTTTAATCGTTCGTTTAATTCCCTAAATGCCTCTATCAATGTCCCGTAGTCTCTATTGCTTGTGCCACCTGAGAAAAAATAACGACTTTTGTCAACGATGTTATTCACAAATGAGTCTGTTTCAGGCATTTTTATGCCATATGGGACAAAATGTATCCTCTCCTGATAGTTCGCGCCAAATTCCTTAATATAAAATTCGCGTTCTCTTGCAGAATGGCAGATAAACCAGTTCAAAGTATTCAAATCCAAAAAAAAACGAAATAAGCCCTTATAGGTCTTACCAAACAATTTTCTCCGCTGTTTATAAATTAAAGGCAACACTAAAGTAGTCGGATTTCTCATTTTGCTGCGAAAAAACCTTGCCATAGTAGCATAATAGAATCCTATAAACTGCTGCCAGAATATTATATAGTCATAATTGTGGCGGTGCAGAAATGCTTTAATAGCTACAATAAAATAATTAAAATGCCTTTTGAGCTTTTGCAACCTTTTCATGCCCGTTGAGTCAATATAGAAAATATCGACCCTTATACCTAGTTCATTTGCGAGAGTATTTGCAAACATCTTGTCTATTTTGCAATCCGCGGCGATAAGCAGTTCCCTAATATTCGGAACTCTTTTCATTCATTTTTCCCCTTCATCACTTGATAAATTTTGACCAGTTTTTGCTAATGTCCCTCTGGATTAAACTTTTACATTTTTAGCCGTTTTAATTGCTGAATCTGGACTTTCCAGATTCCGTTCAGATTATGACATCTTTTTTCCCACCCCACCTGTAGGCAATTTTCTGCAAATCAACAAGCATCTTTATTTTTCAAAAGGAAGCTTGGCTTGCTCATTTGCATTTCTCCCTTGCCATTTGATAAATCTTCATCAAATCCTGGTAATGTTTCTCAGGATTAAAGTTTTCTTCTACAAATTTTCTTGCATTTCTTCCCATTTCACTAATTTTATCAGGATTTCTTATCAAATACTCAATCTTATTTTTTAAATCCTCTACATTTCCAGGTTCAAAAGTCAAACCAGTCTCTCCATTTTGCACTAACTCTGGAATACCACCGATTCTACTTCCAATCACAGGTTTCCCTAAGGCAAATGCTTCCAAAACTATTCTTGGATTATTTTCATAACATTCAGACGGAAGAATCACTGCCATTGAGCTTATGATTTCTTTTTTTAATTCTTCTCCTGATTTATGAGCTAAGAAGGAAACATTTTTTAACCCTAAACTCTTAGCCCTAAGTTCTAAATCCTTCTTTACCGGACCATCTCCGATAATTTTCAAGCTAATATCAATTCCTTTTATTGCCTCTAATAAAATAACCAATCCTTTCTCCCGAGAAAACCGTCCAAAATAACAGAGTGTTCTACCATCAAGATTGTAGTTTGGAATATAATCTTTTATATTTATAAGATTTGGAAGATAGACTATTTCTTTTTTAAATCCCATTTCTTTTAGTTTGTTTTTCAAAAACACACTTGGAGAGATAAAAATATCAATTAAATCATAGAGATGCAAAATCTGGTGATGAAGATACATCTCCATGACATTCAGAAGGCTTTTGGCATAGGAATTTTTTGTGCATTTCTTAAAAAAGCACCAGTAGTATTTTCCAGCCTTACATTTTTCGCAAGGTTTTCCATCTGAAAACATAGAATATGAAGGGCAAACCAATTTATAATCGCGCATCGTCATAATAGTCGGTATTTTATATTTGGTAAATACATCTAAAATTGAAGGTGAGAGCTGGTGAGCAAAGTTGTTAAGATGAGCAATATCCGGTTTTATTTTTCTAATTAAATCCTCAACTTTTCTTTTAGCCTCAAATGAATAAAGAATATTCAAAGTTGCACTAATCTTTTCCTTAAAACTCTGCAATTGATTGTATTCAATATTTGAGACAAAATAATCCTGGTATTGATAGAAAGGATTCAGCGAATCTTTCATCCCCCAGAAAATAACATTATGCCCTTTTGATTTCAACAATTCGCCTGTATTTAGGCTACTTATCGCATCTCCACCTTTTGGATACAAAAATTTATTGATTATAAGAATTTTCATGATATTCGTTTTGTGGACATGGTGGTCTTTTTACCGGAGTTGAGGACAAAAGTTCCTACCCGACCCCCCAAAAAACCTCTTCATATTGCTTTACTATCTTCTTAATCCTAAAATCCTCTACCCTGATTTTACCTGCTTCGCTCATTTGTTTCCTGAGTGATTCATCCTTTAGCAAACGCAGTATTGCTTTAGCCATGGCATCCTCATCTCCCACAGGAACCAGCAAGCCTTCTACCCCGGAGGTTATTATTTCATTAGGACTTGAAGCACATCTGGTAGATATCACAGGGAGACCGCAAGCCATCGCCTCAAGCAGGACATTGGCGAATCCCTCCCATGAGGAAGACAATACAAAAATGGTGGATTTTGCCATAAATTTAAAGGGGTTTTTCTGAAAACCAAGGAATGAAACATTTTTGTGGATACCAACTTCCTTTGTATAGGATTCAAGTCTGATATGTTCTTCTCCAGTCCCAAGGATTACAAGACGGGCTTCTGTATCGTTCAAAACCAGTTTCATTGCCTTGAGAAGCATCGGATAATTTTTCGCCACTGTTAGGTTTCCACAGGCAACAATGATAGGAATATTCTCCTTAAACCATGGATGCTCTATGCTTTCTTTGGAAAGTAGTTGTGTTCTTTTTATGTCAATGGGATTATATATTACTTTACACCTCTCATCTACAACCCTAAAATTAACCAAAAGGTCCTCTTTGACCCCCTTTGATACAGCAATAATACCTTCAGCCTTTGGGTAGAGGAGCTTTGTCAAGGTTTTTTTGAAGGCACCAAATCTTACACGTTTCAAATATAAAGATGGAGTAGTTCGCTCCGATAAGAATAGTGGAATTTTATCCCCTGACAGCCAGCGGGTTAAAACTACTAAATAATTTGCGTACTCCAGAAAGGAACAAACTAAAGAAGGAGCCTCTTTTCTAATCAATTTTGAAAGAGATACTGTAAGGCGGAAAAAATCCAGCCGTCCTTTTTTATTCAGGCAGACAACTTTAATATCTTTGGGAACTTCTTCCCCATAATTATTTTTTGAATCAAGGACTACCAGCCATGGTTCAAATTTGGTGCGGTCTATGTATTGCAAAAGATAAATCATTACCCGCTCAGCCCCTCCTCCTGCTAAAGACGGTATTACAAAGAATATCTTTTTCTTATCCTTCATTTCACTCCTTTCTTAAATACTTTTTCATTGATTGGACTGTCATTCGGAGCCCCTGTTCAAGACCTATTTGTGGGTCATATTTGAGGTATCTTCTGGCTAAGGTAATATCCCCCAAAGAGTGTTTTATATCTCCTTTTCGAGGAAACATATAGACAGGCTGAATATCCTTTTTTAGAATATGGTTAAGGGTACTTATTAACTCATTTATTGATGTTCTTTGCCCCAAAGAGATGTTATAACTCCTGCCCAACGCCGTCTTCTCTGCTTCTATCGCCAAAAGATTTGTTTGAATGACATTTTCTACATAAGTAAAATCTCGCGATTGAGTTCCGTCTCCAAAAACTATCGGAGGCTTATCTTCTAAAAGTGCCTTGATAAACTTGGGGATTACTGCGGCATAAGGCGAGACAGGATCTTGATTTGGCCCAAAAACATTGAAGTAGCGTAAGCAAATGGTTTTAAGACCATAGAGAGAATAGAACAAACGACAATATTCCTCTCCCACATATTTTGTCAAGGCATAAGGAGACAAAGGTTTTGCTTTCATTTCTTCACTCTGGGGAAGTGTGGGAGTGTTTCCATAAATTGAGGAAGAAGAAGCGTAGATAAACCACTTTATTTTTTTTTCTTTTGCCTGCCAGAGGAGATTGAGGGTTCCTGTAATATTTGCATGATTAGTAGAAATGGGATTCTTAATGGAACGGGGAACGGAAGGTAGAGCCGCCTGATGGTAGATAATTTCTACATCCTTTACTGCCCTCTTGACAACTTCTAAATTGGAGATATCGCCTTGGATCAATTCAATCTTATCAATAAAATGAGCGATATTTCTTCTTTTGCCAGTGGAAAAATTGTCTATCACCCGAACAGAGGCTTTCCGCTTTAGGAGCGCCTCTACCAGATGACTTCCAATAAAACCTGCTCCTCCAGTAACTAAGACTTTCATCTTCTTTCCTTTTGTTCTTCACATTTCCAGTTGCAAGTGGTGGTATTTCCTATATAAGCTGGTAGCAATTCCAAGAGAGGCAAAAATAAAATAATAGAGAGGCGGATTTTCAAAGACTATCATTGCGGTAGATTCAGATAAAGCTTCTATCAAAATCAACATGGCGGCGAGAATGAAAACCCTTGGATACAGTGAATAGATCTCACTGATTCCTGACCTACAAAGGGAAAATAGCCTAAAAATGATAAGGACATAACAAGCGAGTCCCAAAAAGCCCGTTTCACCCATAATATGTGGCCAGAAGGTATCTGCGATGAATGTCCACTGACCCTGCTTCCATACATCTCCTAATCCGTAAATCATATTTAGTCCATACTCTCTATATACCGGACTGTAATAGAGAACTGAGATCCACCCGCCGTAACGCCCCAATCCTACCCCAAAGGGAAAATGAACCAGAGCTATCTTTAGACCAACGACATACAATACCAATCTTGCCGAGGTAGTAGGGAAAGGAGTAAAAATAGACTCCTGCAATAATGTATTGATAGCAATAATAATGTTTGCCCCTAAAAATAAACCAAGCAAACCCATCACTCCTGCTAAAGAAAAGACTGTCTTTTTCTTTATCTCCTGTGGCAAGAATAAAAAACTAAGAATGACAGCGAGAAGCATTCCTACAATGCTCTTTCTCGACATAGAAAAAATAGTGGCCAGGAGAAAAGCTCCGGCAATCCAGAGATATTTCTTGTTTTTAGAGAAATAATAGAATGCTACTGCGAATAGACCTATGAAAGAAGTAAACCAACCAAAAAGAGCATAGTTAGAAAGAAGAGACTGGACCACAGGCAGACCAGCCCTATATCTAAGCCAGATGTCCCTTCTTATAGAAGCATAAAATTGTGAGGGGAATAACAATTCTATAATAGCAAATACATAAAGAACGATAGCCAAAACAAAAATAACTCTGAGATATCTTTGTAAATGTCTCTCGGTGTGATCTAACTGGGAAAAAAGATAGAAGACAACAAAACCTTTCAACATAAGAACGGTTCCAAAAGTCATAATTTTCATAGGAACGTGGTGCAGGAGACTCGAAACCAAGCCTGCCCCTATCAATCCCAAAATCGGCAAGTCTATGGGTGTTCTATAGATTTGCTCCCTTTTTATTATTCGTGTCCCTATTGACAGTGTCGCTGACCAAGCAATCAAAAGCTCGTCTACACTTGAAATGAGACTGTATAGCGACCCTAAGGGAATAACTCGCATTATTGACATATTAAGCAATGTGGGCGCAAATAGCATAAAAATTCCCAGAGATAAGAGAGCAAAGTGTGGAGATGACAAAAAAAATACAGAATATAAGATGAGTAAATAAGCACATAATGGATAAATTGACGCACTACTTCCAAAGAGAGAAAAGACAATACCCATCATAAGCAATAGATGGAAATAGAAAATATATGGAATTTTTCTTAGACTTACTTGTCTCATTTCAAAGTGATTCATTGACACCTTTTTTATTTAAAAGAAGATGACGGAAGACTTTTATCCCCATAATAAAAATCTTGTTACTCGTCCGACGCCATAGTTTAGCTTTGGACGACGGCGTCCTGTCAAAAAGACTTCAAATCAGCAGCCTGATTCATAAATAAATATTACCTCTCAAACTATCCCCATCTTCTCAGCCAATTATCAAGAAACAGAAATAAGTGTAAGTCGTATGCAAGACAGTTATTCCCTTTTATGAAAGATATTTTTAAATTCTTGGCATAATTGTTATTTATCGGGTGTTCGGAAATATAATCATTGTTTAGAAACCCATGGAGTTTGCCTTTAAACCACTTTGCGAGTGGAATCTCAAACCCCTGTTTATTTCGATAGAGGTTCTCCTGGGGAACTATTCCTTCCAGAGCTTTCTTAAAAATCTTCTTGCCACTTGAGCGATTGATCAAGAATTTATTTGGTATATGACTTATAAAATCAATGAATTTATAATCAAGTAGTGGCGCCCTCACTTCCAGAGATATTGCCATGCTTGCCCTATCAACCTTTGTAAGAATATCATCGCAGAGGTACCATTTAAAATCCAGATATCGAGCTTTTGTGACTATATCTAGATTCTTGACTTTGTCATTATTAAAGAATTTGGTAAGCGAATTGAAGGGATTATAATCCTTCAAAGTTTCCTCAAATTCCTTATTTGATATCATGCCTTTTAAATTTTCAAATCGATGGCCACCACTTGTTACAATAATACTGTTATTTTCATCCTGTTTCAGATAGTTAAGACCTCTTTTTATACGGCTATGTTTGTCTAACAGGCCGCCCACTGTTTTTTCGATCAATTCCACCAAGCATACAGACATTAGTTTGCGAATTCGTTCCCGTTTTGGAAGCTTCCAGTATTTAATGTACCCTCCAAAAAGTTCATCGCCGCCATCACCAGAGATGGCGACAGTTACTTCTTTCCGTGCGAGTCGTGAAACACAAAAAGTAGGAAGATACGAATGGTCGCCAAAAGGTTCATCATAGAACCAGGACATTTTGTCAAAAAGCTCAATAAAATCATTTTCTTTAACATAAATACTCTTATGCTCTGTTCCAATCTTTGTTGATATATTTATGGCATATGGTAATTCATTGAAACTTCCGCCATTTTCAAAGCCCACGGAGAATGTCTTTAAATCATGCTTATAACCTTTCATCACAGAAACTACCGCGCTGGAATCTACACCACCACTTAAAAAAGCACCAAGTGGGACATCACTGGTGAGCATTAAGTTTACAGACTCCTTGAGATGTTCTCTGATTCCCTCGATCCAGAAGGACTCGGATTTTGAATAATCGGGGGTCAGGTCTATATCCCAGTAACATTTTATATTTAATTTTCCATCATCGGGAGAATACTGCAAATAATGCCCTGCAGGCAACTTGTAGCAGTCTTTCCAGATCGACTTGGGGGCAGTAATGTAGCCAAAAGTCAGATAATCTATTAAGGACCTGTAATCAATTCTCTTTTCAAATCCCTCGTATAGGGTTATAGCTTTCAGTTCAGATGCAAAAACGAATTCACCATTCCTAAGGTAATAATAAAAAGGTTTCTCTCCTGCCCTGTCTCGGGCAGCAAATAGTTTCTTTTCTTTATCATCCCACATGGCGAAGGCAAACATTCCTCTTAGTTTATAAAGACAATTTTTCCCCCACTCGACATAACTATATAAGAGCACCTCTGCATCGGTTCTGCTCTTGAAACTGTATTTCTGTTTTAATTCTTCCCGGATTTCCTGAAAGTTATAAATTTCGCCATTAAATGTTATGACAAATCTTCCGTCAGAAGATTGCATCGGTTGCCTGCCAGCCTCTGATAAGTCTATAATTGATAACCTCCTATGCCCAAATCCTACGAAGCCACTCTTATTTATCCATATTCCACAGTCATCAGGTCCTCTGTGGATAAGCGTATCTCTCATAGAAATAAGCATCTCAGGTTTAATAGGTATTTTATTACTAATTATGCCTACAATGCCACACATCAATTTAAACCGCCTTAATTACTAATTATTATTTAACTGCTACTATATACATTGAGGATGACCATCTTCTTGATTTTGTGTAACCACCAAAGATTTGTTCTATGAAACGAAGAGGAAAGTTAAACTCAGTTATCAGGCGGCTAATCCATTTTTGGATTTGGAGGTTAAATATACGAAGGTTGATGATGCTAAAATCTAAGAATTGTGCATATGATGAATCTATAACTTTTAGGCCACTTTTTCTGTGAAACTCAACAAGTTCTTTAAGATTAAAACGTTTGTGTATACTATATACCTCTTTATCTATCATTTTTTGGAATTTCATAGTTATTCCAGAGGTGTTTGGTACCCATGTGAGTAGCACTCCGCCTTTTTTCAAGAGTTTCGCAAAAAGACGGATTACTTCTTCAGGTTTATCAAAATGTTCCACCACTCCAGTTGAAAATACGCTATCAAAATGGCTATAAAAATCTTCATCTATCTCAAAAAAATCCAGGCAGTAGAGTGTCCCACTGCAACCGGCCGAGATTAAATTCTCCCTCGCCCCTTCAATTCCCTCTTCCGAATAATCTATCCCGTAGACTTCGTATTTTAGTTCTTTACAAAGATATGGCAGCCATATTGAATTCCCGCAGCCTATTTCTAACACCTTTTTGCCCTCTCCCGGATAGAGATATTTTCTAAAAAGTCTCGCTACTTCAAAATGGGCTCGGTATCTTCTAATATTAGGATAGAAATGTGCCTTTCTTCTGAATAGATGGAGTGTTGTCCAATAATTTTTCTCAGATAGGAATAATGCCTTCGTCCTATTTAATGTCTCCATTTCTCTTCATTCTACTCTTATTTAAAAAGGTTAAAAGAAAGCCAATCATAACAATGGAATAAGTAATTGAGGTAGAAAGAGCTATCCCTCTAACTCCAAATATTTGCATAAGGAAATAATTCAGAAGCACATTACATATGCAATTGAGAATGGCCAAGTACAAAATGGTTTTGGTATTTTTTAGCACTACGTGGGCTTTCACATAGACAAGTCCTATGAGATAAGGTGTGAAGCCCAATAAATTACATATCAGGACCCCTCCTACCTTATTGAGTGTCTCCCCGTTAAGTGACCCCCATCCCAAGATGAGATGAACTAATGGACGATGGATAAGAATAAATCCCCCAGCAATAGCCAAGGTAGTGGGAATAAGCATCTTCACTGCTCTCTTGACATTTCTCTTGAGACTTTCTAACCCAACCTGGTAATATTCTTCGCTCCAATAGGAAAGAAGTGTAATGAATAATCCGGCACTCATGAAAGTAACTGGAATCATATAAAGCCTATCAGCATATTCTAGGATAGAAATGTTTCCCTCCCCAAGCCAGGAGGCCATAGTTTTATCAATGATAGGATTCAAACCTACGGCAACCATTCCTAAGGTCTGATAGAATGCAGTCAGAAAAAACTCTTTAGTTTTTGAATCAAGAATAAATGATAGACACAGGGAAATATCTTCTAATTTGTTGAGCTTTATCCACAAGAAAAATAATCTGGCTACCTCTCCAGTCAGATACCCCGCCGCAATCGCATGAATACCTATTTTGTCTTTGAGAAGAAAAATAATAACTAAATTTAAAGGTGCGCGAAAGAAAGACGAAAGAAGAGAAATGGCAAATTTTTTGTAAGCATTAAAGGTACCGGAGAGAATACTAGTCCAGATCAGTAGTAAACCTAAAGGAGAGATTTCTATTAAAAGAAACCGTACCAGATTCAGAGAACTTGAATCAAAATGGCTAATAGTGGAGAGGATTGGATTTATCATCAAAAGAAACATTCCTGTTACTACCACAAATCCCCCACCACTCACTGCTACTATCTTCCCCACGAAACTGCCAATGTTCTCTTCCTTTGCTTTAGCCTCAACCACATAGGGGACAATAATACTTTCCACAACCTGAGCCAAAATACCAGAAATAAAAAGAACTAATCCATAGGAAAAAAAAAACGCATCAGTTTGAGAAGATACTCCAAACCAAGCTGCCACGAAGAAAGGAACAAGCAACCCTACTGCTTTGGCCATAAGTAACAGAATGGTGGTAGTAAGTGTATCCCGGACTATAGATTTTGCTTTGAGTTTATCTCTAAAGACATTGACCCATGTCAATATTTTCACATTCTCAAACCTCATTTCATAACATAAATTTCTTTATTGCCACCAAGTGTTCACTTTAGTTAATTTTCAACTTCTATAAGTGCCCTTCTACTTCACATATCCAAGTCTGATTATCTTTTTTATCCTCTTCGAGAATGTTCCGGTGGCATTTCTCGTATCCACTATCAAGTTCGCCCATTGCACTAACTTTTCATACTCGTATGCGCTGTGATTAGTAGTAATTATAACACAATCAACTTCTCTTACAACTTTCTCTTCTAAGGCTAGGGAGCGATACTTCTCTCCATTTACTTTAACTTCTGGCACATAAGGGTCATTATAAAACAACTTTGCTACCTTATCCTTTAAAATTTCCATCACTTTAAGAGCCGGCGAACTCCTTGTGTCATTAATATCTTTCTTGAATGCCACCCCCAAAACTAAAACTTTCGCTTTGGAAGCAGGAATTCCTTTTTGACTCAGCGCTTCAATGACCTTATTTACCACAAAATAAGGCATACTCTCGTTTGTCTTCGCCGCCAGTTCTATAAAATCCGTATGAAAGTCATACTCCCTCGCCTTCCAGGCGAGGTAATAAGGGTCAACCGGTATGCAGTGTCCCCCAAGTCCTGGACCCGGATAAAACGGCATAAACCCAAATGGTTTTGTTGAGGCCGCCTTTACTACTTCCCATATATCAATTCCTCCCATTCTTTCACAAAGACAAGCCATTTCATTCACTAAAGCAATATTCACACTGCGAAAGATATTTTCTAGCAATTTTGTCAACTCTGCTACCCGGGGAGAAGAGACGGCTATGACTTTTTCTATCATCTGTTTATAGAATAAACAGGCGAGTTCCGTGCATTTTTTAGTAACTCCTCCAACGACTACCGGAGTATTTTTAACAGTGTATTTTTTATTGCCAGGGTCAATACGTTCAGGAGAAAAAGCAAGGTAAAAATCTTGCCCCACTCTAAGTTTGCTTTTTTGTAAAATAGGTAAGACAATCTTTTCTGTAGTTTCGGGAAAGGTAGTGCTTTTCAAGATAATAAGCATTCCTTTGTGCAAATACTCAGTTATCTTTTCCGAAGCATCAATAATATAGGAAATATCGGGTTCTTTATTCTTATTGAAAGGTGTAGGAACACAAATATTGACTATGTCACATTTTGCTATATAAGAATAGTCATCAGATGCAGTAAACTTTCTATGCTTCACCTGTTCTCTCAAAGTTTGGGCATCCACATCTACAATATAGCTTTGCCCTCTGTTTATCATATTCACCTTAGTTTTGTCATAGTCAACTCCCATAACTCTGAACCCTGCCTTGCAGAATTCTACTGCTAGAGGTAGTCCAACATAACCCAAGCCCACTATACCTACCACTGCTCTTTTGTTAATTATCTGCTCCTCAAGAGACATTTTTTCTTCCCCCTTTTCAAATCAAATTACCTCTACTTTGGTGAGATATTTTTCTATTCTCTTAAAAGTTCTAAAAATTATTCTTGACCTCTTGAAGACTTCATTATACAGATCCTTCAGTTTCTTAGTAATGTATGTCTGAGCTATCTTATTTCTGAGCATTCTTGCCTCAAACCAAAACTCAATGTCATCCACAATATTAAGTTTCTGCATAATCAATAGTCTATCTCGCAGAATGTCGCTAGTTTTTGCATAAGCAAAAAACTCAAGACCCTTAAAAAAACTAAGCAGAAGTTCGACACTCTTTTCAAACCTAAAAGATAAGTAATCGTAATATTCCAGTTCGTCAGAAGTATATATTTTCCCTGTCCTATACGGCTTATATCTTTTTATAGAAACTCTCAATAAAATTATCGCTTTTCTTAAATTTTCAAATTCTTGTAATATCAAGTCTTTTTGCATTTTTTAATATTTCCCGACAGAAAATACTCTCATCGTCATAGACAACAACATCAATCCTTTCTTCACATCTTGAAAAAAAACTTGCCTGAACCTTGAGAGATAATTTCAAATGATTCGTCCTTTTTTGAAGAATTAGGAGTATATCAATATCCCCTCCCTTTTTTTAATTGTCAAGTCTTGAACCGAATATATAAACTATCCCTCTAAAATCATGCAAAGCAAACTTTAATGCTTCCTTTTCCTGTATGTCCAGACGCATAGTTCTTTACCTCAAGATAAGCCTCGGTAAGTCCGCAAAAGTCGCAGAAAGCAAGATGATAGACAAGATAGACCCGCAAAGACCGCAAAAATTTTGCGCTTTTGCAGGGAGCCAATTTGTCCACCTTCTTGCCTTTTGCGTTCTTTGTGGCTGATATTGAATTTCCTAGGCGCGAACATATGGAACCACAGATTACACAGATTAACACGGATTTCAAATCTGTCTAATCCGTTTAATCCATGGTTAAAAAATTATTGAATTTCCGATACTCCAAGATAAGCATATCTTCGTTGCATTGATTGCCACGACAAAAAATAAGGTTACGGCGATAACAGACCTCCCCCTTTCCATCTCCCAGGAGACTGTGTCATAATTACATTTATCTAGTCACAGCACACAACATATTGTAGTTGCCCAATTCATTGGGCACTATATGCTGCGCCCGATAAATCAGGCAACTACATTATGACACACCCTCCAGGCGGAGAGGAAAAGGTCACTCTAATCGGTTTTTATAATCGTCTCATCAGTAAAACTTCTATGTTTGAAGATATTTTTTTTGAAAGAGCCAAAATCATGTCTCAACACTTCAATTATTTTTTTCCACTCATCATATTTTTCTTTATCTTCTCTTACTCTATCCAAGTATTCTGAGAAGAACGCAAACATAATTCCGCTAAAAAGACTCAGAAAAAATCCACCCAATACAATGAACAAACGCTTAGGTTTATATTTCTTTGTAGGTGGAATAGCGTGGTCTAAAATCTGGACCGTAGGTGTATCTCTTGCTTCCTGAATTTTTGCTTGTTCATATTGCTGTGTAAGAAGCGTAAATACCTCTTCGTGTATTTTAACATCCCGCATTCGTCTTGCCAGTTCCATTCCTATAGCAGGTGCTTTAGAAAATGGAGTAAAAAATTCTTTTCCCTTTTTGTCTCCGAATTCCATTCCCGCTAGCTGCTTTTCCATTTCTTTGATCTGTCTCTTGAGTTGCATAACCCTTGGATTATCTTCAGTAGCATAACTCCGCATCACATCTAACTGGACCTGGAAACCCATAATTTGTGCTTTTAAATCAGCGGCAGATTTAATGGCGGCTTCCATTTCATCCGTCAGTGAGACCGTTCTATTCTTCTCTTGAAATTTTTTAAGAGAATCTTCCATCGCTTTCAAGATTATTTCTTCTTCTTTCAACCGCTTTTCAATAAATTCTCTTGTCCTCTTTCCCCGTGTCATATTTATCTCTCTATTAAAGTAGTCTAGTTCACTTATATAGGCATTTGCAATCTCTGCTGACAGTTCAGGTTCTTTTGCGACAACATTCACACTAATCAAACCCTCAGAAGATACTTCTATTTCAGTAAATCCCGATAATATCCGAATGGTTCTCTCCATAGCCAGAAGTAGATTTTTCCCTTCCAACTTTTTTAACTTATAAACTTTAATTAGATCGCATTCCTTCACTACTCCTTCCATTATAGTTCTACTCTTCAGAATGGCCGCAAATATATCTGAGGGAGTAGTCATTCCTGGTAACCCTGCCTTTCTTCCCAAACTACTAAATGTACCTCCGCCCTGTAAGAAAGAAGAAAACGCTAATATATCCGTTGACTCCTCCACAGGAGGTAAAAGGATTGCTGTTGCCTTATAATACTTTGGAAGCACGAGACTCAAAATTAAGGCAAAGAAAGTAACAATCGCACAGTTCAGGAGAATCAATTTCCGTCGTTTAATTAAAACACTGATATAAGTATGAATGCTTACCTTTTTTTCTTCCATAAATTTCTCTCCCTGCGAAATCAGAACTGAAGGCTGAAGTTTCAAACTACCTTTGTTGCCAAATAATTGTTAACATCTGAAAAGCAAGAAAAGCAATACCGGCTGTATCCTTTAATCTTTCCCACCAATCTGTCTTTTCCTTCTGGGGGACCCAAATTATATCACCAGGTTCTAGCCGCCTGACTCTCCGAGGGTTGAATTGTTTGCCATTTGATTTAATCACTCTCAACTTTCTCCGATCAGCATTATAGGCAAATCCTCCTACTTTGTCAAGATAGTATCCAACACCAGTCCCTGGTTGATAATAAACACTGCCAGGTGCGTTGATTCCACCAGTCAAAGTAATAGTCTCAAGGACTTCAGGAACAATGATTCTGTCACCATTCTTAAGAACCAAATCAAAATTTCTATCATTCTTTATCCACAATTTATAAAAATCTACGCTAATAAATCCTGAGGGTTCTTGAGTCCGACGCATTTTAAGATATTCCTTATCATCGTCAGACAAATGTTCGTAGGGAATCTTCTTTAATCTCTTGTACTCTCTGTCTTCTACTATTGGAACATACGGTCTGATAAACTTTGCTCTTCTTATATCTGCTTTTTCTGTAAAACCGCCTGCCTTTTTTAACACATCCATTATCCTATTTTCTCCTTCATGAATAGCATAGATTCCTGGAAATTTTACTTCTCCCTCAATGGTAACAAAATAAGGTTGCGGCTTTGCTTCTAAATACCAAGAAGTTTGCCGGACGATAATATAGTCTCCGTCAGTCATCAGGGGGTCTTCGTGAGTTCCAGAAGTATCTGTCCAATCAATATAATACAGCTTTCTTTCACCTCCAGGTAGTACCTTGAATAGTTCTATTTTTTCTTTATATGCCCTGTCGGTAAAACCTCCCACCAGAGAAATCATGTCACTCAGATGTTCATTGCCCTTAAGTTCGCAATTTAGAGGGCGCTTTACTTCTCCGGTAATCCTCACTCTACCGCCATGTATCAGAACCAAAACTACATCTCCTGATTCTAATTTTAAGTCCTGCTTTAGGTCTCCTTTCATTAAAAAATCATACAGGTCAACTGTTGCTACTCCACCATTTCTTCTAGTAACTTGTATAGCCCTCAATGAAGCTCTCCGGGTCACACCACCAGCTATCTTTATCAACTGAGAAACAGTTGTCAATGGGGAAACCGAATATTTACCTGGTCTTCGGATTTCTCCAGCAATCCAAACAGGAATTGTCCGCAGCCGAAGCAACATTGCTTCTACTTCTACACCTTTGTAGTATTTCTTGACAGATTTACTCACTACCTCCTGAAACTCTTTGACCGTAAGTCCACCTATCTGGACTACTCCAACATTTGGAATCACTATTTTCCCTTCAAGACTAATCTTGAACTTGTAAGAAAATTGTGTATTCCCCCAAACTACCACAGCCACTTCGTCTCCCGGGGCAAGAGTATATTCTGGAGTTGCAAGTGGGGTCCCGACCGGTTGGGTTGCAAGAATATCTGGTTGCAACATTTCGTAGCCAAACGGTTCTATTTCTTCTTCTCCTCCTCCTCGTCCTGTTACCGGCACTGCCGGTTGCTCTGTTGGAAATGGTTGAATCTGTTCCTCTATTGGACGTGGGGCAACACCCTGTCCTGCTTCGGCAGGAGAGGTTACCCTTGGTACCTGAGGTTCAGTGGGTTCAGTCATTCCGGGCGTAAAAAGCTGTTCTTCTATTCCTCCCGGCAACTCCGGGACAGTTTGCTCTCCAGTGGGCACAAACGGCAGAATTTCTTCGTCTGTTTGAGCATAAACAGTCGTGACAGAGAATAGCGCAACACTCACGGCGATAACAAATAATTTGTTTCTTACACGCATCTTTAAGAGCCTCCTCTAATCTTCAGGTTTTGTAATTTGTAAAAGACCTCCAACTTGCTGAAGTATTATTTGGGCAATATTTAGTGCTTTTTCCGCATCTTCTTTTGTAGGTTCACCAGTTGGCAATAATCCTGCGTCTGAAGGATATCTTGATCTATAAATGCTATTTAGGAATACAGCATCTTCGTCACTAATCTTCACTCCATATTCTACTTTCATCACCGCGACTTTCAAATCAATAATATTGTGGCTTCGCTCAAACTCTATTTCTTTTTCTGTAAGTAAAGCTTTTAGAATTTTTTCTACAGTCTGCTGAGAATGATAACAAACCATCCTATAGAGATCTATTTTCATAAGATTCTCCGCAGCCTGAAAATCTTCATAAGCAATCTTAAGCCAAGATTCAGTCTCTTTTTTCATATAGAATTTTCCCTTCTTTCAAAATGCTTGACAAAAACGAAAATTTCTCCCTTAGAAGAATCTCATACTCTGCCGGTGTATATATGAAAAAATCCATTCCGACTTTGGGATGTATGAGTTTTGCCACCTCTATACATCTTTCAACTTGTCTCTTTGAACTATCTTTAATTATAAGAAGGTCTATATCACTCCATTCATTTATTTTCCCATTAGCCAGTGACCCAAATAATATTATTTTTTGCGGCTTGTATTGTTTGGTAAGAATATCAACGATACGGACTAATTCTTCTTTAAGCAATCGCTCTCTTTCTACTTTATCCATTAGTTTCATTCATATTTCTCCTCAAATTTTTCAGGGTTCTGTAATTCGCAGATTATGCAGAAATCATAAATTATAGACCATCCTTTTTATTTCAAGGGTTTTCCTACCAAAGTTCAAAACCCGGTAAGTTCGTTTATTTCTTCTCTACGTAATCTGCCACTATTCTGCGTTCTCCGCGAGTTTACCATTTTTTTCATTACAGTACCTTTTTCAGAAATAGTATCTTAACATCACTTCAGCGATTACTCCGTCTAATTCTAATGGCAAATCTTTTCCTGAAGTTATACCCCAATGGCCATTTTCGTCGTAGAACAAATGGGTTCCTATGCGATTGGGGTCTATGGTATCCTCTTTGATATTGAGTTTTGGAACTTTACCAAATCCATAGCCTCCTTCTAAAGTAAGACTCAAAGGAAAACCAATGAGATAAAACTCAACTCCACCCAAGAGATAAAATGCGGTGCCCTCGCCTTTTGCCTTTAAAAATTTGTCGCTAACTTTAGTTTCAAAAGAGGCTAAAGTATAATTTACTCCCCCACCGACATAGAAATCATAGGGCTTTGGAGTGAAAGAAAACACATAACTTCCAGTAGAAGTTAAAGGAATTAAGGAGATTTTATAGGTTGTATCATTATGTGATACATTTCCTTTCCACTGACATATCCCTAAAGTAATAGCTGTTCCTCCAGAAAAGTTCACTTTAAGGTTACCTTTAGGTAAAACATCTGTTCTCTTAAGTATGACGCCTCGTGGTCGGAGAATCTTCTCTTCAAAAGTTGTCAATGTTGGTTTCCAATAAGTTCCTCCCCCCCCCAACGAGAGTTCAGCAGTATAACCCAATGAGACAAAAATAAGAAGCAAGACATTTAACCACAGAATTCCCCAGATTTTCACAGATTTCAATCTATATAATCCCTCGGGCGTCCCGATAACATCGGGACGGGCGAACCCGTTAAATCCGTAGTTATTGAAACTTCTGGGCCTCAAGATATTTCTTCGTGGCTGCATTTTTGACACTCCCACCTTTCTATATGAAACGGCATAATTTTTGATAAATTATTTATATGGTAAAACATAATTTTGTATTGACAATGGAGAACGGTTAATACCTTTAAATACAGTTTTAATAGAATATTTAAGTTTATCTGTATTA
>JBFLXN010000040.1:0-18726 GCA_040755715.1 Candidatus Edwardsiibacteriota bacterium
ACCTTTTTATTACAATTCTGAGAAGAAGATTAAACTTTTTAATGGGGATGCATTACATCTTCTCAAGAAAATACCTGATAGTTGCATTGATATGATTTTTGCTGACCCACCTTATTTTGGAAATCAGTCAGGATTGATTATTAAGCGTACTGACGGGCATGCAGAAACCTTTGATACTCAAAAGGCGAAATTTGCTTACTCAAAATCACTTCAATATCAGTTTGAGTTTCATTACACCTGGTTGAAAGAGGCTCAAAGAGTCTTAAAAGATGGTTCTACCATCTGGATAACAGGCACATATCATAGCATTGGAGTAGTAAATGTTGTCCTTCAGGATCTGGGGTTTAAAATCCTCAACGATATAATCCTTCACAAGATAAATGCTCCACCTAATTTTAAGGGTTCTTGTTTTAGGGCAGTTACTGAAACCATGCTTTGGGCTAAAAAGAATTTCAATGGTGAAACTAAGTTTAACTACTGGGCGATGAAAAAATTAAATGGCGGGGTTCAGATGAAAAATCTTTGGAAATATTGGGCGGAAAAAAATCCATTCAGGCATCCTGCTACCAAACAACCCATTATTTTAGAATATGCAATATTGGCTGGCTCTGATGAAGGGGATTTGATTCTTGATCCATTTGCAGGTTCAGGAACTACTGGCTTTGTTGCTCAAGGGCTAAGGCGAAAATGTGTTATGATAGAGATAGACTACAATTATTGTCAGCTTATCAAAGACAGGATGGAGGGAAAATATGGACAATTCAGAAGAAAAACAAAGGCTAAAGAAAGAGTTTAGTAGCAGGCTTCTAAAATATGTTGATCAGTTTAATTCGGCTGTATCAACTGATAAAGGAGACTGGATTGTAAAAGGATTTATTGATATTGCAAAAAATATCTATACAATTTCTGTTGATACGAAGGTTGTCTCAAAAATCATGGAGATTCTTCTCTTTCCCCAAATATGTCAATTTACTCAAGAACATAACTACAAGATGGTGTTATGTAAAGAACAAAACTTTTACCCCGATATGACCTTCGTCGATCTCGCTAACAATAAGTATGCATTAGACATAAAAAGTACCTATCGAAAGGATGGAAAGAGAGTAAATGGCATGACACTTGGAGCATTTACGGGCTATTTCCGTGACCGCGGGAGTAAGAAGAATATTATCTTTCCTTATGAGGAGTATGTTGGACACTTCGTCTTGGGAATAATCTATTCCCGCACAGATGAATATATAGATGAAAGAAAGGTTTATCGCCTTGCTGATCTTCAAAATATAACCTCGGTCGTTAAGGATTTTAGTTTCTTTGTACAGGAGAAATACCAAATTGCCATGGATAGACCGGGGAGTGGAAATACAAAGAATATAGGTTCTGTTCTCCAGATTGATGAGTTGATAAATGGAAGCGGACCTTTTGCAAAACTTGGGGAAGAGGTATTTGATGACTATTGGATGTATTATCTAACAAAAGATATGGCAAGAGCTGTAGAGTTAAAAGGACCTCCTTACAAAAATCTCAAAGAGTATTTTCAATATAAGAAATTAAAAAAGGTGTAAAAGATGAGGAAAGTTAATCTTAAACAGATGTCGTTGATAGAAAATGCCGGTGTATTCCCCTCTACACGGTACCAGGGAAGTAAACTAAAGATCGTAGATTGGATATGGGAAAATATCAAAGACATACAATTCCATACTGCTCTTGATGCATTTGGTGGAACAGGGTGTGTGGCTTATATGTTTAAACAGAAAGGGAAACAGGTTACTTACAATGACGCATTAAAATTTAATTGGTATATTGGACTTGCCTTGATAGAAAATGATTCTATAAAGCTATCCCCAGAGGATGTAGATTTTTTGCTTACTAAACACAAAGAAATTAAATATCCTACTTTTGTTTATGATACTTTCAAAGATATTTATTTTACAGATGAAGAAAATCAATGGATAGATGTTGTCGTTACCAATATCGGTCAATTAGAAAACCTATATAAAAGGGCTCTTGCTTATTATGCTCTTTTTCAGTCTTGTATAATTAAAAGACCCTTTAATCTCTTTCATAGAAAAAATCTTTACTTGAGGTTCTCTAAGGTTGAAAGAAACTTTGGAAATAAAACTACATGGGATATGCCCTTTAACACGCATTTTAGAAATTTTGTTGCCGAGGTCAATCAAGCTGTATTTCCTAATGGTTTGCAGAATAAAGTACTTAATCTAGATGTCTTTGATATCGAAGAAAATTTTGATTTGATTTATATCGATACTCCTTATATTTCAAAAAAAGGTGTTGGAGTTGACTATTTTGGTTTTTATCATTTTTTAGAAGGATTGGTTAGGTATTCTGAATGGGAAAAATTGATTGATTACCGAACCAAACATAAAAGATTGAGAGGAGATAAAGGCCATTGGATTGATAAAGATCGAATTTATCCAGCTTTTGAAAGATTAATCAAAAAGTTTGCAGATAGTGTTCTAGTTATTTCTTATAGGTCAGATGGTATCCCTTCTATTAGAGAATTGATAAATCTGTTAAAGAAATACAAATCAGATGTAAAGGAATTAACGCGGAAAAATTACAAATATGTTTTGAGTAACAATGACTCGGAGGAGGTTTTACTTATTGGAAAATAGAATAATAGATAATAGGGCAGCAACTTCATCTAAAGTGAGTATATGCGCAATGCGGCTATACTGCCAAATAGGAGTGATATACGCAATGCAGATATGAACGAGTTATATGAAATTACAGACTCTTATAATCCTTAACTGGATGGATTAAAAATGATGAAGAAAATGGGTGACCAAACAGCTATTTTTATATGTACTCCAGAACTCGTTGGTTCTTGGATATTTTACCCGGCTTGGCTTTGTATGCCAAATTTATATCCAAGAGCTTTAGTGATGGACTACATTGATTTAGAGCGTTGTTATAAAGAAGCCAATTCAGTATACGCAACACCATATGATATAGTTACATGGCAGACGCTTAAAACCTACATTGATTATGGTTTTCTGATTTCGCATGATCCTTTATATAATAAGCCTTTCCAATCTGGTTCTGTCCCTCTTAGTTATTCAAAATGGACTTCTCAAAAAGAACTTGACGAGTTTAAATCCATTGCCAGAAAAATAGTAAACTCTCTTAGTAAAGACCAACTACACCAAATTGTTTACCATGGGTATAAAGGATGGAAACATTTTGGTCTTGAATTAAAGAAATATTTTAAAGGTAAAGATCCTCTTTTTGCTACTGCTATAGAAAAGACTAATATAGGAATATCCCAGATTGAAAGAGGACTGATGCCTATCGATCCAAAAGCATTAATTCGTCGATACTTACTGAAATTATTAGTTGGACTTCATATTAGGAAAATCTATTCTAAAATGGCAAACATTTCAGAAGGCTATATAAGAATATTTGACACACCCGAATATAAACCTGCAGCAAAACTTTTGATAAGAAACCTTAATATCGAACCTAATAGTTTTGCAATTCCTACCGACACTCCAGAAAGAAATGAATCATTTATCAGAGAAGTTCTTGGGTTGAAAGATTCAGGTGTTCCCCTTTGTTCTCAAGACCTTGATCTTCTATATGATGCTGTCGAACAGATTAAAAGAGACCTCAATTCTGGTATAAGTGAGATAGAAATTAGAAGAGATATTTCATCAAAAATTGTAGAAGCTCGTCGTAAGGTATTGAGAAAAGATATTATCGGTGCATTATCACTTTCAAGCGCTAATATTCCAACTTGGATTCAGGTTGGTAAGGCTTTATTAGGCTCACCTCCGAATGATGTACCCCCACTAATTGTAAGTCTTCTATCAATAGTTGTTGCTGTTGCTACTGGAGAAAGCTTTCTGAGAGATGCTATTTCTAACTATCCCAGCTCTGTAAAATTTATTGTTACTCGTGAAATACTTTATAATTTTAATCCAATATTTAAAATTAAACAAACTTGGTTAAGGTATTTGCTCTCTTTAGCTCGAAAATTTAAACCACGGCCGGTTACAGAAGAGCGTATCCGTAGACAGATGATGGAACCGTGGATTGAGAATCCAACTTGGTATGATCCTTAAAAATGCCAGTGTTTATTTTAATGAATCTGCAACTTCATATAACACAGCATAAAAGGTTTGCCCTTCGGGCTCGCCCAAACCCAGCACTTTTTGAGGATAAGAGGCTGGGAGCAGTTGAAGGAATAATGTCAAGGTTTCCTTGGGATACTGTGACAAGTATAATAAAAAAGTGCTGGGCTTCTTTTATGCTGGAATCGTTATACGCAATCGGCTTTGCGATTTATTTTGGTGAGGGAAAATTTTATTATATAGTAACACTATTTCCATAAAAATAATACGAAGCGGAGATGAAAATTATGATCAAGGAAAAAATTATAGAAGAAAAGACAAGAAAGATGCTGGATCAAATTGAAATAAGAAGTGGATTTATTCCACACATTTACAAGGGCGAAGGCGAAGTAGGATTATATATTCATATTCCCTTTTGTAAAATTCCATGTCCTTATTGCGGATTTATTAGATTTAAATACAATGCCCAAAAAATAGAAGGATATGTTGAATCCCTCAAGAGAGAAATCAAACTATACAAAGACCTGTTAGGTAGTCTCAAAATAAACAGTTTATATATTGGTGGAGGAACCCCTACCATAAATCCAAATGCTCTTTGCTCAATAATAGAATATGTTAAGGGGAATTTTGACATTAAAGAAATAGGCGTAGAAGCTAATCCCGATGATGTAACCCCCAAAGTGCTTGAGATGCTTTCCAGTGTCGGAGTAAGGAAGATCAGTATGGGAGTTGAATCTTTTAACGATAGCATCTTAAGAGCTATAGGAAGGAGAAGTCACACATCCGAGACGGCAATAAATGTGATAAAACTGATTGTAGATGGTGGATATTTTGATACTTTCAGTATTGATTTAATGTTTTCTTTACCATCTCAGAGAGTTGAAGATTTAATTTCCGATTTAGAGTGCGCAACATCCTTAGGTATACCTCAAATAGCAACTTATCCTGTAGTTCCTTTTTCTTTTAATCAATGGTATAAAGATGTTAAAAGAGGGGTTTTAAAACTTCCAGACAAGAAAACTGATAGAAGAATGTACGATGTTCTCACCAAATTTCTACTAGATAGAGGGTATAAACCTTGCTCGGTCTGGAGTTTTATTAAAGAAGGTTATACCCCATACGGCTCTGTTGAGAGAGATGAATATCTCGGATTTGGAGCAGGCGCGATATCAAAAGTAGATGGTCAAATGTACGGGAATACGAATTGGGTAGATGAATATATTAAAGCCTTAAGTAATGAACATCTGCCGATAGTGTGTGGGACAGATTTCTCGGCGGAGGAAAGAATGGCAGAATTTGTGATGATGAGCTTATACTCAATGGGTTTTAAACAAAATGAATTTAAGAATATTTTTGGATGTGATGTAAATAATTCTCAGATAAAAGGTCTTCTACATGCATTTCGCTTTTTAGGAATTATAAATCTAAATAATGGTGAATTTAAGGTAACAAAAAAAGGCATGTATTATGTTCATCTGATGACCAAGATTTTCTTAGGTAGATTTATTGATAGAATATGTAACAAGTGCTTTTCACCCACATTTAATGTGAAACCATTGGATTTATTGAGGTAATTTAATGTCCCTTCGCCGACAGCGTATAACACAGCATAAAAGGTTCGCCCTTCGGGCTTACCACAATCCTTCGCTAACGCTCAGGACTTCTTTTATGCTGGAACCGTTATCGGCAATTGCTAAACGCCTCATTTAAAGAGTGATGATATATGAATAGAATCGTTGGAATAAAGGCTATTTCGTTTGATGGAGACGGTACTCTTTGGGATTTTGAAAAAGTTATGCGACACTCATTTTATCATGTTTTAAAAGAGTTAAAACAAATCGATCCCCACGCAGCAACTATGCTTGACATCAAAAGGATGATACAAATCAGAAATAGAGTGGCTAACGAATTGAGGGGTAGGGTTACCAATCTTGAGAGAATTCGTCTTGAAGCTTTTCGACAAACTCTAAAAGATATTGGTAGACCCAATGATGCTTTGGCATCTCACCTTAATCAAATATATTTGAAACACCGTTTTGAAGATATCGAGCTCTTTGATGATGTTCTTCCGACACTTAAAGCATTACGAATAAAATATATCCTTGGATTACTTTCGAATGGCAATAGTTATCCAGAACGCTGTGGTTTAGAGAGTATGTTCCAGTTTGTCGTCCTTTCACAAGATTATGGCGTTGAAAAACCTAACCCAATGCTTTTCCAGATTGGGGTGGAAAAAGCGAGGTGTTCAAAACAGGAATTACTTCATATAGGGGATTCCTTACACGATGATATTATGGGTGCTAATAATGCAGGTATTAAGTGCATATGGCTCAATCGTAAGCAGGTGAAAAACGATTTGAATATTAGGGTAGATTACGAAATATCCTCTTTGTTAGAACTACGTGAAATCCTTTGAGTATGTCAGCAGGAACGTGAATAGATACGGCTTGGCAACTTCCGATAACACAGCATATACGCTTCGGGCTTACGCCCTTGCCCAAATTTGCTCCGCTATCGCCCCGCAAACTTCGTATAGCCCGATACCGTTAGGCGAAATGGCGAATAATGAGGAACTATTAGAGATAAATGAAATGGTTTAAAGATATCCATGATCGCCGAATTCGATTAACAAATGAACGACAGGAGCACATTGAGGCTGACCATCCAGAAATGTCCGGGCAGATTGATAAAATAGAGAACACCTTATTGAATCCTGATAGGATTGTTAAATCTATAACAGATCCACAAGTTGAACTTTTTTATCGGTATTACGAGGTCACGCCTGTAGCTGAGAAATATCTATGTGTTGTGGTTAAAGTATCGGTTGTCGATTTGTTCATTATAACGGCGTATTTTACAGACACAATAAAGGGAGACAAAATACTATGGGAAAGGAAATAAAAATTTGGTATGATAAAGAAGGGGATTATCTTGAAGTCATATTTGAGCGAAAAGCAGGTTACTTTAGAGAGACAGAAAACGATGCGGTAATGGAAAAGGTTGATGAGGGAGGAAATATCCTTGGCTTTTCCATCCTAAAGGTGAGCGCATTAAAGGAACAAAAACCACTTTCTGTCACTCTTAAATGAAGAGCCACTTCGCCTAACACAGTGTAAAAGACTAAGCTTCGCTCCGTCCAAGTCCCGCCCTCTAAGCCATAAGTGAGGGCTGAAAGATAAAAACATAGGTTTATGGCCCTTTTAAAGGTTTAAAGACAAAATTGAACTGCGTAGAGGGCGGGACTTCTTTTACACCGAAAACGATACCCAAAATGCCGCTTCGCTTGAACGCCTTTAAGGGAAACAGGTGTAATAGGCATTATAAAGGTAATTATGGTAGATAGATGTAAGTGGTTAAATAAATGACGGCGTTCACATTTTGGGCATCGGGCTGGCGGGTGAGAAGGCTTCAGCCTTGTGTAATGAAAGAAAAAATGGCATACATAGCAATAAAGGATGGCGAAGCGTCACTTCGGCTATCAAGCGGTTGAACGGCTGAAGCCCAAAATGCCCCTCCGGAGCACTTCGCTCACCCGCTAGCCCGTTAGCCGAAATTGCCTTGAGAAGAAGGAAAAGAAGATGAATTATGAGGAGGAAAAGAAACGCCACATATCATTTTGTGGTTCATATTGCCATACTTGTGATTGGTTTACTGGAAAAATAAGGAAAAGTTTCAAAATATCATTGGAAATGTTAAATGAATACGGATTTAAAAGACTTCTTGAAGGTAAAGTCGATGTGGAAAATTTTAAACTCGGACTCCAAATACTTGCAAATTCAGGGATATGTTCAGGTTGCAAAGCAGAAGTTGCTAAAAATCCGAAGAAAGATAGGTGCAAAATTCGGCAATGTTGCTTTAGTAAAAATCTTGACCTATGCAACGAATGTCCTGATTTCCCGTGTGCGTTGTTGAAAAGTAATCCAGGTGTGATAAAATTTCATTGTGTTGAGAATCTAAATGAGATTAAAGAAAAAAGAATTAAACATTGGATTGATAAACAATGGAAGAATTACATAGAAGATACACAAAAAGAGAATAAATGACATTTCTTTTGTTGTTATTGATTATAAGTGCACCACCTGATAGTCTTTGGCAGGTGGAACATAGACACACCCTTGAAGGACTTAAGTTAATGAACCTTGCGCCTTCTGACCTTGAGTACGATAAGGAGTGGATACCTGACAGTTTCCGGCTCAAGGTCGTAAGCGACCTTATGAATCATCCGCTTGAGGTACCAAACTATGTTTTGAAATCGGGGGGGGGTGTTAAGATATGTTCAAAAGCGGCTGATTATCTATCATTTACCTGCCGAGAAATGACAGGGAAAAAAATCCAAGCCGAAGCATTTAAGTCAAAGAATCTTGATGGAACTATCCGTGAGATATTCACTCTGACCGAAAGGCATCTTAAAAAAGCATTCAAGAATCTTTCTGCGGGAGAACGTGACAGTTTGATATACACTGCTCCTTCTCTGTGGTCTGACGAGGCGGATTCTTTAGTTCGTGGCTATGCCGGAGCTTTGCAAAAAGAATTTGGTGCGGAGCGCGATACAGGCTACACACTCAAGATAGTTGATGTGCTGAGGTTGGCTAAGAAGGTTGACATTGTTGAATTGCATTGGGCTGGTGCGACCCTTGCCGAGGGCGTGGAAAGAATTATTCCTCTGGCAAAGGAACTGTTAAGACAGGAGAAACCGTCTCCGATTCAAGTTGAAGGTGTGGAAGGAGCCGTTTATTCGGCCTTTGAACTTTCGGGCAAAAGACGGGTTGTAATCGGTGGTCCAGGGTGCAACATATATACTGGCGACTTTGCGGCGATTATTGACTTTGGAGGGAATGACATCTATGAGGGGCGGGCCGCAGGCGCAGTAGGTGAATTTGGAACACCGGTTAGTTTTATCCTGGACCTATCTGGCGATGATACCTATCGTAACCATCAGAAGTTGGTTAATCAAGGCAGTGCTTTGTTTGGCACAGCATTACTCTGGGATTTGGAAGGTTCTGATTCCTACACCGCATTTCATATTGCCCAGGGAGCTGGGCTTTTCGGCGTAGGGATGTTAATTGACGAGAAAGGCGATGATTCCTACCGTGGAGGTTTCTTCACCCAGGGAGCAGGAAATTTTGGCTCTGGAATCTTGTTAGACCGTGAGGGTGATGACAACTACTGCTCATTTTGCTGGACTCAGGGTTTAGGCGGACCCTGGGGATATGGTCTTTTGTCCGACAACGAAGGTAATGATACTTACTACGCAGGAGGCAAATATCTACATATGCCTCTTGACCCAGACCAGTATCGCTCTTTTGCCCAGGGGTTCGGTTTTGGGTGGCGTGATGTCGCCTCCGGCGGCATAGGATTCTTATGCGACCGCCAGGGCAACGATAAGTATATCTCCGAGGTTTACGCTCAGGCTACTTCTTACTGGTTCGCCTTAGGGATGCTCCTTGATGAGCAAGGCAATGACCTCTATTGTGCGGCTCAGTATGCGCAAGGTGCAGGAATTCATCTTTCAGTGGGTGCGCTTATTGACCTTGAAGGTGATGACCACTACTTCTCTCGCTTCGGCCCAGCTCAAGGTGAAGGTCACGACCTCGCCGTGGGCTGGCTACTGGATAAAGACGGCGATGATGTCTATTACGCCTCCGGAGGCCAGGGAATTGGCCTAACGAATTCAGTCGGAATCTTCGTTGACACACGTGGGAACGATGACTACACTTCACGCGAGGCTTTAAGCGAAGGCGGGGCAAACTGGTCAAGAGAAACGGGTGGTATCGGTTTATTTGTAGACCTCCAGGGTGATGACCGCTATGCGGAGAAAGATAAAGGTGCCAACAACCATGTGTGGACCTCTGGCACCTTCGCCTTGGGTATGGACTTGGAGGCAGTTGAACCTAAGAAAGAGAAATGGGAGGATACCATTGTCACCTTCCCAGGACTTGATACAATGAAAACCGATTCAGCAAAGATATCACACTTATTCCACTATGCATCGCTCTGGGAGGTCAGGGCAGACCTTGGCAAAGTTCGGACAGCACGTAGGATGCTTAAAGAGAATTTTGGAACGAAGGCAGTAGAATATATCTTTAATCACGAGTTTGTTACTTATGATAATTTGGTCTTGCGGGCGATTGAGCACCATTTCAAGGAATTCAAGGATACTGCCGCTTACTATCTCTATCAGGGGCTCACTTCACCTAATGACACCATCATTCGCAATTCCATCTATTTTTTGGGACAACTGGAAATTAAAAATGCGGGCGATACCCTTACCCGAATGCTTATGGACAGTCGCAATGACACTCTGGCAGGACCTCTAATAGTGGCACTCGGTACCCTGAAGGAGAAGAAGGCAGTTCCACATATCATTAAATATGCCAATTACAAAAAGGAGCGTATGCGACTTCGTGTTGCTGTTGCCCTCGGCGAGATAAAGGATACTCTTAGTATACCCACACTTGTCAAAGGATTATCAGACCCGTCTTTCTTAGTGAAGACTGCGGCAATGAAAGCACTTGCGCAATTAGGTAATCCATCTCTGAAACTGCTGGAAGATGAGTTGGATATGGCTAAAAAGGATGAGTTCCGCACAATACTCATCAGGACTTTGCGCAATGTCTATAAACAGCTTGCAGACTCTGTCAAAACCGCAGATTTAAAGAAGCATCTAGGTGAGCAGGTGCGGCCATATCTTGCCACCAGCTATCCTGCCCTGCGTGAACAAGCACAGAAATTCATAGATGAAGTTGAGGGAAGAAGGGTGCTTTCACCCACGGAATTATTTCTCTATCCGGAGCAAAACAAAGAGTAGGGGGAAGGTATCTTGACAGAGGATTTTCCGTGTGAGAAACTAAAAGCAGGCTATGAGAAATACAAAGTAAAAATGATTTAGGGTGTAGTTAGTTTACATAAGATTTATTATCAGACATAAAATATTACTTTGAACACAAAGACTCTAGAATTTCCAACCTCTTTTAATTCAAGTACTTATAACCTCTTTAGCCGTGTTTTTTCTTTGTGCTCTTTGTGGTTTTTGTGGTTAAATCAACACCTGATTCATCTCTTCTTTAAAGAATATTCCTCGTTTTTTAAAATCTTCTAAAAACCTCATAGGTTCAATAGCCTTCTCTAAAGGTACCGCTCCCTTAGGTGCTAATCCTTGCGCTAAATGATAAGCAACAATAGCGGCTGGAAAGCCAGTGGTTCTTTCCATCGCTGAAAAACCTGTGTTTTCGTCATGGTAATCTATTATGTTCATTTTAATTTCAACCGCTCGGCTCTTAAACATTCCTCTGGCAACAATTCGCAATACCACTAAATCGTGGTCTTCGGGAAAATTTATATTTTGGGAAAGGAGAATACAAGTAAAGTCACGGGGTTTGATTTCAGCATCTTTTACCTTTAGTGGCTTTGAGTCCAAAAAACCCAAATCTAAAAGAGCTTTTATTTTATCATAGTGGCCAGGATAGCGCACCGTTTTATAATCGTATTCCTTTATTTTGCCTTCAAAAGTCCAAGGACAAGTGGAAGTCCCTCCGCTGGTCACAAAGGCTTCACATTTTCCCACCGGTGGGTCAAATTCTATTTCTTCTAATTCAGAAAAAGTAGGAATCTCTTTTACTTTTCCATAGCGTAATACATAGGCAGTGCCGAAATATTCGTTAAGCAAACCTTCTATTGAAAATACCAGTTTATAATTTAAAGGTGGTCTGGGGTTTTGTGGTAGACCACCACAGTAAATATGAATTTCATCAGTAGTTTCCAACTTATTTATAGCATACACCGCCAGGGTGTTTCCCAGACCAGGCATCAAACCCGTATCAGGAACTACAGTAACACCTGCCTTTTTTGCCTCTTTATCCAGTTTTAGCTCTCTTAATACTATTCCCGTGTTTCCTCCTAAATCACAAAAGTTGGCCTTTGCTTCTATAGCAGATTTAGCTAGTTCCAGATTGAAATAATACGGAACCGCACTTATAACAGAATTGGCCCCAAGGAAAAGTTTTGTTAATTCCCGAGGGTCAGCGGCATCGGCTGTCTTTGCTGTGGCAATGGAAGTTTGCAAAAGACTACCTATCCGCTCAGTTCCTCGCTGGGCAATTTTCAAGTCTTTATCTGCCAGCACTATAGAGTTTGCTTCACAGAATTTAGCCAGGTCATAGGCAATAGCAACTCCTTGCCGGCCAGCACCCAATACTACATATTTGTAAGACATATAAAAGACTTCTGCAAAATGTCCGTTAAGTGTCATTGCGAGGCGAAGCCGAAGCAAACCCAGAGCAGATTCCTCGCTCTGCTCGGAACAGGCTCCGCAATCTCCTTATTTACAATGAGTTGGGATTGCTTCGTCCCGATAAATCGGGACTCGCAATGACAAATTATCCCATTTTGCAGAACTCTTAAGACATATAACTGAAAGAAGGGGCATCAAGTTTTATCAACTACTAATAAAGGGACACTACCGAGTTTTTCAGAAGTAATTAATTAATCGTAAACCGTCTTTTCCGGCACAATTTCCGTCTGAGATGTTTTTTCCTCTTCTTCCCTAAATGTAATTGGTGGTGCCTTATGCTCTTCTATATATCCCGAAATTTCCGCTTTTTGCTGGGCTTCAACCTGCGCTTTCTGGCTTAAGACAATTCGTCGGTCAGCTTTGTCAATCTCTAGAATACAAACAACAACTTCCTGACTAGAGCTCAAAGTCTTTGCAATTTCATCACTTACTTCACTGAGTGGTAGAAATCCTTCAAATTTATTTCCCATATCTACAGTGAATCCCTTTTCTCCTGTCTCCAGAATCTTTCCGGTTATCGTTTGACCTATGCTAAATCGTTCCTCAATATTTTTCCAAGGGTCTTCTGACAACTGTTTTAATCCAAGGGAAATTCTTCTACTGTCTTTGTCCACACTTAAGATTACGACTTCAACTCGTTCTCCCTTTTTCAGAATTTCACCAGGATGGCGGATTTTCTTTGTCCAAGAAAGGTCAGAAATGTGGATTAATCCAGAAATGCCTTCTTCAATCTCCACAAAAGCACCAAAAATTGTCAGATTCCGAACTTTCCCGATAACTTTTGTACCAATAAGATATCTTTCCTCAATAGAAAGCCAAGGGTCAGGTTCAATCTGCCTCAAACTTAAAGAAATTTTTTCTTCCTCTTTGTTAATACTTAATACTACTGCTTCAACCACATCTCCGATGGCTAATACCTTTGATGGATGTTTTATTTGTCTGGTCCAGGACATTTCCGAGATGTGAATTAGACCCTCAATACCCTTTTCTAACTCAATAAAGGCGCCATAATCCATAATAGAGACAATCTTGCCTCGCACCTTACTACCAGTAGGATATTTTGCTTCAATTTTTTCCCAAGGATGTGGTGTCAATTGTTTTAGTCCTAAGGAAACTCGTTCTTTATCTTTATCATACTCAATAATTTTTACCTTTAATTTTTGCCCAATTGACAAGAGGTCAGAAGGATGGTCAATCCGTCCCCAGGACATATCAGTGATGTGAAGAAGTCCATCAATTCCCCCTAAGTCAACGAATGCACCGAAATTGGTAATATTTTTTACTACCCCCTCTCTTATCTGCTCTCTCTGCAGGTCTGCCAAAAGAAGCTGACGTTCTCTTTCTCTTTTTTCTTCTAAAACAGCTCTACGGGAAACCACAATATTTCTTCTTTTTTTATTCAATTTTACAATTTTAAGGGAAATCTTTTGTCCTAAAAGTTTGTCGAGATTTTCTACTGGATGCAAACCAACTTGAGAACCAGGCAAGAAAGCATCAATGCCCATAATATCAATAATCATTCCTCCTTTGACTTTTCTGAGGGCACGACCTTCAATCACTCGCTGGGTATCGTAAGCTTGTTTGATTTCATCCCAGACTTTCATAAAATCTGCTTTTTGTTTGCTGAGTACTAATTGTCCCTCTTCATTTTCTATTTCTTCCAAATAGACTTCAATTTCGTCTCCAATTTTGACCGGCAGTTCTGGGCTTCCTGCTTTGTCTCCCCCTTTTAGCGAGACTTTGTCTAACTGGAATTCTTCAAGAGGAATGAGACCTTCAGACTTGAAACCGATATCTACCAGGACAAAATTATCGGTAATACCTACTACTTTTCCTCTGGTAATCTCTCCCTCCTGTACCTTTTTTGATATTTCTGCATAAAGCTGAGCCATTTCTTCTTTCTCGGCACTTCTTTCCTCTCCTTCGTTTCTTTCTGCTAATTTATTGAGAATTAACATTTGTAGTTAAACCCTCCTTATATGATTAACCTATAGAGTTCTGCAAAATGAGATAATTTGTCATTGCGAGTCCCGATTTATCGGGACGAAGCAATCCTATTGAGATTCCTCACTTCGTTCGGAATGACCTTTTGGGTCAGATTGCGGAGCCTGTTCCGAGCGAAGCGAGGAATCTCTGTCTGGGTTTGTTTCGGCTTCGCCTCGCAACCGCTTTGCTCCTGGCAATGACACTTAACAGGCATTTTGCAGAAGTCTTGATTAACCTACGCAAGTAGGCGAATTTCTCTTTCAATCGCAGTGATAATTTGTAAATGGTCTTTTTTCCCCCCGAAAATAAGATTTCCAAAAGTGACTTCCAGTTTTTCCTGATGCAAGAATAGAGAAAGCAAACTTTTATTTGAACCCTTAATATAGACAGGAAGAATAGGAACCTTGGTCAGACTTGCCAGCCATGCCGCCCCAGATTTCATCGGGAGAAGTTTACCTGTTTTGCTTCTGGTCCCCTCAGGAAAGATGGCTAAAATTCTGTCTGTCTTTAAAACTTCAAGGGCTGTCTTGATTGCTTTCTTGTTTCCCCCCCCCCGTTTTAAGGGAATTGCATTAAAGGCTGTAAGTAACCAAGTGAAAATACGATTGTGTTTAAAAAGTTCTTCCTTCGCTAAAAAGTAGATTTCTCTATTTACTGCTGCACCCAACAGAGGTGGGTCAAGATAGGAAAGATGATTAGAAACAATGATGACTCCACCCTTTTCAGGAATTTTTTGTCTTCCTTTTATTTTCAATCCGAAAAGAAATTTCAAGAGCCAATTTTCTACATACCAGGTAAGACGATAGTATCCCTGTCCTAAGAACTTCATCCAAGATAAGCCTCGCTTACGCTCGGGTTTATTAGGTTTGTCGGGTTTATCGGGTTTTTTGTTGGGTTTTAATAAGCCGATAAACTGTGTAAACCCAATAAACTTATTTTCTACTTGCTACTATTTTAAGAACCATTTCTGTTTCTTCTTCAACAGAAAGACTGGTGGTATCCAAGACAATGGCATCTCTGGCTTTTCGCAAAGGGCTATCTGAACGGCTACTATCTCTTTTATCTCGTTCTTTGATTTCCTTAATAATTTCTGTTAATGAATGATTGATTCCTTTTTGTTTTAATTCTTTTTGTCTTCTTTCTGCTCTAATTTTCGGAGAAGCGGTCATATAAATTTTGACATCAGCCTCAGGAAAGACAACTGTGGTGGTATCTCTACCTTCTAAAACCACACCTCCCTTCTTTCCCATTTCTTGCTGTAAGGCAACCAATTTTCGTCTGACCAAAGGAACAGCTGATACTGGTGAAGAAGCTTTGGCTACTTCTGGCAGACGAATTTCTTCAGTCACATCAACCCCATCAAGAAATGTATGTAATTCACTATTGACAGTTTTTTGGATGATTTCAGTTCTTTTCGCCAGTTGCTCCAGATTTTCCCAGTCATCTGTAGAAATCTTTTCTTTGATGGCTTTGAAGGCAAAAGCCCGATACATTGCTCCTGTATCAATATATTGATACCCTAATCTTCTGGCAACCAATTTTGCTGTCGTGCTTTTTCCTGAAGCCGCAGGACCATCAATAGCAATTATCAATCTTTTGTTCATTTTTTAGAGAGAATTTTTTCAATTGCCCGTATTAGTTTCTTGTTTTGCTCTTCAGTTCCAATAGTAATTCTCAGAGCGTCGGGGAAACCGTATTCTTTAATAGTTCTGGTAATAACTCCTTCTCTCTGCAAGCCTTCAAAAATTTTCTGGGAATCTTGGTTAAAATCCACGAAAATAAAGTTCCCAAAAGTTGGAAGAAAAAAGAGCCCAAGTTTCTTATAAGCTTCGCAAAGAAAATGCTTTCCTTCTTCATTTAAAACAATACTTTTTTGAATATGTTCAATATCTTCTAAAGCAGCGATTCCGGCTACCTGAGAAATGCGATTTGCATTGAAAGATATTCTTACTTTCATTAGGTTGGAGACAATTTCTTTCTTGGTAAACCCATATCCCAATCTAATCCCTGCCATTCCGTAAATCTTGGAATAGGTTCGTAAGATAAGAATATTTTTGCCTTCTTTAAGATATTTAAAGGAATCGGGGAAAGAAGGGTCTTTGATATATTCATAATATGCTTCATCCATAACTACCAGAATATTTTCCGGGATTCTATTCATAAATCGTTCTACTTCTTCTTTGGTAACGATTGTTCCGGTTGGATTATTGGGATTAGCAATAAAGACTAATTTTGTCTGTGGTGTAATCGCCTCAGCCATTGTTTCCAAATCGTGGGTATAGTCTTTCATAGGAACTTCAATCAATTTTCCGCCGACGATATTAACGGCAATTTTATACCAGATGAAAGCACTCTGGCTTATTACCGCATTCTCTTCTGGGTTCAAGTAAGCTAAAGTAACCAGAGGCAAAATTTCCACCGACCCATTGCCGATGATTATTTCTTCTTCTGAAACGGAAAATTTTTGCGCCAGAGCTTTTCTCAAATAAAAGCAATTATCGTCAGGATAGAGGTAGAATTCTTTAAGCGCTCTTTTTATGGCCTTGAGTGCCAGAGGAGAGATACCGAGCGGATTTTCGTTAGAAGCTAATTTAACAACTTCGCCTTTTAACCCGAGTTCTCTAATTACTTCTTCAATTGGTTTCCCTGGCTTATAAGTCTTGATTTCCTTGATATGTTCTCTTGATTTAACTTCCATTTACCCTCCATAAGACTCTGTAGAAAACCTAATTTATTCTATTTGCACCGCGCTACCGCAACAAGACCATCTTCTTCGTATTCTTGCACAGATTAGCCCCGTTAGAAATTCTGCTATATCAGTTTGCCAAAGTGAGATTTCTAACGGGGTTAGCACAGATGAAATAACACAGATGTTCATAGATTTTAATCCATATAATTCGTTCTTAAAAAAAATTTTTCTCTTCATTTTTTATCTTTATTAGATCTATTCAAATTCCTAAGCGGCCAGGTTCTTTAAGTCTATTTATCTCCACTCCAAAGCCTTGTGTTGTAACTCAACGGAAGTGAATTTATCTCGTAACTCTGATAAGCCACCTTCCCAGTCAAATTTGAACTTTCTTGCTTTGGTTTCTTTACCTTGATATTTCTTTAACAGAAATTCCACATAATCTAAAACTTCTCTCCTCAAATCTTCGGGGAATTTCTTCATCTTCACCACAATTTCCTCTTCATACATATTTCTCTTACTTTTACCTCAAAATCTCACTTCACCGCTTAGTCTATGGGTATTACCTAACTCATAAGAACAGAAGGCATAATCAATTTTGAAATGCCAAATTTTCAGCCCAACGCCAGCGGTTGGACTTTTATAGTTAGCCCCCCCCCGGAGAAAAACACAATTTCGGAAAGAATATTCAAGGCCAAAATGATATTTTTGTTCATAGTGTGTCTCTTTATCAGCAGAAAAAATAATTTGGCTTTTAATCAAAGGAAGGCTCTGGGTATAACTTCCTCCCAGTATCAAATGCATCGGTATGGCATCACCGTGTTCGGATGGCGTATTCCAGAGAATATTTGTTCTGCCTAAGTCACTGAGCTTAAGAGCGAATGAAAAATCGCCGAGGTCTTTACCACCGAAGACTTCTGCCCCGGAAAATTTTAATAATCCTCCGAGGTCAAAACCTATCCCGGTTCCCCAGTGATTGTCAAGCTTCTGAGCCAAATATTTGAAATTTGCTCCGACACTAAATCCAAATGGTTTATTCTTAAACTCAGTATAGAATGCTCTGGCAAAACTGAGAAAAACGGCATTTTCTCGATCCTCAAAATAGCCGAGTGGTTCTCCAGAAGGCCTAAGTTGAGGGTCTCTTTGACGGTCTTCGGCTGTCCCGACTAATTCGCCAAACCTGGGAATATCATCAATTCCAAGTCTAATCCAGGAAATAGACAAGTTTGCTTCCTTGGAGATAGGCTGAACATAACTCAAGAAATCATGATTGGCTAAGCCAGAAAAGATAGAAGCATGCATTAGGGTAACACTAAAGTGTCGGATTTGAGCTAATCCAGCGGGATTCCAGTAAGGTGCACTTCCATCATCAGCCAGGCTAACGAAAGCACTACCCATTCCTAAAGCCTTCCCTCCTACTCCTAACTCCAAAAATTCACCTGCATACTTCTCAGCATAGACATATCTCATGAAAGAAAGACAGAAAATTGATAAGAAAAAAATCAATCTGTATCTGGTCATTTCTATAATCTCCTTTCTGTAATATGATTCTAGTGCTGTGTGACATAAATTCCGTAACTTTTTTCGGGAGTCACACAGCACTTTCACATCCCGATTCTATCGGGATATGACATTCCGAAACTTGCCACTGGCAACTTTCGGAATTGTAACCC
>JBFLXN010000041.1:0-18356 GCA_040755715.1 Candidatus Edwardsiibacteriota bacterium
GGAATTTATCGTTCTCGCAAAGGAAAAAGAAAATAAGAATAGAAAATGTCAAAGAGCAAAAACTTTGGCTTCCCTTATCAGGAACCAGTTATATTGAAGTCTTAATTTTTCACCAGTAACTATTATACAAAAATTTTTCCGCTTTGTCAAGTCTTTTTTAAAAAAAATTTTGATTTTTCAAATTCTTAATTCCAATAACCAGTCAAAGTCCAAGACTACTTTTAACGAGAGAAACCTATCAGATTCAAATCTCGTATTCTACCCATTGTTTTGCCTCCTTTTTAGTTTACGCAGATTACGCAGAAAAAACACAGATTACGCTGATTCACATTCTGCGGAATCTTAAAAATATTCTGCGGTCTCTACGGATTTTGTTGGGTTTGTTGGATTTTAGTAACCCGATAAACTCAATAAACCAAGTAACCCAATAAACCCATTTCTCGCTACTTGTCCGTCATGCCGCCCTTAATCCACCCTTAATCCACTCTTAATTCGCCCTTAATGTGCCGATGTCGCTTTTTTATTGCTCTTTTTTCTCTAAGCCTCTTTTTTATCAAGACTTATATTAAAAAAATCTCCTCTTCGCCTCACCCTTCCATCTCCTAAAGCTTTAGGAGAAGGACAGAGGGAGAGGTTAAAGGGGATATCTCGAAGCATAGGAATTTGAAAAATTCCTATGCTTTAAAATAAGGTCAAGCATTCTTTAACACTAATTCATACACCTCTGTAGTTGCTTTGGCGATTTTTTCCCAGGAAAAATTTTCTCTCAGATGTTCTCTTAGTTTTTCATCTTTCTTTTTGTTTAAGGCTCGGATTATTCCTTGATAAATTGATTTTTCAGAGTTTGGTTTGACATATTCAGCATATTGGCGAAAATATTCTTCTGTGCCACCGTATTTAGTAACGACAATCTTTGCCCCGGCTAAACCAGCTTCTAAAGCCGCTAATCCCGGAGTTTCAAAAAAAGAGGGGAGAACAAAAACATCACAGGCAGCATAAGCCGATTCCAAAAGAGGTGAGTCAGTGGAAATACCTGGAATAATCAAAATATTTTTACTCTTTTTTGCTTCTTTCAGACAAAGGTCAGCATAATCACTTTTGGCTATCGGTCCGATTAGAACAGAAGGGTAATCAATCTTTTTCAAGACTTGAATCAACCGCAAAGTATTTTTTCTACCACTGCCAATATGTCCGACATATAAAATAAAGCTTCTCATTCCGTATTTTTGTTGGAACAATTCCGGAGTAGCATAATAAAATCTTTCTTCCACCGCATTAGGAACTACTGTAATTTTTGTCTTTGGTATTCCTAATCCCTGATGAAGAAGCTCTGCCTCTTTATTGGTATTGGGTAGATTCATCTCGGCCAGACGACCAAGCTTAGAAATAAAACCATACCAATGATAGAACCCTCTGATTCTCTCTATAACTTTGCCACTATAATATAACCATCTTAAAGTTATGGGTCTTTGTCGGCTATAAAAGATGGGAGAGACGATTAGGGGAAAACCTTGTTCTCTCATAGTCTTACCTAAAAAATAGGTATTTAGATTTGCCCCAAAGAGATGGAATAAATCATAGTCTTCTTTTTGAAATGACTCCCACTCTTGAAAGAGTTTGACCTCGTGTCCGAGTTTTTCCAGGTATTTCTTGGTGTTCAAAATCTGAGTTAATCGCCCCCCCCCTTCAAGAAAGGTTGTCTGAGCACTGCCAAAGATAATTTTCATTTCCTTCTCCTTGAACAAAAGTAATTCCGCAAAGAACGCAAAATATTCGCAAAGAACACCAAATTTATTTTTTGTGACTTTGCAAGATTTTTGCGACCTTTGCGAGTCTATATTGATAGAACCAATTTTCTAAATCTCGCAAGACTAAAAACCATTTTCTCTTTTTCACTTTTAACATTCGTTTATCAAATTTTATTGGTGAAGGCAGCATCTTCCAAGATATTTGTGATAAGTCTATTCTCCCAGAATTAACTGGAGAAAAAAACTCTTCTCCCGAAGGAGAAATAAGGTGAAAGTGACATGCCGCTACATCCTCTTTAGTAAAGGAAGAGAAAGAAGCATTAGAGGGGTCGCTTTTAATATTTATTATATTATTTTCCAGAGTGGGAACATAATGCATCTGTTTTCGTTCTTTCCAAAACTTCACAAATTGCCCAAAATTTGTTACCCAGAGGTTTTCTTTTTCCTTTACCCGGTTTATAATGAAATCTAAGACTTCAAGATTGGTATCCTTTGGATGATAATAGAGAAAAATTGGTTCACGGCGCTTGTATTTCTCATCAATAATTCGGGCAAAATAATCTTTCATTTCTTTTTGAGAAAATTTAGCAAAGCGGAAACTGCCAATACAGATAGGATGAATAGGAACTTGTAATACGCTATTCTTTTCTCCTATGAATGGATAGAACGGGAAGTCATCGTAATTCAGTGAAAATTCTGAGGAGTATGAAAAGCCCAGAGTTTCCAAAACTCTGGCCAAATTTTCATTCCAGACACCAAAAGGAGCGGTGAAACCAAAGCTTTCTATACTGTTTTCTTTAAGGAGTCCTCTGGCTTTTTTTATATTTTCATAATTTCTTTTAAAACTTCGCCAGACATAATGCTCAAAACAATGCACTCCGATTTCTTGTCCTTGTTTTTGCCATTGAGCCATCTCATCTAAGATGTTTAGATGACTTTTGACATCAACAAACCAACTAGCACAGATTTGATTATTTTTTAGTAATTCGTAGGTTTGGCGCATCTGGTGTAGATTAGCAAAGTCCGTATCAATCCGCAAGGCAAAGACAGACTGGTGGTTATGGGGATAATACCAGAAATGTAGGTAGGGAAGATTGCGTTTGTGATATAATTGGCGAAGACAATTAATTACTAACTTCCTTACTTCTCCTTTGTTCACCAGAGAAACTTTTTCATCAGGAAGTCTCTTTGTGGCAGCGTAGAAGGCTTTTCGCTTTGTTCTTCTATCCAAGATAGTCTGATTCGCATCAAAAGGTAGAATAATAAAATATCCTTTCCCGCAAGAGCCTTGCATAACTCTATTTCCGTAACCCTTGAGGTACAAATCAACAAGTGAAACACTGGTAAAAATTTCTTCTTCTGGAGGGATGATATATTGTATTCTTTTTGGCTGAAATTTGAGAGTCGGTTGTATTTCTTGGAAATACCGAGCATCAGTTAAAATGGCTCCTCCCATTTCCAAATAGTCTTTGACGGTTCTGATTTCACTTGATGATAAGTGCCGATTGAGAATCAGAACAGCAAAATCTTCTGGTCTAATTGGTGACTGGCACGCACATTGAATAAAGGAAAGTCCCTCTTGAGAAAGAATTTGTTGCCAGCCTGGTTTTTCTTGTAAAATTCCAACTTGTAATTGTGACACTTTTATCTCTCAAGATATTAGCCACAGATTAACACAGACGCCGTCGTCCAAAGCCTGCCAACATAGATGGTTGACTATGGCGTCGGACGATTTTCACCCCGATAAAATCGGGGTGTAATTCTGTGGCTTTATTCAAATTCCGATACGGCAAGATATTCTCTCATAAATCTCAACTGTGTGACGAATGATGGATTTCCAATCAAAAAAAATTTGGGCGACCTCTCGGCAATGCTTAAACACAGAAGGATTCTCAAGAATTTCCATAATTTGTTTTTCCACATCCTCGGGTGTTTCAGGAATTTTTCCACACTTTGTCCACTCATCACTTGGAAAATGTTTTAGGGTGGTAGCCACTACGGGAGTATTGCAAGCCATAGCTTCTACTGTTGCCATACCAATCCCTCCGTTATAATCTTCATGAAATGTAGGCAATAGATAGATGTCAGCGGCCGCATAATAGGGAACCAATTCTTTCTGAGGAATGCGTCCAAGAACTACTGCTCCTGATTGTGTTGCTTTCTCATAGAGCGGATCTTTTCTGTTTCCACCAATCAAAATCAAAACAAATCTGTCGCTATATTTTGTCTTCAAGGAGTAATAGATATTTATAATAATATCAACACCCTTAAAGGAGGATAATTTACCAACATACAGTAAGATGTTCTTCTTTGGTGGCAAATTCAATATTTGGCGGGCTTCCATCTTATCCATTGGATTGAACAGCTCAAAATCTACGCCCATCGTTTGGATTTCAATATTTGCACTTACTCCCATTCCTTCTAACCACTCCTTTTCACTCTTGGTTAACACAAAGAAATGAGCAAAATGCTTAAGACTACAGTATTCCCAAAGTCTTTCCAGATATAGAAGAGGATAGAGAGATTTCTTTTTGATATACCTCAAGCAAATATATTTGGGAATCCCACCGTGATGCTGTCCTACAATAGGAATGTTTTTGAATAATGTGCCGATGGCATAGGCTAAATAAGTATGGATTCCATGAACATGAATAATCAGCTTTTGCTCACACTTTTTAGTTTCTCGGCTTAATTCTTTTAGAAGGGGAAAGGAAATTTCTCTGCTATAGCCAAAATGCCTTTGGGGACGACAAGGGAAAATTTTATGAATGATTCCGTTGACCTTTTTTTCATATATTCTTTTAGCCAATTTTTCTGGCCGCCAGCATTCCAATTCATATTTCTGTGGAAAGTGCTTCATTATTTGCTCGGCAACCGCCACTGACCATTCGTCTCGTCTAAATTCAATCTTCAACGGATGATCAAAATATGGTGAATAGGAATGATGTAACAGATGAATTATCTTTATTTTTTGGGTAGCCAACTTGTCTTCTCACCCATTAGATAAAGGGAAGCAAAATATATTAAAACACCCCCTCCTAACAAAAGGAAGAGATTCTCTTCCCTCAAGAACCAGAGAAAAAAAACCATTATCAGAGAAGAAAGAAAAGGTTTAAGCAGGTAGTTCCAGAACTGCAGTTTTACTACTTTTTCCAATTTGATATACATCAACATAAGCATCAATCCCTCACTTAAGACAGCGGCCAAGGCTGCTCCACTTGTTTCTAAGAACGGAATCAATGACAGATTGAGAACAACATTGCTAACGGTTCCTAGAGTGATTGCCCAAGCGTATTCTTTTTCTTTATCTAAACCAATTAATCCGTAGGTATAGATGCTATTAAGGCTGGTAATAAATACTAGCCAAATCAAAATTTGCAGAACTACCGCACCATGGTCATATTTACCTCCATAAATTAAATGCATTAAAGGCCGAGCCAGAATTGTTCCTCCCACACTGATGGGAATGGCCGTAATATTTACCAATTTCAGAAATTCTGTTAATATTTCTTTCAGTCTTTGAAGAGAGATTTGGGAGTATCTGGAGATGAGGGGAAAGACAACTTCACAGAAAATTCTATCAAGCATCAAAACAAAAAAGACTAATTTATAAGCCGCGCTATAGAAGGCAACGCACTCATCACCCTTAAGAAAACCCAGGGCCACTAAAGCAAAATTGGAATAGACTTGAATCATGCCCGCCGCTACTCCCAAAGACAGAGAAAGTTTTAGAAACATTTTCCAGAAAGAGAAATCTAATGTTAGCTTGAGTCTACCGGAATTACGAAGAAAAAATGAGAAAAGAAAGAGAGCCGCCCCTACATTTCCTATTAACCAAAAAAAAGGAATCCTTGAAACTTGTGCTGAAGATTTGATGAGAGTAATTACCAAGAAGAAATAGATGAGGCTAGTGAGAATCCGACTCAAGGCAATATATTCCATTCTTTCCTGAGCCTGGAAAAACCAGTCTAAGAGAAGAGCAAAAGGGAAAAGTGAGAGACCGTAAGAGATAATGAGTCCCTTTGTGCTTGGAGATTGGGAAATGAGAAGGACAAAGAGAGCCATTATAAGAAAAGAGAAAAAGGCTAAGAGAAGGCGAAGACCGAGAAGCCGTGAGACAAATAGGTTTTCAGAAAAAGTCTTTCCTTTTGTTCTGTTTTTGGCGACCTCTCTGGTTCCCAGGGTAGAAAGTCCCGGGTCAGCCAAAAGTTGAGCATAAGTGAAAATAGCCAGGGCAAAGTTTATTTTTCCGAAATCAGAGATGGCTAAAGTTCTAGCCAAATACAAAATAGTGACAAACCCCAAGAAACGGCAAAGGGCATTCCCGATAAATAAAGACAGAAAATTACGCCAGAGCCTCATTTTATCACTCTCTCTTCGGAAACTATCTGTGTTGTTGGCAAGAACCACAAAAAATAGCACTCGTAGAAGGCAAAGAATTGATTACACAAAGATACCAGAAGATACCCTAAAAGGCACAAATGGTCTACTTGTGAAAAACAAAATCTTCTTCTGATACTCCTGCATGAAAACCTTTTCTTATCCACCCAAAGATACACGGCTAATATCTTCCAACTACAGATAGTTTTTCCCCAATGGCCTAAACATTTCTTCTATAATTTTTCTAAAAATAGGTTAACATGATATAGCCCTCTACTTGAAATATTAATAATCTCATCTGTTTCCAAACTTTGAGCCTTTTCAGCTTCTCCATAAAATATAAACTTTATGTTGAATCCGTATTTTTTGAACTTTTGTAACAACTTTAACGGGTCGGTCCCCACTTTCTCAAGTAGTGTGGGCGTAAATTCTATTAGGACTTTGATATCTTTGTTTCTTAATATTTTATCTGCACCTTCCAATATTATTCCTTCAGCTCCTTCAGCATCAACTTTAAGGAAGTTAACCTTATTATCCCCTACTATTCTCTCAAAAAAATAATCCAAAGTTATTGTTTCGACCTCTATAAAGCCTGCTTTCTTCTTAATATTGGACTCTAAGAAGGAATGATTGCCTAAATTATATCCATCAACGAAAAGTTTAGCCTTTCCCACTTTGTTAGAAACTGCTTTTTGAATAGGGACGATATTTGAATAATTGTTTATCTCTATGTTTTTGACAAGAAGTTTATAATTATTTGGTTCAGGCTCAAAGGCGTATATTCTACCATTATCCCCAACCAATTTTGCAGCAATCAGGCTATAATATCCAATATTTGCGCCAACATCTACTACAACCATATTTGGTTTTATTGATCTTTTAAACATCTCTGTCTCAAGGTGTTCGTAGAATCCTCTAAGTAATAAAGAGCGGGCAATAGCAAAATCTTCTGTATTCAGATACATCTTATTCCCTTGACAGCTTATCAAGATTGTTCCTTTTGGTTTAGTGATTTTGAAAAGGAATCCATCAACAAACGAAATCCAGCGGTTCTTCTCAAATTCCCTTCCGCCAAAACTATTATAGAATCTCTTGTATAATGAAAACATCAGTTTTTTCATGGTCTATATCCCCACTATAGAGGTCCTTCCCTCGTTTGCAAAATTATCTTTTTTAACTCTTTTATTTTTTCTTGCCAGTTTCTCTCTTTCTCTTCGTTTAATTCAACCATCTTTCTTTTTAAGGAATGATAGGAGGGGAAAATCTTTGTTATTCCTTGACTGATTGCTTCTGCAGTATTTTTCACATAAACTGTTCCCTTATAAAAGTGGTGGCGAAGTAGAGGTAAATCGGAGGTAATTAATGGTTTACCCACAGCCACAGCCTCATAGGCTCCGCAGAGCAAAGTATGGGGTCGAGTAGTAAGAACCATTATTACTTCTACGCTCTGAAGCAGTTTAATATATTCTTCATCAGGGAGAAAACCAGTAAGGGTCACGTTGGAAGAAAGCTTCTTCTTTAATTTTACATTTAATTTTTTCTTATCGCCGGTGAGATGAAAATGGACTTCGGGAATTTTGTGGGTCGCCTCTAAAATCTCCTCAATTGGCTCATCAGAAGAAAAACTGCAAATGACTCCCACGCTCATTTTCTTTCTTTTTTCCTGAACGCAATAACTTTTGAAGTAAGGAATTCCATCTTCTAAGACATACCAATTTATTTTCCAAGAGCGAACAAACTGGACTAATTCTTCATTATGAAGCAAAGTAAGCAAGGCATGGCGAGAAAAGTAGTGGTGCCAAGCCAAAAAAAGACGGTGATACCATTTCTCTATTATAAAGGGGCGAGTGGAGGAATCAATGATAAATTTTCGGTGATGAAATTTTGCAAAGAGAAAAACAAACAGAACAGCATAAATTGGAGGGTTTTCTACGAAAATTATTTCCGGTTTTTCTTGGTGTAAAATTTTAAATGTTTGCCATCCTTGAATTAGGTAGCGATAAAATCTCAGGGGAAATATTTTTCTGTTTCCTTTTATCAGAAATATTTTTGCTGGCAGAGTTTCAGCTAATGTTTCACTTCTGCGACTGAAAGGAGACCAGACAACAAAAACGCTTTTTCGCATATATATAAGATACCATAAATTATCTTCTGGTGTCAAAGGGTTTTTTAATCCCGCCTCGGTTTGATTTTCCTTGACCCGTTGGAAGAATAGACAAAGTAGAGTGGTCAAGAAACTTCTAGACCTAAGCCCTGATTTTACATCGGGGCATTAGCCAGAATTTTCTTGACTTTCATTAGTTTAACTAATTATACTTTATCAGTAGAGAACTAAAATGTTCAGAACTAGATTTTTCTTTCTTGGCAATTTACTACTCCTTCATATTTTCTTAGTCTCACCGGTATTCGCCACGACTGAACGCTGGGTTACTTATACTAATTCTAATTATGTTCAAGATTTGGCGGTAGAAGGTAACTTCATCTGGTGCGCTACTACCGGAGGTGTCACAAAATTCAATGTATTTGACACCACTTTCACTAAATATACTAATGCCGATGGCTTGGCCGATATAGAAGTTAGAGCAGTAGTTATTGATAGCCTTGGAAACAAATGGTTTGGCACAGCAGATGGACTGAGTCGGTTTGACGGCTCAAGCTGGAAAAACTATTCTTCTTACGAATTGCCGAGTAGCAATATCCTTTCTTTGACCACTGGCTCAGGAAAGATTTGGGTTGGCACAGATCAGGGATTTTGCTATTTTGATGGAACAAATTTTAGTATTCCTTATGACCAGGGGAATGTTCCTTTGCCAGATAATTCTATTTCGGTTTTACTCTGCCAAAGAGACACACTCTGGATTGGTACCTCCAAAGGGTTATGTAGAGTGCCAGTCCTCTTTTTAGACAATCCTCTTGCTTGGCAAAAATTTGATACCACTAATAGTGGAATAATTAGCAATCAAATTCAGACCGTATGTAAAAAGGATTCTCTCTTATTTGTAGGTAGTGTTCGTGGTGTTTCTCGCTTTAATGGAATGAAATGGGACACTCTGAATGCGGGACTTCCTTCTTTGAATGTCCGTGACCTCACCTTTTCTGCTGATACACTTTGGGCAGCTACTGCTAATGGAGCTTGTAAGTTGATAGGAACTACTTGGGTCATAGTAAATACTGGGCTTTTATCCAGAAATCTTTATGCTTTAGCAGTAACTCAGACTGGACAACTCTGGACCGGAAGTTGGGGTGAAGGAATTGCGAAATTAGAAGGAAGTATCTGGCATATTTACTGCAGTAATGGACCAGCTTGGAATTTTTTAGGTTCTGGTCTTGCTTTTGATTTGGATGGAAGTGTCTGGGCTACTCATTGCAGTGCTGGAGCGGGACCCGGGGGACTCAGTCAGTTAGACCGCCAGGGGAATTGGAATATCTATAATAGTGCTAATAGTGGTTTTGTAACTAATACACTTCCCTACCTTGATATTGATAGAGATGGAAATAAATGGATAGGCACTTGGGGATATGGACTCATCAAGATGGATAACACCGGGCGATGCACTACATATACCAACCCTACTCCATTGCTTGGTCGTTATGTTTTAGACATTTATCTAGATGAACAAAATAATCGCTATTTTGTTACTTGGGTTGAAAATGGTGTCTCCGTATTAACAAAAGAAAATACTTGGCAATATCACTATGACCCATTTATTACTAACACTTTTCCTCATTGTGTCGTTCGTGGACCTGATGGCACAATTTGGGTGGGAACCAAAGAAAACGGTCTGGCCAGAATTAATCCAGATGAAACTTGGACATATTTCAATCCTTCCAATAGTGGAATTGCTTCCGGCCGCCTTCAGAGTATGGTTTTTGATAATGAAGGAAACTTGTGGCTGGGAACATTCGGTGGCGTAAGCAGATTTGACGGTTCAAGTTTTACAAATTTTACTATGGAAAACTCTCCGCTCCGGTCAAATGTAATTATTGCAGTGAAAGTTGACCCGATAGGCAACAAGTGGTTCGCCACACTTGACGCTGGGTTATATTGTCTTGATGCGGCTGGTAATTGGTCAGTATATGCCAAAAACGATCTTGGCAGAAGGGGGAGTAAATTAGTTGATGACCATCTGAATTCTTTGGCACTCCGCCTGACAAGTTCCCACTGTGAAGAAATCTGGATTGGTTCCGTCCGGGGCTTGAATTGCCTAATTTTAGATAATCCAGAATCTTCAGAACCCAATAAGGCTTACACTTATCCCAACCCCTTCCGACCAGAAATTCATAAAAAACTTACTTTTGCAGAAATTCCGGATAATTCTATTATTAAAATCTTTACCCTTTCTGGAGAATTGATTAAGGAAATTGGTCAAGTTAATACATTTACTCATACTGCCGTTTGGGATGGAAAGAATGAAAGAGGTGTAATGGTAGCTAGTGGAATATATCTTTTTTTAGTAAAGACAGATAAGCAAACAAAATTAGGAAAATTTGCGGTTGTTAGATAATGAAAAATGTTTTGTTCATAGCCTATTATTTTCCTCCCTTGGGAATGAGTGGAATCCAGCGGACGCTGAAATTTGTTAAATACCTTCCAGAATTTGACTGGCATCCTCTCATATTGACCATTAGGCAAACCGTATATTATGCTAAGGATTTTTCTCTCTTCAAGGAAATTCCTAATTCAGCCGAAGTTTATAGAACCTTTTCTTTGGAACCGTTGAGCCTTTGGTCTTATCTTAAGTCTTTCCTGGGGGGACAAAAAGGTTTGAGCGTCCAAAGTTTTGCTACTACTCGCCAGAGATTCAAAGTTTTTAATGATTGGCTTTTTATTCCTGATAATAAAACTGGTTGGTTACCTTTTGCCTTTTGGAGTGGCCTAAAACTAATCAAAAAGGGAGAAATAGATGTTATTTATTCCACTGCCCCCCCCTATACTTCTCATTTGATTGGTTATTTGTTAAAAAAATGTTCAGGAAAGCCACTGGTGCTTGACTTTCGGGACCTCTGGACCCAGCGCCCTCTTCTTTCCTATCCTACTTTGTTTCATCAAAGAGCAAATGAATTTTTAGAAAGGAAAATTTTACAAGAAGCGGACCAAATTATCACCATTAGTGAACTCTGGAAAAGAAATTGGATTTTGAAATATTCTTTTCTTCCTGAACAAAAGTTTACCGTGATTTCTCATGGTTTTGACTCAGAAGATTTCATAGGAGTGATACCTCATCGGACTGAAGTTTTTACAGTAACTCATGCAGGTGCACTCATTGAAATTACGGCTAAATACTTCTTCTTAGCTCTTAAATCCCTTCTTGAAGAGTATCCAGAGTTTAAAAACAAAATGGCAGTAAAATTTATCGGTGTCGCCAAAAGGGAAGAGCAAGAAATAGTAAGAGAATTTGGTTTAGAAAACACCGTCCGTTTTATTCCATATCTACCTCATCAACAATGTCTACAAGCGGAAGCGGATTCTGATGTTTTGCTCTTACTGACGATGGAAGAAGAAGAAATGAGAATACGAGGCAAACTTTATGAATATTTGGGAACTGGCAAGTCTATCTTAGCTATAACCCCCGAGGGAGAAACGGCCAACTTAATCAAAGAACTAAAAGTAGGCAAAGTAGTTTCTCCAAAGGATATTTCAGGAATTAAGGAGGCGATTCTTTCTTATTATCATCAATATGCAAATGGGTTTCTTCCAACATTTAAACCAGCCATAAAGAGATTTGACAGAAAAAATTTGACCTTACATTTAGCAGAAGTTTTTAATGAGGTCTCTGGGGAAACCTCTTTAAATTAAACTCAGAAATCTCTATTGAAAAAAGATGAAGCGTCTTTTTATCTTCCTTTTCATCTTAATTCTTTTTGTTCAGTTAATCCTTTTGTTTCTTTTTGTTCACTTCCGCTTTATTGGTGCTGACGAAGGGCTTCTTTTGGAAGCATCCTGGCAAGTGAGTAAGGGTAGAATTCCTTACATTGATTTTTTCTATGTCCAGATGCCGCTTTTGCCCTATATTTATGCAGGTCTTCTGAAATTAAATATTTCTTCATTTCATACTTTGAGGCTCTTTCTCATTTTTTTAAGTTTCGGCTTAGGTTTGGTGATTATGGTTTGTGCCTATAGAAATACCTCTCCCTTTTTCCCTCCCCCACAGAGGGAGGGAGAGGTGGCCCTCAGTGTAATTTTTCTTTATGCCTTTAATGGATATGTTCTTACTTGTCATTCACTAATCAAGGTTTTTGCCTGGACTGACCTTTTTGCCTTCTTATGTTTTTTTCTTCTTAACTTGAATTTTTTAGAGATTTCTGAAAAAGTCCAGAAATCGCCGATTACGCAGAAAAAGCACAGATTACACAGATTAAAAGCTTTGAAAATATTTACTCTGCGCAATCCCTTAGAAATCCGTGTAATCTGCGGACGAGTTTTCCTGGCGGGAATTTTTTTAGGGATAGCGCTCAACATCAGAGCGACAGTCCTTCCCTTGGTTCCTCTTTTTGTAATCTGGAATGCAGTGGGCTCTCATTCTTTTAAACAATTTCTCTTTAGTTCTGCAATATTTATCTTAGGGGTTCTCGTTGTATCTCCTTTAAGTCTATATCTTTTTTTCCGTGACCCAGAGGCATTTGTAATGAACAATTTAATATTTCATCTAATCTGGTATCCTGTTCAGGAGCCAAAGAGTCTTTTCTGGCAAAAGATTACTGCTATTTCTCGCTATTTGCTACCGCATGCACAAAACTTTATCCTAACACTTCTGGCATTCTGGGGGGTAAAAATGAGTTTCTTTGATAGGAAATCCTGGAGTGGCAAGAGAAGAGAAGACCGAACTGCATTGATTGCATTTTCCTTTGCAGGTGTGATTGTGATTACTTATCTGTTTGCGACGCCGATAATAACCCAATATTTTGTGCAAATAATACCATATTGCTTAATAATGACGATTCCTGCGTTAAAGCGAGTCTTTGAAAAGCAGGATTTTCTTTGGTTAAATAAGAAGTTATTTTTAATTGTGTTTGCCGCCCTTTACTTCATAATGCTCTTTCCATATATTCTGATTTTTATTGGAAGTGTTAGAGAGAAAGATAAGATGTGGGAGATAAAAGAAGTTATGGCGGTAGCAAGGACAGTTCAACAAGTTTCTGCTCCTCAAGACTCAGTTCTCTCTTGGTGGCCGGGATATGTCTTTTTCGCCAACCGTCCGCCTGTCTCCCATTCAGAATTCTGTGGTTATCAATTTACAAATAGACTGAAAGAAGAGGACTATTCACGATATCATATTCTTAACGATAAGCAAATTACTGAAATAATTTCACAGCGAAGGGCAAAAGTATTGGTTTTTGATGAGGAGATGACAGTCAAATTTGCCGATGAGATCGATCAGTCTTATAGATTTTATAAGGAAGTCGGGGAACAACTAATATATTTACGAAGAGAGTGATTCTAATCTATGCTTAATCTTTCAGTTATTATTGTCACCTGGCAAAGTGAGAAATATATAAAGCCCTGCCTGCGTTCGGCAGAACGAGAATTGAATAGTCTTAATGGTGAAATCATTGTAGTGGACAATCACTCATCTGATGGAAGTGTAGAGGCTCTTAGGAAAGATTTCCCTACTGTCCAGATAGTAGAGAATTCTCAAAATCTTGGCTTTGCTAAAGCGGTCAATCAAGGCTTAAGGCTAGCTAAAGGCAAATATATTTTTCTTCTCAATCCGGATACAATTATATTACCCGGGGCTCTTTTGGAAATGATTAATTTTTTAGAAAGTCATCCGACAGTGGGGATATTGGGTCCTCAATTACTTAATTCTGATGGAACTATTCAGTCTTCCTGTCGTGAATTTCCTTCTTATCAAAATCTAATCTGGGAAATTTTAGGATTGGCACGCCTTTTTCCAAAACACAAAATTTTTGGTCGCTGGAAGATGAGTTATTTTTCTCATAATGAATTGAGAGAAGTAGACCAACCCATGGGTTCTGCCTTAATGGTGAGGAAAGATGTGGTAGAGCAAATAGGAGTGATGGATGAGCGATTTTCAATGTTTTTTAATGAGGTTGATTGGTGTTATCGGATGAAGGAGATGGGCTGGAAGATTTATTTTCTACCCCAAGCCAAGATAATTCATCATTTGGGTGCCAGCACCTGCCAAAGCAAAATCAGGATGATTCTTTTTCTACACTATAATCTTTTGCGATTTCTGGCTAAATATGAAAGAAGACCGTTAGGGTTTTTGCCACTGACGGCTTTGGCTACTTTATTATTATTTGTAACTATTATTAGAATTTGTTTTAATCTCATATTTGATAGGAGTCACAACCTTTAGGTAAACCCCCGCACCCCCCACAGGGGGCAGGACTTTTGTGGGAAACAGAATTTTTGCACCCTTCATCCACGTCTACATGACGGAACCTTCTGGGTGCGGGGTAAAGAGAGCTCTCTGAGTATGGGGATTACGCAGATTTATAGCGGATTATGCAGAGTAAGTATTTTCAAAGGTTTTAATCTAGGTAATCTGTGGTTCTTTTGCGTAATCAGCGTCTTATTAAAAAGGGATTGACATAATTGAAATTACTGTGCTAAACTATTTTTGCGCTATTCTGGAAGCTGGGAATTTTTCGCCAAAGGCGAATCCCAAAGGGATTATCTTAGTTCTCCGGAAAAGTGTGACGAAAATGTCAAAGAGTAATCTTACTACTTCTTGAGTTCTGTTTGTTCTAACCTGGTAAAATGGGCTCTGTCTGAGACAAAAAGCCATTTTGTAAAGAGAGGGCGCTGGGATGAAGCAAAGAGAAAGAATATTGAAATTGTACGATAACCCGTTGAGGAAACTGGACCATGTAGTAGAAAAAGATCTTTTAGAAGCAGAATTCTATAATCATAAAGCTGAAGAATTTCTAACTAATTTTGATGAAAGTCAGCTCCTTTATAATCGCCCCGATGAACAGACATCAAGGCATACTTATTTTTACTCTTTATTAGATAATATTCAAGACAAACAAGTGCTTGATTGTTGCTGCGGAAATGGAGCGGATTCAATAATTTATGCTAAGAGTGGTGCTATTGTTCATGGTATTGATATTTCAGAGAAAATGCTTGAGATAGCTAAAATAAATACTAGAGTGAATAAAGTTTTAGATAAAGTAAGATTATATTTAATGTCAGTTCAGCAGATGGCTTTTAGAGATGCTCAATTTGATATAGTTGTTGGTCGCGGAGCATTACATCATTTACAGCTACAATTAGCAGGCAAAGAGATTTCCAGAGTCCTAAAGAAAGGTGGAAAGGCTATTTTTCTTGAGCCCTTAGCGAACAGTAGATTACTTTTAATTTGGATTAGAAGTTTGATACCGGTAGAATGTTTTGAATCGCCAGGAGGGGGGCCATTAACTTATCGTGACATTAAATACTTAAGTAGATTCTTTCGTAACACTTACTTTAAGGAATTTTACTTGTTTTCTAAACTTCTTCGTTTCAAAATATTTAAGAGGTTTCAGAAGAAGTTAGAACGACTTGATGAGCAGTTATTTAAAAATTTTCCCTTTATGAGGAAATATGCAGGGGCCGTTGTGATTCAATTTATATGTTAAATCAAAATAAAATTAATCCAGGCAGGGGCTTATTTATTATGCAAAAACCTGAAGCCGTCGGCTCAATCTTAAAAAGAGTAATTTCCGATTTAGGTATTGAGAAGAAACTCAAAGAAGAAGAAGCGATTTTGCAGTGGCCAGAAGTAGTTGGACCCCTCATTGCCGGGAAAACCTTGCCTTTTCGGGTTGAAAGAGGGAAACTTTTTGTAAAAGTCTCAAGTTCAGTCTGGATGCAACAATTGATATTCTTGCGACCACAGATTGTAGAAAAATTAAACACAAAGATAGGTAAGAAGGCAATTGAGGAAATTATTTTTTTAGTAGGAGAATAATCACGCTAAGTGCAAAATGTCAAACGCTAGACGCTGAATGCCGAATGATGAACACAAAAAGCGAATAGCAGATAGCAAATAGGAAGGAGGCAAAGATGGAAGAACAAAAGATTGGGAGAGTCAGTCACTATTTTGGTCATATCTCAGTGGCAGCAATTGAACTGACCGATGGCGATTTAAGTATCGGAGACACTATTCACATCAAAGGACACAGCAGTGATTTCACTCAGAAAGTAGAGTCAATGCAGATTGAGCATCAATCAGTAAATAGAGCCGAGAAAGGAGCCAGCATCGGCATCAAAGTGAAAGAGCACGCCCGTGAGCATGATGTGGTTTATAAGGTGATTGAATAGACAAAAGCACAGGAATTTGAAAAAACAGTAGCGAGTAGCCTCGCCCGTAGGTCTTACCCGTAGGCTCGCCCGTTGGGCTATGCCCAAAGGGTTACCACCGAGGGCTACGGCCGAGGGAGAGTAGCAAGTATTTCAAAAAACACTAAACTCTAAACACTAAATCCTAAACAAATCCAAAATTCAAAAAAGTAAAACTCAAAACAGTTTAGAAAATTTGAGCTTTGTCCCGCTATAGCGGGATCCCGCCAAAGGCGGTGATGTTTTGAGTTTATTTAGAGTTTAGAATTTAGGATTCAGAGTTTTAATAATATTCTCTCTACTTGTCGCCTTAGGCGACCTGCCTCCCTGGCCGTTGTGGTTGCTTCAAGGAAGAACGGGCAGACAGGTATGGCTACTCGCTACTTGTTGAGCGTAGCGAGGCTTATTTTGTATGGATTCCCTTTACGAAAAAACAGTTCTCCCTTCTGGACTATCTGGACTAAGAGTAATTAGTGAAAAGATGCCGCAGGTGCGCTCTGTAGCTGTGGGCGTTTGGATTGCCAAGGGCTCACGAGATGAGAAGAAAGAGGAAAACGGTCTCTGCCATTTTATTGAGCATATGTCCTTCAAAGGCACCAAAAAAAGAACGGCTCCAGAAATTGCCAAAAGTCTTGAGTCTATCGGTGGACATCTTGATGCTTTTGCTTCCAAAGAAGAGACCTGTTTTTATGCTCGGGCCTTAGACGAACACTTGCCTTCGGCTCTTGAAGTTATCTCAGATTTGATCTGTCACTCATTGTATAACCCTAAAGATATTGAACGAGAGAAGAAAGTCGTCTTAGAAGAAATAAAGAGTTTGGAAGACACACCCGACGAATTGGTTCACGAACTCTTTGCCGCTACTCTATTTAAAGACCATCCCTTAGGCCGACCGGTATTGGGCAGTAAAGAGAGTTGTCAGAATTTTAGTCGGCAAAAACTTATTGATTTCTGGCAGAGAAATTATACCGCCTCAAATGCAGTAGTAGCAGTAGCGGGGAATGTAGAGCATAATTACTTATTAGAACTTGCTACCAATTTTTTTTCTTTTAATGAGGGAAGAGAGTTACCGCCGGTGGACTTACCTCCGTTTAAACCAGAAATAAAGAAAGTTCCTAAGAAAATCTCCCAGAGTCACATCTGTTTAGGCACCCGCACCCTTTCCTACGCTCATCCACAGCGTTATGCCTTACTTCTTTTAAGCACTATTCTTGGCGGTGGAATGAGTTCCAGACTCTTCCAAAAGGTCAGAGAGAGAGAAGGATTAGCCTATACTATTTTCTCTTATGCGGAACTTTATCAAGATACCGGTCTTTTTGGAATTTATCTTGGAGTTGACCCCAAACAGAGTAAAAGAGCAATTGACCTTGTCTTCAAAGAAATTGAGCAATTGAGACAGAATGGCCTACAAAAAGATGAACTCACTCATGCTAAAGCCCAACTTAAAGGCGGGCTGATGCTTGGCTTAGAGAGTACTTCTAACCGAATGATGCGTCTGGCTAAAATGGAAATAAACCTGCAAAAGTATTGTCCGTTGGACGAAACTATAAAAGAAATTGATGCGGTAAGAGAAGAAGAGGTTTTGCATTTAGCCGACTCCCTTTTAAGAAAGGAACTTCTTTCTCTTGTTATTCTCGGACCAAACAAATCTTGAAACACACATCCTATAAGACTCACCGCGAAGATGCAGAGACCATAGAGGAATAATCTCATTGGAAATTGCAAAATTAGCAATTAGTCCCGATAAATAATCGGGAATAGTTTTGCATTGATAATTTTGAAATGAATTTCTCCGCGTCTCTGCGGTGAACATTATAATAGTTACTGGTGAAAAATAGAGACTTCAATATAACTGGTTCCTGATAAGGGAAGCCAAAGTTTTTGCTCTTTGACATTTTCTATTCTTATTTTCTTTTTCCTTTGCGAGAACGATAAATTCC
>JBFLXN010000042.1:0-18279 GCA_040755715.1 Candidatus Edwardsiibacteriota bacterium
TTTGAGAAAGAACAAAAATCTGAAATTATTAAAAATTTATTATTTGAAATCAACTCAAAATCAAAAGAAAAAATTCAAGAATTACTTAAAAATTAGCTGCTCACTTTTATTTTGCATTCAACCGGTAACCATTAACAAAAAAGGAGGTAGAATGAACAAAAAAAACTTAAAAACTGAAAAACCTAGAAACTCAGGAACAAAAAGGTCATTTTTCGTCCTTTCGTTCTTCGGTGCTTCTGTTCTTCTGTGGTTCCTTATCTTAGTTCCTGCCAGTGCCGAAGAATTTCAATCAGAAAGATTGATTGATTCACCTACCGCTGGACTTCCACCAAAAGCCAATTACTACCTGGAATTAAGGATGCAGCCTGGCGGAGGTTTTTTAGGTGCTCTTTCTATCGGACTTTTAGACAGACTCTCAGTCGGTTTTTCTTACGGAGGGTTTAACATCATTGGCTATGGCAAACCGACCTGGAATCCACACTATCCAGCCTTTCAGGCAAAGTATCGCCTTTTTGAAGAGAGTTTCTTGGGTCCAGCCATTGCCTTGGGTTTTGACTCTCAAGGCTATGGCGAATATTATGAACCATTAGAACGCTACACCATCAAGTCAAAAGGCTTCTATGGTATTGCCAGTAAAAACTATATTTTCCTCGGGCGACTTTCAGTTCACGCCGGGGCAAACTACTCTCTTTTAGAGAAAAAAGACCAGGATAATCAAATTTCATTTTTTGTGGGCTTAGAAAAGAGTATCAATCCAGAACTTTACTTAGTAGGAGAGTATGACTTAGCTTTCAACGATGACAAGAAGGACAGTCTTTTTGGTGAAGGTAAAGGTTATCTCAATTTGGGACTTCGTTGGACATTTGCCAAGAGATTAAGTTTAGAATTTGATTTCAAAAACATATTGAAAAACGGATTTGATGACGAGCCTTCAGCCAGAACCAGCCGAATTTTAAGGATTACCTATATGAGCCCCTTTAGTTAGATTGGTTTATCGGGTTTACACGGTTTATTGAGTTGACCCAACAAACCCAATGAACCCAACAAACCCAATGAACCCAACAAACCCAATGAACCCAACAAACCCAATGAACTTATGCCCCCTTAGCTCAATTGGATAGAGTGCAGGCCTCCGGAGCCTGTGGTGGGAGTTCAAGTCTCCCAGGGGGTGCCAGACTAAAATCAAATAGCAAATAGCAAAGAGCAAAAAGCAAATAACAAAGGAAACAGAAAAATGGACATTTACGAAGCTATCAGAACAAGACGCAGTGTGAGGGCTTACAAGCCTGACCCTATTCCCGAAGATAAATTGCGGCGCATCTTAGAAGCAATGCGTCTAGCTCCCTCGGCAAAGAATATTCAGCCCTGGAAATTTATTGTAGTAAGAAATCAAGAACTTATAAAGAAATTAGTTCCTGCTTGCAATAATCAAGCATTTGTCGGTGAAGCCCCAGTAGTTATTGTAGGATGTGCTCTGGAAAAAATCGCTTATGGGAGAATGGGTGGCTATATGTCTTCTTTTGCCATTGACCTGGCAATTGTCTTTGAACACCTAATGCTGGCGGCGGTGGCTGAAGGACTCGGAACCTGTTGGATTGGTTCCTTCAAGGAAAAGGAAGTGAAACAATTACTTAATGTCCCTGAAGATGTCCGAGTAGTGGCGCTTACTCCTTTAGGCTATCCGGCAGTTATCCCTGAACCAAGACCGAGAAAACCTCTCTCAGAAATTGTCAGTTATGAAAAATTTTAAACAGGTTGTCTCCGGCTACTTTTAAAATAGACCTGGGTCGTCTAACGCAGGGGTTTGATTAATCAAACCCCTACATTTTTTCTTGCAAATTCTTTGAAATTGTGGTATAATTTTTAAAAAAGCTAGACACGATTACGGAGATGTCAGCCAAAGGCTGGTCCGCCTTAGGCGGAAAAGATACAATTACAGCGATAGAGACTCCATAACTACAGGGTAAAAATATTTCCTCTCTGGTGGGCAGAGGGAAATTTAAGTTACCCAAAATAGAAAAATCAAAAACAAAATAATAGGGGAGATAAAAAATGGATCCAGTCCTGGGAATAATAATTACAATTGTTGGCACAGTAGCAAGTGTAAGCGGAGTAGCCATCTTTGTTTTTAATGGGACAAGAAGCCTTATTCGTGAAATAAATGAAACCACTAAACAACAGAGTGCTACTTTAAATAAGATTACAGAATATATGAAGGAAATGGACAAGAGACACACAGAGATTTTAGACAAGCACACAGATATATTAAATAAACAAACAGAGACATTAAATAAACAAACAGAGACATTGAATAAGCAGACAGAGATGCTAAACAAACTTTCAGAACTAATCCTAGAAGAAAGTCGGGCAAATAAGGAACTTATAGAAAGAATTGATAGAAAAATTTCAGAACGGCCGTCATACGCCGTAAGAGAAAAATAAACATAGTTTATAGTTTATCGTTTATAGTTTATGGTTTATAGTTCGTAGTTCATGGCTGGTAGTTATTTTTAGAAAAAGCTAAACACGATTATAGAGATGAAAAGATACGATCAGCGATAGAAATCCTTTAACTAACAAAATAAGATGTGAAATAAGACGTTTGATGTTATCGCTGGCATCGTCTAAATTATCGCTGTAATCGTATTGCGTGAGGAAAAAATGCTCGGGAGTATTGTTAGAAAAATTTTCGGTGGTAAATACGAACACGATTATCGACAGATGCGCCCAATCGTTGATGAAATCAACGACTACTTTGAAGACTACAAAAATCTAACTGATTCTGAATTGCAGAACAAGACCAAGGAATTCAAAGACAGATTGAACAATGATGAGACACTTGATAGTCTTCTGCCCGAAGCCTATGCAGCGGTAAAGGAAACTTGCCGGAGGTTGTTAGGTAAAAAGTGGGATGTCTGTGGCATAGAAATTACCTGGGATATGGTTCCGTTTGATGTGCAGTTAATGGGAGCCATAGTTCTCCATGAGGGCAAAATTGCAGAAATGGCTACGGGTGAAGGAAAGACTTTGGTAGCAACAATGCCTCTCTATTTAAATGCCCTCACTGGCAAAGGAGCCCATTTAGTAACAGTGAATGATTACTTAGCCAAACGCGATACTCAATGGATGGGTGAAATCTACAAATTCTTAGGTCTAACCGTTGGTTGCATTCAACAAGAGATGGCCCCAGAAGAAAGAAAAATCCAATATAATTGCGACATCACCTACGGAACAAATAATGAATTCGGTTTTGATTATCTGCGAGATAATATGGCAATCCGTTTGGAAGATTGTGTTCAGCGAGGACATTACTACGCCATCGTTGATGAAGTAGATAGCGTTTTAATTGATGAAGCAAGAACACCACTGATTATTTCTGGACCGGTAGAACATTCAACCCATCGCTATGATGAAGTCAAAAGGCCGGTGCAGAGATTAGTGGAAACGCAAACTTTGTTAGTCAACCGTTTTGTGGCTGAGGCTGAAAAAATACTTGACGAAGGCAAAGAATACGAGGCTGGCATCAAACTCTTGCAGGCACAACGGGGTGCTCCCAAGAACAAGCGATTAATGAAACTTTTGCAAGGAGTGGGAATTAAAAAATTAATCAATCGTGTTGAACTTGATTATTTGCGCGATAAAAAGATGCATGAACTTGATGCTGATTTATATTTTGCTATTGATGAAAAATCAAATGTCGTTGATTTGACGGAAAGAGGAAGGCAATTTCTCTCACCAAAAGACCCAAATCTCTTTGTCATTCCTGATTTAGCCGAAGAGATTCATAAAATTGATGTCGATGGTTCCCTTTCTCCAAAGGAAAAATTAGAAGCCAAGGAAAAATTGGAAAATCTATTTTCTGAAAGAAGCGAGAAGATTCAAAATATTTCACAGCTTTTGCGGGCATATTCACTTTTTGAAAAAGATGTGGAATATGTAGTTAGTGATGGTAAAATTCTCATCGTTGATGAATTCACTGGTAGATTGATGCCGGGTAGACGCTACAGTGACGGATTGCATCAGGCTCTGGAAGCGAAAGAAGGCGTGATGATTGAGAGAGAAACGCAGACTCTAGCGACGATTACCATTCAAAACTACTTTAGACTTTATGAAAAATTAGCCGGAATGACTGGCACGGCTGAAACCGAGGCAAATGAATTCTGGCATATCTATAAACTTGATGTAGTAGTCATTCCTACTAATGAGCCGGTGCGGCGCATTGATTATCAGGATGTAATCTACCGGACTAAACGAGAAAAGTATAATGCTGTATTGAAAGAAATTGAGGAGATGCACCAAGCTAACCGTCCAGTTCTGGTTGGTACTGTTTCTGTAGATGTTTCAGAAACCTTAAGCAGAATGTTACAACGCAAGGGAATAAAGCATTCAGTCTTAAATGCCAAATATCATCAAAAAGAAGCAGAAATTGTTGCCTTTGCTGGTCAACCAGGGACAGTAACCATTGCTACTAATATGGCTGGAAGAGGCACAGACATTAAATTGGGAGAAGGTGTAGTTAAGTCTGAAAAGTGCTGTCTTTTACCAAGCGACAATAAAGGAACTTGCAAAAATGAAAATCACTGTTTCGGAGAGGTGCCTTGTGGGTTACACATTATTGGCACGGAAAGACACGAGGCCAGAAGGATTGATAGACAGTTAAGAGGAAGGTCGGGACGACAAGGGGACCCTGGTTCTTCCAGATTCTATCTTTCTTTAGAAGATGATTTAATGCGACTCTTCGGTTCTGACCGTATTGCTGGAATTATGGACCGAATGGGAGCTGAAGAAGGAGAAGTATTGACACATCCGCTGTTGACTCGCCAAATTGGAGCGGCTCAAAAGAGGGTAGAAGAACATAACTTTGACATTAGAAAACATCTCTTGGAATATGATGATGTGATGAACAAGCAAAGAGAAGTCATCTACGCCTTGCGCCGCCAGGTTTTAGAAGGAAAGAATTTGAAAGAAAGAATTTTTGGAATGATTGAAGAGACAATTGATGTTAAACTTTCTGTCTACACTAATCCTAAAGAATATCCCGAAAATTGGAATTGGCACGATTTGCAAGAAGACCTGCGCCGGCTTTTCCTTCTGGATTTTTCTATTTCTCCGGAGGAAATGCATTCTCTGAAAGTAGACGATTTACGAGAGAGATTACTTGAATTAACAGAGAAACAATATGAATTCAAGGAAGAAATCATCGCTTCAGAAATGATGCGGCGGTTAGAACAATTTGTGATGTTACAAGTGATTGATACTAAATGGAGAGACCATCTCTATTCTTTGGATATGCTAAAAGAGGGGATTGGTCTAAGAGCTTATGGTCAAAAAGACCCGCTGATAGAATACAAGCAGGAAAGTTATGCAATGTTTATGGAGTTGACTGAAACCATTAATTCTGAAATTGTAGAAAAAATCTTTCGCACAGAAATAAGAACTGCTGAAGAACCGCAAGTCAAAGTTCCTGCCAGGATTTTGACTTTTAAGCCAGAATTTGCTGGCTATGAGAGAAAAGAAGAAGAGGAAAGGGCAGCGACCCCAGTAGTAGCAGCAGCTAAAATTCGCGCTCAAAGACAAGCAAGACAAGATTTGTCTGAGGAAAAACCAAGAATCTCTCCTGTCGTAAGAGACAGTCCCAAGATAGGAAGGAATGACCCTTGTCCCTGTGGGAGTGGGAAAAAATATAAAAAGTGTTGTGGTAAATGAAAAACCAAACCATTTTGACAGGATTTACAGGATAAAAATATGTTGTATTTAAAACCCTAAAACAAAGAAAAATCCTGTTAATCGTCCGACGCCCCGATTCCATCGGGACTTTGGACGACAGCGTCCTGTCAAATATAATTTCCTATGCGGGAAATGAAAAAACGAAAAGACACAAGACTGCTAGATTCTCAAAAAGCGCCTTGTTTTAAAGGTGAAATGTATAGTAAGGATGGTATAGACTTTACCCTGATTAGATGGATGCTTTCTCTGACGCCTACTGAACGTTTGAAGACATTACAGCAGAATATTCAGTCAATTATGAGATTGCGTGGTGGAAAGACCAACTCCTGATTTTCTGGAAATCCTAAAGGTTCTATCAAGGCATAAAGTGGATTTTATAGTGGTAGGTGGTATTTGTGCAGTCCTTCATGGTGCGCCGGTGACAACCTTTGATCTTGATTTGGTTTATTCTCGTTCCCAAAGCAATCTCGGTCACCTCATGTTAGCCCTTGAAGAATTGGAAGCTTACTATCGTGGACGCGGAATTCAACGATTGAAACCGGGCTTAGCCCATCTTTCATCTTCAGGACATCACCTGCTCACGACAAAATTTGGTCCCCTTGACCTTCTCGGGACTATAGGGGTCGGTCACACCTACAACGACTTGCTGAAATATACTATTGTATTAAAAGTGGGCAGACTTCAACTGCATGTGCTGAAACTTGAAACTTTGATAGAAATTAAGAAAGAGACAATTAGTGAGAAGGATAAAATAATAATTGCAATTTTAGAGAGAACTCTACAAGCTAAGCAGAAAAGCAGCAAACCATGAGGCTAAAATGATACCTGAAAAGAAACCAACAGATAGTGGTTCAGCCGATAGGTTCAGCGAATGGCTGAGAAGGATGGGAGGAGGAGTTCGTCCACCGACGACTGCTCCCCCAAAACCTGTTGTTTCTGAAGGAAAAGAGGTACCTTCTTCCCCGGCGATACATCCTGTAGTTACTCCACCGGAGCATCCCCTCAAAGGAAAGACTTTCAAAGAAGTAGATGAATTAGTAGAGTCAGTTTTTGACCGAATAATGATCCGTGAACCTGAACAACCGTCGGTTTCTCAAGTTCCTCCGCTTTCAGTTGTTCCACCGCTAGAGGCGCCAAAACCGGCACCGCCCCCTCGTTTTCCTGTTCCAGGGGTAACTGTTGAGAAAAAGATGCCTCCTCTCGCTGAACCAGTGAGTGTGGTTCCTCCACAACCAGCACCTGAAATTGAATGGACAAAAGTCAAAGCTAAATTAGAAGAAAAATATAGAAATAGTCTACAAAGAAATCAAGAATTGGAACAGGAATTAAAGAGATTAGAAGGTAGCCACGACCATCTCTTACAACAATATGCTGAGTTAAAATTAAACTATGACCGCAAGACCCGTGAATTTGAAGAGATTATTGCCCGTCCTGGTTTTTCTCCGGCTTTGCAAGAGGTAATGCGACGTAATCAAGAATTAGAAGAACAACTAAAAAGGTTGCAAGTCGCTCACAGCCAACTTTTACAACAAAATATGGAATTGAGAGAGGAATACGAGCGTTTGACCTTAAGACAGTCTAAGGAAAAAGAAGTTCCTTTCCCTTCGCTTATAGAAAAACCCTTATCAGTGAGACTTCAGCCTTCGGGCGTAGCCCAACGGGCGAGCCCTACGGGCGAGCCTGCCTCCGCCTTTGGTGGGGGGCCTTTGGGGGAAGTTGTGCCAGAGGTAGAAGTGCCAAAGAGCGAACTTGTAGCAGAAATAGAAGAGTTAGAAAAAAAATTGCCATTACCTCCCTCAATTGCAGAACCAATTGAGAAGCCTTTGGAGGCTCCTCCGGAAATGCCAAAAGGCGCGCTTTTGACTGAGGTAGAAGAACTAGAGAAAAAACTTAAAGAAGAGTTACCCCCTACCATTAAAGTGAAAGAGGAACAAGACCTCTTGGCCGAATTGGAGGCACTGGAAAGAGAAATTGGTAAACTGACTGAAAAAGAAAATGCCGGAGCTACCTGAAGTAGAAACAATCTGTCAGGATTTGAGAAAAAAGATAATTGGTAGAAGAATTATCAAATTGAAAATTCTTGAACCAAAATTGATTAAGAACCCTACCGCACAGGTCTTTATTGAAGAAGTTACGAATAGGAAATTTGAAGAAGTTAGACGACGAGGGAAGTATTTGATTTTTTGTTTGAATTCAGGAAAAGTTCTTGTTATTCATCTCAAACTTACTGGAGTTTTACTTTATCTTCTTTCTTCCGTGCCTCTGACGAAACAGACCCGTATTATATTCAAGCTGGACAATGATTATTCCTTACGGTTTCTTGATAGACGCAAATTTGGTGCCTTATATCTGGTCTCTTCGCTGGCAGAAATTGCGGCTATGGCTAATCTTGGTCCTGAACCTTTACAAAAAGAATTTACATTTGATTCTTTCTACCAGAGAATGAAAAACAAAAAGAGAAAGATTAAATCTATTCTGTTAGACCAAGGATTTGTGGCTGGACTGGGAAATATTTATGTAAATGAGGTGCTTTATCAAACGAAAGTTCATCCTGTTAGGATAACGACGAGTATCAAAAAAGCAGAGGCATCTCGCTTGTATCAAGGAATCAGAGATACCCTCAGAAAAGCTATTGCTGCGCGTGGCACTTCGGTTAACACCTATCGCAACTTGTCAGGAGAAAGAGGAAAATACGGTTTTGCCTTAAAGGTTTATGGGTTTGAGGGAAAACGATGTCATAAATGCGGTGGAAAAATAGAAAGGATGGATTTAGAAGGTAGAGGCACCTATTTTTGCCCTAAATGTCAAAAATTGTAAAGCAATCGCTCTCAAAAACCACAGAGGACATAGATTTAAATAACCAATAATCTCTGTGGTTTAAGATTTTTACAAGTATCTTGATTTTTCTTGATGGCATAGGAAATTATAAATCACTGAAGTGAAAATAAGGTTGAGAGAGATAAGATATAACACCTTAACCTCGCTCTGAGCCCAGTGGTTATAAATTTCCTTGATCGCATAGGAAAGTATAAACCACTGAGGGCACTGAAATCACTGAAGAGTTTTTTAATCCAAAGATAAAGAAGATCTTATTTTTCTGTGTATTCAGTGTCTTCAGTGGTTGAAGGATTTTCCTTGACAAATGAGGAGTGAAAGATTTATAATCATTAGCAAGCAATCAAACAATTTGGAGTCTTGAGTATGGAACTGAAACAAATGTTAGAAAAAATGGTTAAAGATGGTGCTTCTGACCTTCATCTAAAGGCTGGACTATCACCAATTCTTCGCATTGATGGTTCGCTCCATTCACTTAAAGAAAATCCTCTTTCTCCTGAAGAACTGCGGCAGATTGCTTTTCAACTGATGCCCAAGGAAATGCAAGATACATTCGCCAGAAATAAAGAGTTGGATTTTGCTATTGGTGTTTCCGGTTTGGGGAGATTTCGGGTAAATGCCTATATGCAAAGAGGAAGTATCGCTCTGGCTTTACGAGCTATTCCTATCTCTATTCTGCATATTGATGAGCTCAACCTTCCTTCTATTGTTAAGGATTTAGCTGTTGCTCAACGGGGATTGATTTTAGTAACCGGAACAACTGGAAGCGGAAAATCCACGACTTTAGCGGCGATGATAGAACAGATAAATGAAAATATTAGCAAAAATATCATCACCGTTGAAGACCCCATAGAGTTTCTTTTCCGGGACAAGAAATCAATCATCAGCCAAAGAGAATTGGGTACTGATACTGATTCCTTTGCGGCTGCCTTAAAGCATGTAATGCGACAAGATCCAGATGTAATTCTAATTGGAGAAATTCGCGATAAATCTACCATCGCCACGGCGGTTCAGGCAGCCGATACTGGACATTTAGTGATGAGCACTTTGCATACTCTAAATGCCACTGAAACAATCAATCGCATCATTTCATTTTATCCTCCACATCAACACGAACATATCAGAGTTTTGTTATCTTCAACTTTAGTAGCCGCAGTTTCACTTCGGCTTCTTCCCCGAGCCGATGGTAAAGGCCGAGTTCCGGCCGTGGAAATCTTAATCGCCACGCCGACAGTCCGTGAGTATCTGTTAGACCCTATGAAAACATTGCTTATTCCAGAACTGATTGAGGATGGACTACAATATGGGATGCAAACCTTTGACCAGTCAATTATGAAACATTACAAAGAAGGCAGAGTTACTTACGATGTAGCCATTCAGAATGTGACTAATCCAGATGAATTCAAACTTCGTCTTAGAGGAATTCAAGGAGCCGCTGAGGCTAAAACCTGGGAGCATTTTGAGGGGAAGAAATCCCAATAAGCACCACGCCATGCCATAGGCAGGTCCGCCTCCGGCGGAAAAACACGAAATGTAGAAAACACAGTGTTAATACGGTGATATGCTGATATGTATAGAAGTTTTTCATTCCATATCAGCATATAAGCTTATCAGCATATTATCATTTCATGTCCTCGTGGTTTATTTTGAAGAGAAAAATAATGTTTAAGAAAATTTTAATTGCCAATCGTGGAGAAATTGCTTTGAGAATTATCAGAGCCTGTAAAGAATTAGGGACTAAGACAGTAGCCGTCTATTCTGAAGCTGATAGAGATTCCTTACACATTCGCTTTGCTGATGAAGAAGTTTGTATCGGTAAACCACCTGCGCGGGAGAGTTATTTGAATGTTTCACGGATTATCAGTGCGGCTGAAATTACGGCAGCTGAGGCAATTCATCCGGGGTATGGTTTTCTGGCGGAGAACCCAGATTTTGCGGAAATTTGTGAGACTTCTGGAATAAAATTTATCGGACCTTCTGCCGAAACAATTAAAAAAATGGGTGATAAGGCTTATGCCCGTCAGACAATGAAAAAAGCTGGCTTGCCAATTATTCCAGGAACTGATGGAATAGTGAAAAGTTGGAAAGAAGGTTTAGCCATTGCCAGAGAAATTGGTTTTCCAGTAATGATTAAAGCCGCTGCCGGCGGAGGAGGAAAGGGAATGCGCCTGGTGGAGGAGGAAAGGAATTTTGAAAATGGATTCCAGATGGCCCAAGCAGAAGCCCAAGCCGCTTTTGGCAATGGAGGACTTTACCTTGAAAAGTATCTCCTCCGACCGAGACATATTGAATTTCAACTCTTAGGAGATAATTTTGGAAATGTGATTCATCTGGGGGAAAGGGATTGCTCTCTGCAACGTCGACATCAAAAACTTTTAGAAGAATCACCATCACCGGCCTTGACACCAGAACTTAGACAAAAAATTGGTGAATTAGCCGTGAAAGGAGCAAAAGCAGTTGGCTATGAAAGCGCCGGCACTATGGAATTTCTGCTTGACCAAGATAAAAATTTTTATTTTATGGAAATGAACACCCGGATTCAGGTAGAACATCCAGTGACCGAGTTCGTTACTGGTTTGGATATTGTTAAGGAACAAATTAAAATTGCTGCGAGAGAAAAAATAAATCCTACTCTTATCCAAAAAGAAATCAGCCTCAGAGGGCATGCTATTGAATGCCGGATTAATGCTGAGGATCCAGAAAAAGGTTTTGCTCCCTTCCCTGGCAAAGTTACCAGTTTTCACTTACCCGGCGGCCCTGGAGTTAGAGTTGATTCACATGTCTATGCTGAATATACCATTCCGCCATATTATGATTCTATGATTGCTAAACTTATTACTCATGGCAAAAATAGAGAAGAAGCCATTGCTCGGATGCGGCGGGCTTTAGAAGAATGTATCATTGAAGGTGTAAAAACAACTATTCCTTTTCATCAAAAAGTTTTACAAGATGAGCAATTTAACAAGGGTGAAGTGGATACAGGCTTCCTAGAGAAAATACAAAAAATGGAAATCACGAATTAACCCCGTAAGACCTTCGGTCTCTTATGGGGTGAACACAAAAAAGATAGTCCACACATCATAGTCCATAGTCAACAGCAAATATTTTATCTGTGGACTATTGACCGTTGATTGTGGACTAAAAAATTCGTGGCTAAATTGAATAACTATATAAAGAACTCTGGAGGAAACAAGATGATAGAAAAATTTAACTCTGGGAAAATTATTGGACTGAGTTTAGGAGGACTGTTAGGTTTGTGTTTAGCCATTTTTGGTTTTTGGAAAACAATACTTATTGTTTTTTTAATAGTGATTGGATTCTTCTTGGGTAGATATTTTGAAGAGGAGCGACGAATTAGAAAATGAAAAAAATAGATTTATTCTTCACGCCCAATGAATGTGAAGAAGGAATTTTAAATGATAGAACCGTCATTGTGATTGATGTTTTGCGAGCGGCTACTACCATTGCTTATGCCTTACAAAATGATTGTAAAGAGATTATTCCTCTGGTGAGTATTGAAGAAGCCGCAAAATTAGCCGAAAGAATTGGTCGCGAAAACGCATTGCTCTGCGGAGAAAGAGAGGGGAAAAAAATCAATGCCTTTGATTTAGGTAACTCTCCTTTAGAATTCACCCCAGAAGTAGTTAAAGATAAAACCTTAATTATGACCACTACTAATGGAACTTTTGCTCTATCAAAGACAAAAGGGGCGGAAAAAGTCCTGATTGGTTCGTTTGTTAATTTGTCGGCAATTGTCAAATCCATTAAAACCAAAGAGATAGAAGAATTGACAATTCTTTGCAGTGGTAAACTTGGTCGCTTTGCTTTGGAGGATGTTGTTTGTGCCGGAATGCTTCTCTCCGAAATAAAATTAAAAGAATCAAACGATGCGGTAAAAGTTTCTCTTTTACTCTATAAACAATATGAGAAAGATTTATACCAGGTGCTTTGCGAATCAAAACATGGCCAATACCTTATTAGTTTAGGATTAGGAGAAGATTTGAAAATAGCCAGTCGGGTAAATAGTCTGAAAGTGGTTCCTATTCTTAAGGAGGGAAGAATTATAAGAGGGGAAAATGCTTGATGATATGATTATTTCTTCAGCTATTATTGAGCGGTACTCGCAGAAATTGAAGGACTACTTAAAAGTTGATGTAGCCATTGCCGGTGGAGGACCGGCAGGATTGGTAGCGGCTTATTATTTAGCCAAAAGTAAAATCAAAGTCGCTCTTTTTGAAAGAAAACTCTCGGTGGGCGGTGGAATGTGGGGTGGTGGGATGATGTTTAATGAAATCGTCGTTCAAAAAGAAGGGAAACAGATTCTTGATGAGTTTGGTATTCGTTCTCTTAAATATCAAAAAGGTTATTATACCGCTGAGGCTATTGAAACAGTTTCTACCTTGTGTGCCAAAGCCTGTCAAGCTGGAGCAAAGATTTTTAATTTACTGAGTGTAGAAGATGTAATGCTTCAGAAAGGAAAAGTGATGGGGCTTGTCTTGAATTGGAGCGCCGTAGAAATAGCCAATTTGCATGTTGACCCGTTGACTATTCGGGCCCGTATTATCTTAGAAGCCACCGGTCATCCGGCAGAAGTAGCCAAAATTATTGAGCGGAAAGGTAATGTAAAACTTCTTACACCTTCAGGAAAAGTAGAAGGTGAAAGACCAATGTGGGCAGAAAGAGGGGAAAAAGAAATTCTGAGAAATACCAAAGAATTTTTCCCTGGAGTTTATGTAACCGGGATGGCGGCTAATGCTGTTTTCGGTGGGCCACGAATGGGACCGATTTTTGGAGGAATGCTTCTTTCGGGAAAGAAAGTGGCAGGACTTATCTCAGCACGATTAGGATGAATCTCGCCCACCGCCTACCGCTGACCGCTAACCGCTGTTAAAGGTAGTTAAGCGGATAGCGGAGTGCAGAGGACGTGAAGCGGTGAGCGGAATGCGGCTCTTTATGTTTCACTTTGCTCTTTATGCCATTATTGAGGCAGAGTTTTTAGGTGCAAGAAATCTAAAGAAGACTGTGTTAGACCTAATTGCGGGGGGGGTAGACCTAATCCAGTTGAGAGATAAGGAAAATTCTACCAGAGAGTTTGTCAGAGAAGCATTAATTCTGCGAGAAGTTACCAAAGAAAAAAAGATTCCTTTTTTGATTAATGATAGAGTAGATATTGCCTTAGCCGTCAAGGCCGATGGCGTTCATCTGGGACAAGATGATTTGCCAGTTTATTTTGCCAGAAAACTTCTAAAAGAAAAAATCATTGGTGTTACTGTTCACAATCTTAAAGAAGCCAAACAGGCAGAAAAAGAGGGTGCTGATTATTTAGCGGTAGGGTCAATTTTTCCAACAATGACAAAAAAAGACATTAAAGTTGTAGGGTTGAAAACTCTCAGACAAATCAAGAAAGAAAGTAGTTTACCACTGATAGCTATTGGAGGGATTAAATTAGAAAATGTAGTGGAAGCGATGAAAGCCGGAGCCGATGGTGTAGCCATTGTTTCAGGACTCTTGGAAGCGGATGATTTAACAAAGAGAGCCCGTGAATTTAAAAAACTAGTTAACAAAGTTCTCAAAGTTTAGAGCTCAGCGAACTCTACGAACTCAAGGAACTCTACAAACTCTATTTCAATGAGGTGAAGATGAAAGTTTTAATTACTGGTATTACAGGATTTGCCGGCAGTCATCTGGCTGACTATCTTTTGAATTTTGATAATATGGAAATTTACGGAATTCAGCGTTGGAGAAGCCGTACCGAAAATATTGAGCATTTCCGAGACAAAGTTACTCTCTACGAATGCGATTTACGGGATGCATCTTCAGTGCGAGATGTGTTAGAAAGAGTCAGACCAGACCGCATCTTTCATCTGGCGGCGCAGAGCTTTGTGCCTACCTCCTGGCACGCACCGGCTGAATCATTGATAACAAATGTTATAGGCGAATTGAACATCTTTGAAGCTATTCGTAGAATTGGAATTAATCCCTGGATTCAAATTGCTTGCTCAAGTGAAGAATATGGAATGGTTTATCCAGAGGAAGTTCCTATCAAAGAAACTAATTCATTACGGCCATTGAGTCCTTATGCTGTGAGCAAAGTCGGACAAGACCTCTTAGGCTATCAATATTTTATGAGTTACAGAATGAACATTGTTCGCACCCGAGGGTTTAATCACACTGGCCCAAGAAGGGCACCTGTCTTCGCCAGTTCTGATTTTGCTAAGCAAATTGCCGATATTGAAAAGGGCAAACGAGAACCCGTTATCTATGTGGGTAATCTTGAAGCAGTCAGGGATTTTACTGATGTGCGGGATATGGTTAGAGGATATTGGTTATCCCTGGAAAAAGGAGAGCCGGGCGAAGTCTATAATATTTGTTTAGGGAAAGGATATAAAATCAAACAGCTCTTAGATATTCTTCTTTCTTACACCGAAGTAAAAGTAGAGGTACGGCAAGACTCAACCAGACTGCGTCCTTCAGATGTCCCCCGCTTGATTGGTGACCATAGTAAGTTTTCTCAAAGAACCGGCTGGAAACCTGAAATTCCTTTTGAACAAACTCTAAAAGACCTCTTAAACTTTTGGAGGACCCACACGATTGATTTTGATGTAGAAAAAATGGAGAGAACCTAAAATGAAAGTGTTTATCACCGGAATTGAAGGTTTCGCCGGGCATCATCTGGCTTTAGATTTACTCGGAAAAGGAGAAGAAGTCTTTGGTAGTTTTTTCGCTGAAGAAACAATGGGTGACTTAAAAAAGAAATGCACACTTTTCCGTTGTGATATTAGAAATCAAGATGAAATTGCGGGTATTCTCAAAGAAGTCAAACCGGAACAGGTTTATCATTTAGCGGCCCAGAGTTCTGGGGCTTACTCGTTTAAGGACTCAAAGAGCACCTTTGAAATCAATGTGATGGGGACACTTAATCTATTAGAAAACATTCTGAAATATTCGCCTGAGGCCAAAACCTTAGTGATAAGTTCGTGTGAAGTCTACGGCGTATGTGAGGGGAGTGATTTGCCGACGAAAGAAGAAAAAATTTTTTATCCGGTGAGCCCTTATGGAACAAGTAAAGCGGCTCAAGACCTTCTGGCTTATCAATACTGGCGTAGCTTTGGACTTTTTATCATTCGGGTGAGACCTTTCCCACATACAGGGCCTGGACAGAATCCTGTCTTTGTGCTGCCAAATTTTGCTAAACAAATTGCTGAGATAGAAAGAGGAGAAAAGGAACCAGTTATTGAAGTAGGAAATCTGGAAGTCAGACGTGACTTCACTGATGTGCGGGATATCGTCAAAGCCTATCAGTTGGCTTTGACTAAAGGCGAACCCGGAGAAGCATATAATATCTGTTCTGGTAAAACTATCACTATTGGTGAGACTTTGAAAATTCTCCTTTCATTTACTAAAAAAGAGATTGCTATAAAACAAGATTTAAGTAGAATGCGTCCAAGTGATATTTCTGTTCTTGCTGGCGATGGCACAAAATTTAGCAGGAAGACTAATTGGTCTCCTCAGATTCCTTTTACTCAAACTCTGAGAGATTTGCTTGATTGGTGGCGTGAGAAGTACAGTTCATAGTTGATAGTTCATAGTCCATAGATAGTTTGTGCTTGGTAGTCTTTTTTACTATGAACTATGAGCTATGAGCTCTTTTAGTAACTTTTGGGGGGAAGAAATATGATTGAAGGAGTTAAAACCAAAAAATTAAAAGTTATTCCTGACGAACGTGGGCGTCTGATGGAAATGCTACGCAGTGATGATGAGATTTTTGAAAAATTTGGACAAGTCTACATGACAACGACTTATCCCGGTGTGGTTAAAGCCTGGCACCTTCACCGAAAGCAGACTGATAATATTGTCTGTGTAAAAGGAATGATAAAATTAGTTTTGTATGATGGACGAGAGGATTCATCTACTAAGGGGGAATTGGACGAATTCTTTATCGGCGAACACAATCCACTTTTGGTGCAGGTGCCAAAAGAGGTTTATCACGGCTGGAAGTGTATTAGTGAAGAAGAAGCAGTAGTGATTAATTGTCCTACCGAACCTTACAATTATCAACATCCCGATGAAGAGCGGCTTGAACCACACGGAGAAGAAATACCATACGATTGGAATAGAAAGGACGGATAGGAGATAAATTCAAAATTCAAATATCAAATATCAAAATTAGAGTTAGGAAGTTTTTCCGTGGTAGAAAGCATTTTTCAATAACCCGAATATGAAGATTGGTTATAACTTTTACAAAAAACTACTTAAGACTTATTTGTCTATACTTCAAGATGAACTTGGTGATGCCTTAGTTTCGGTAGTCCTTTACGGCTCAGTGGCAAGGGATGAAGCAACCTTAGAAAGTGACATAGACCTGCTTATTGTTGTTAGAGAAGATAACAAAAGTTATTACCAAATGCTTAAACCTATTTTGGAAGCACAGAGAAGCCTAGAAATGACTGAAATATTTAAAGGATTTTTTCATAATAAGTCATATCCTCATTTATCATATCTTATATTTTCTCAAGAAGAGGCGTTGAAAAATCGAAATATCTATCTGGATATTCTAGAAGATGGGATAATTCTTTATGACCTTGCAAATTTTTTAGGAGAAAAGCTCAAGCAATTCAAAAAAAGGCTTATTGAACTTGGTTCCAAGAAAATAATATTAGATGATGGCCGATGGTATTGGGATTTGAAGCCCACTCTAAAATTGGGCGAGGCATTTGAGTTATGACTAATAAGGAAGAAGGGGTGGAACTTATTAATCAGGCCACCCGTATTTTTAAAAGGGATGTAACAAGTGCTTTAAGAGACGCTGACTATAATCTTGTTGTTCGTCGTTCTCAAGAGGTCGTTGAACTTGCCCTTAAAGGTGCCTTAAAGATATTAGGTATAGACTATCCGAAGGTTCATCATGTTGGTGATATTTTTAGAAAAACGATAAGTAGAAAAGGCGTTAAGATTACAGATGAAGTTTGTCAAAAGATAGAGAGAATTTCCTTATGGCTATCAGAAACAAGAGAACCATCCTTTTATTTTGAAAGAAGGTTTAGGAAAGAAGATGGGCTGAAGGCAAGAAAAGATGCAGGCTTTGTGATGAGAGAGATAAAAAAGGATTTTAGGAATTTAAGCATTGAAAAAAATACTTGACAAAGTTCTCATAGGTGTGTTAAAATTCACCTGTAGTTGCAAAGGAGGGTGCATATTTAAGGAATAAATGTTTGCTTTGTTCGGTATGAAAGGCCAAAGGACTTTTGAAACCCTGGATTACACGGATTTAAAATATTGAAATCTGTGAAAATCTGTGTTAACCCCGCACAATAAAATTGTGCGAGGGTTAATCTGTGGTTGGTTATTTTGTTTGGCCTTCCTTAAATAGTTGCACCCGGTGAAGTTTTAATAGAAATTTCCAATAAGGATTTATTTAACCGGGTGGGGGAAAAAACAAAGCCCGGTTTTTCGTTGTAGTGGATAGACGAAGTATCATTTCTGTAAATTGATAAAAATATCAATATAAAGAAATGACTTCCAGAATTACCTTATATATGAAACGGCATAAATTTTGGTAAAATATTTGTTGACATTTTAATAGAAAAATGTTATAATAGTTACTGGTGAAAAATTATTTATTCCAACAAAAAATAGTGATTTCCAGTCTGATTATTTCTTGAGTATCCTCGGAAATTATGATATAATTTAAATGTCAAAAAATTTCCGAGGAGGTTA
>JBFLXN010000043.1:0-18245 GCA_040755715.1 Candidatus Edwardsiibacteriota bacterium
CCTATTTTGATTTGGACAGCATCAGTGACAATGACAACCTGTTTTCTGAACAAAACATCCGGATGAATAGTTTCAGATGGTTACGATGCTAAAAAGGCCGTTTTTAACCGATTTTGGACACTAATGAGCGTAAAAGGGAACTGTATTCTGTCAAAGTTGAGACATCACTTTTTATTTCACATTTAAAAGTTGCTGCCTATGAGCAATTAGAAAAATGGGATAATACTGACAGAAATTTTAACATCAATGATTTAATCGATCTTACTTCCATAAATTGGTATAAGTTGTCTAGCGCAAGAGATCTTTATTTAATTTATAAGGAGCTGACCAAAATAAACACTGTTTGGAAAATGCACAAATGCGACGAGAACCATAAAAATCAGCTAGAAAACATTGTAAACCGAATTGACAATTTTAGATTAAAATTCAATCTTCGTTAAAACCATCAATTAGTTCGTATATCTTACGAGTCGATTTGATCGCAGCCGCAAGGCCCAGGACGCGAAACTTGAGTAAATTTACCCGAGGGCCCTGCAACAAAGCGAATTTGGTTAAGGCAACTCGCACTACATTTATATACACTTATGTCTTTTCTTTTATTTTTTAATTTATTGAAATTTTACGTGAGAAAAGGGCAATCTTCTCCGATACGATTTACCCTCAAGATGCCAACTCAAAATATTATGCGCTATTTATATTGAGTTTCCCAAATTCGGTTTAAGCCCGCCATCAAATAGCCCCTTCAGTCGAAGGCTGTATTATGCAGTTTGATATTTATTCCTCCGCAACCAGCGCCCAAATTCGTTTCAAAGGCAGTTCGGCTTTTAATTCGTCATCGAATTTATCATAATGCTTGAATATTTCTTTAATTAAATCCCCTGAATGCCATAGCCTTATGCTGAAAAAAATGTCTTTTGCTTCTCTCCACGCTTTTGTATTGTACCCACCCCAAGATACAAACAAGCCTTGTTGGGCTCCTTTTTTCTGCATCACTCCGCCAAGCTCGCTTATTACTTTTGTATCAGAGGGACTGGAAGCTGATTTTACCTGTACACATATTTTGGGATTGTCGAATCCTAAAGGCCCTGCTCCTGCTAAAATATCAACGCCGCCATCTGGTCCTGGGTCTGAAGATAGGGTTGTATAACCTTGAGCTTTAAGAATAGCTTCAACAAGTCTTGATAGAGCGTGCCCCTTGAATTTCTGGTCTATGTATTTTACGATTTCATCCTGTGCAGATTGCTCTATGTCTATCCTCGCCTGTTCTTCGGACTCGATATCTTCTTTTGGTTTATCTGCTGGATCGTGCATTTCTTTCTTTAGAAGTTTTAGAACTTTATTCTCTGCTTCGTCTCTCTTTATTTCGCAGACAGTCATGAATGCGCCCAAAGAATATAAAAGATTTTGGTCGAACGCCGTTCTGGGTATTATTTTTAACCATTTAACCCTTCGTATATGCTTAACATTGTCTGCAAGTTTTTTGTATTGATAACCTTCGTCTTCTATGCGCCCTATCGCTATAGATGCTTGTTTTTTTAATGGCAGGGCGACTAGGTCTTCTTTTTTTATTCTGCTTATGAACGTCCATAACTGCCCCACCTCATTAGCGATAGTCATTTTTTTTGCGTCTGGGTAAGTCTTTACATATAAGGCTTTAAGCGTATCCTTGCTTTTAATTCCGGATAGTGAAGGCAAAGCATCCCACCCGATTGTTACCACATTTTCTTTTAGTGCTGTGTCTTCCTGCTGTCGATCGGGATGCAAAAATGTACCAAAAATCGGAATGAAAAATGTACCACCTCTGTTTAACGCAACAAAATGGTAAGTTTACCTCCAAAGGAGGGACTTGCCATGATCAGCGCGGAGGTGTTTATGGACATTTTAGCACTACATCGACAAGGGCACAGTATGCGGTGGATCGCCAAAAAACTGGGCATTGACCACCGAACCGTCAAAAAGTACATCATCCAGAAGAAGCAGCCGCAATACAACAAGCAAAAGCGCCGGGAGTCGATTCTGGCGCCTTACCACCAGATGATAATCGACTGGCTGGAACAGGATGATTACCGGGCGACCTGGATTTACGATAAAGTCAAGGATCTCGGCTATACCGGCGGATATGACACCGTGCGATACTTCGTCCGGGACGTGAAAAAACAGAAGGCGCAGATGGCCTATATCCGTTTTGAGACCGAACCGGGCCGCCAGGCCCAGATGGACTGGGCTGATTTCAAAGTGATTAACCCCGACAGCAGCAGTTTTTTCGTCTATCTTTTTGCCATGCTGCTGGGGTTCAGCCGGGCCATGTTCGCCTGCTTTGTGGAACGGTGCACCCTTCAGGCATTCCTGGACAGCCATATCGCCGCTTTCCACTACCTGGGCGGCGTTCCCCGGGAGACGCTCTACGATAATATGCGTCATGTCGTGATCGTCAACAAAACCGGACTGCGGCATTTCAATCCGGAGGTGGTAGACTTCGCGGCTCATTACGGGTTCAGCCCTCAGGCCTGCCCGCCTTACAGCCCGTGGGTAAAAGGCAAAGTCGAGCGTCCCATTGATTATATCCGGGAGAGCTTCTGGCGGGGCTATCGGTTCGAATCGATCCCAAAGGCCAACCACGATCTGATGGAGTGGCTCGATACCAAAGCCAACCAGCGGAACCACGGCACCTACAAACAACCGGTCAGCCTCCGCTGGCAACAGGAAAAATCATTTTTAGGCCCGCTACCGGCCGCGGACTATGACACCTCGTTAAAGGTGTTCCGCAAGGTGTACCGGGACTGCCAGGTTTCTTATGACGCCAACCGGTATGTCCTCCCGCATCATGTGGTCGGCAAGCAGATCATGGTGAAGGTCAAAAACAGCGCCATCCGCTTTTACGACGATGACCAACTGCTGGTGTCTTACGACATGCCGGAAGGCAAGCATCAATTGATCGGCGACTCCCGTTTTTATGAAGCGCTTCAGCAAGACCGGGAGCAGCGGAGAAAAAAATACGGACGAAGTAAAGGCGCCGCCACCCGGGGACTGGCAACCGGCAGCCTGTTTCCCCAGGTCATGTACCGGCCCCTGTCCGAGTATGACCGGCTGGCCGAAGGAGGTGCGACATGGACCAATTGATCAATGACCGCCTCCAAGAGAACCTGGGCCGCCTCAACCTGATCAGGGCCGCCGAGATTCTGGATGCCATTGCCATGAAAGCGGAGACAGAGAAGGCGTCTTATCTCGCCTTCCTGGACCACCTGCTGGAAGAGGAAGTGGCCGCCAAGGATAAACGGCGCATCCAGACCGCCATGAAGACCGCCGGCCTTCCCGTGGCCAAGACCATTGAAGAATATGACTTCGGGTTCCATCCCAAGCTCAACAAAAAAGAGGTCATGGGCCTGTTCGATCTGGATTTTATCCGCCGGCATGAAAATGTCATCTTCCTGGGGCCTCCGGGCGTGGGCAAAACCCATCTGGCCATATCCCTGGCCATCAAAGCCTGCTATCACGGGTGTAAAGTCTACTTTACCACCATGGACACGCTGATGAAAAAGCTCAAGGAGCCCCAGTCCAAAGGCAAGGCCTACCTGACTTCAGCCCTGGTGGTGGTCGATGAGGTGGGTTATCTGCCCGTCGACAGCAAGGAGGCTTATCTGTTCTTCCAGTTCGTATCCCAGCGTTACGAGAAGAACTCCACCATCATCACCTCCAATAAGAGCTTTGGAGACTGGCAGGAACTGTTCGGCGATGCCGTGATCGCCTCGGCCATCCTGGATCGACTGCTGCATCACTGCAAGGTCGTCAACATCAAAGGCCACAGCTTCCGGCTGAAGGAACATTCTTCTGTCAAAGAACAGTTGGACCGAAAGGAGGTATAACTCTCTAATTATCTTTGGGAGAAGGCCGGGGGGACACCCCCCGGCCCCCCCAATTTGAATATATTTTTTTGGGTTGGGTGGTACATTTTTATTTTCCGATAATTGGTACATTTTTAAATCAGTATTGACACCTGCTCGCCATACCTTCCAGCTCGTACCAACCAAAGTGCCATTTTAGCCCCATTTATAATATGTTGTGGGTATAAGGGTTAAGCCATCAAACTAAAGAAGAGATCAAATCTTCGTATATTTACCCCGGCCTTCACGCTTTATCTTCCCGAGCTTATACAGTCTGGCCAGAATATTCCGAAGCTTCTTATCGTCAAGCCCTGTCTTGGTTTTCAGGTCCGCTATAGCAACGCCCTTCTTGCTCTTTTCAATTGCTCCCAGAACAATAGCGGTGGCAGATCCTTCTCGTCCTGTCCCTGGCGCTTTGACGACTTTTGAGATAGCTCCGCTGGTTCTTGCTTTGTGAATGGATTTGGCGGTCTGATGAAGAAGCTTTTCCAACCGATCCAGTCTGTCATTTATCAGGTCAATCGCTTTCTGCTTGGGTACATCCATCCCCTGGATGATTGATTTGAAAGCGGCGTCCATTGAAACTTTTTTTGGTTTTCTGGCCATTGGTATGTCCTCCCTGTGGATTTGATATTCGTATTATTCTGGCAAAAACGCCCTTATCTTCGTTTCCAGGTCTTCTGCTATGGTTTTACAGGCTTCCGGCAGGTTCTCTTTCAGCTTTTCCGTATCGTCCCCATATTCTTGACGAAAAACAGAAGCCAAAAGACTGGCGATAAAGACCGTAAGGGTATTGTAAACCTGCTGTTTATCGGTTCCGTCCAATCCCATCTCTTGAAATAGACGGCCGAATGAGTTTATCAGTTTATCAAAGTCGATTTCAAAACCGTCTATGTCGATTATCATAAAATATACATCCTGCTATGTGTTGTAAGCAACTAGGGAAAAAATACGTAAAGAACAAATATCAAATGCCTTATTATGTCAAACTAAGTTATTTCTAATCCAATATTTTGTATTATCGTCCACGTCAGGATATTCTAATGCAATTGCCAAATATACTTTTATTAAAAGCTCATATAGAATTCTATCATGATCATTTAAAAGAAATAAATTGTTAATACAAGACAATACTTTATTAAACAAGAAATGAGTGTTATTTTGGATAGAAAACGAAAAATTATCACCTCTTAACTTATCTGAACGAAGCAATAAATCTGAGATTAATTTTGCTAAGTCTAGAACAAGAGGACCTGGCTTTGACCTCGCAAAATCAATTAGCACGTGTCTTTCTCCTAATAAAATATTGCGTAAATGAAGATCTCCATGTAACCAGCAATAGCTGGGCTTTATTACACTTGGGATATTTTTCGGAGTCTTCTTGTCAGCGATGTCTAACAAAGTACTTTTAAAATTATTGTTCTGTAGTTGAGAGGCTGCTTTTTTAAGTTTCTCATAAGAAAACCATACAGAAAAAACTTCAGAAAATTCTAATCCTTGCTTATCGTCAATCTTTTCTTTTGGGTACAATCCTTTTAGCATAGGCATAAATTCTTCGCATAATCGTAGAATATCGTTAATGGGATTAAGTATGTATTGATGTGCTGTTTGTGTGTTTGTTGCAAATTGATAAGCAATAAGACCGACTCTACTTTCGGACAATACTCCATTCCAGAGTAAAGGAACCGTTCTTGCGTACTCTAGCCCGCTACGAATCATTTTTTGGTGAGACTGAACTTCTAGATTTAATCTCCAAAGGTTATTTGAAATTTTAACTAACCAATTACCGTAGGTTGTTTTTCCAATTCCTTTTTCAATAACTTCAACTTTCAACGTCGTTGAGTCGGAAAAACCACCTGAGATAAGTGTCAGAATAATTTGATCAGCATAATAAAAACATTCTGTTACAATTTGCTTCCATTGCGGGAAACAAAAGTCTAATTCATTTTTTAAACCATTATCATTTATAATTATTTTATTAAAATCTAGATATTTTGATTTTTCAGGCTCAAAATCAGCGCCCAAAACTGCCCGTTTTCTTAAAAGAATTGCTTGATCGATCACTTTATTCCATATGGGACGAGTCATTTTGAATGCAGGAAGCATTTCTCGTTCAATTTGACCATCAAAACCAAAACTTCCAGCTAAACATTGTATAACTGGATCTTCCTTCGCGAATAGTTTAGATGCCGCAATAACTGGCAGCCATGGTGCATTTTTCCGTAAATAGGGCAAGACATTAGTGCCTCCTGTTAAATTCTTCCAATCATACTTCTCGCCAATTGGAGAATATAGCTGTAAATCGACTAATGCGAGATCAAATTCATTCAATTCCTCCGAGGAGGGTAATCGCTGCTCAATAGGTATCCTACGATCTTTTGGATCAACAAATTTTATTGATGGTGTGATACCAATATTTTCTAGACCGGCTTTAACATCGCCCTCTGTAGAACTTATATCATCGATCAAAAGTATGTTAGGGTTAGTATTCATCATGCTACTCCTATAAATAAAGTGGTGTAGGAAATATAACGATGAGTTTTTTTTCGCCTTGGTTATTTGGCTTCTCGTGTTTGAGAGTGCATCCATATGTAGCACAGAATTCGTTTGTCATTCGGATACCACCAATTCCTTCAAGATTATAGTCTCCAGAGATGTTGTCTGTGAATTCAAGACAGACGCAGTCTCTTTGTTGAAACACTTTAATACAAGCTATTCCGTCTTCATGATTCTTCTTGTGTTTCTTTAAGTTTTCGATGAATTCACTAACAATTTCCATTAAACCTCTTCTATTACAAAAAACAGAAGACAAATCTGAACTATGATCTATCTCTTTTGCTATTTTTATTATGCTGCCATTTCTTGCAACTACTTCATTCGGAAATTCATTAATAAAATTATTGTCAAAATTAAAGTATAATTCTTTCTCTATCATTTCACCGATTTCCATCCGAAGGTCATCAATTTTTATACTTCGAAGGCAAATTTCTTTTATTATTGTTTGTCGATCACTTAAATCCAAAGAATCATCTATAATTGTCTGGTTAATTTTCGATAATTTCGACACATAACTGTCAAGTTCATCTAACTTAGCGGCAAATTTTGTATGTCGCTGAGTTAGATTTGACCACATGCTATATCTATGAAGAGTGCTGATTAACGGTGAAATGTCTATTTTCCATCCGATACATACTCTTTCTGTAAAATCTTTAATCTGTTCCCATGATACTGTTTGAGGTTTAGCAGATATCGTTGCAAAAGTTTTTGATGGGTTTGAAAAATTACCACTATGTCGAAGGTTGTGTTGTAAAGACGTAATAGTTGAAATGGTTTTTATATAGTTTTCGGTATCTTTTTTTATTCGTTTTTTTATTATATCAATCGTTTCTGAGAATAACTTTCCAGATTTTGGGTAATTATTTTGTCGACAGAATGCACGGAAATCATCTATCTCTAATGGCAGCGCATTAATTAGAAGCAAGCCTATACATATTTCCTTAATATCTGTATAAGAATTAATAAATCTTTTCATCATATTAATGGCTTTTGCTATAAATACTTGTGGGATTAAATGGATAATAGCACCGATTACTCTTCCTATTTGAAAGGGTGGAGTCTCTTGTTCAAGTATTTCATAAAGACGGTTTTTTATTAATGGGAAGGAAGTCTTTGTTGCAGATTTTTTGAGGCGTCTTTCTATCTCATCTTCTGTGAAGATTGTGCTAAGACGCTCCACAGATATAACTTCTATAAAACGATCTTTGAGGTCATTACTTTTGTTTAACTCATCATAAAGTAACTCACGACTCTCATTATCATACATAGTTCCTTCATATAGAGCTCGTAAATATGCTCGATTCATACTATGATCGGAAAGTTTTTTTCTAATATTATCCTTTCCATCACCATATTCAAGAACAATGGGTTTGTTCTCAGAAATCTTCTCTTTGATAGCAATTTCGATTTCAGATTCTTGATCTAATAACATTTGAGACGCAAGGTTTTGCAATTCATCAAGCCTTTTATTAACAGTGCACATGGGACAATTCCCACCAATAATTGGATATGCGCCTATCGGAAAGTCTAAAAAAATTCCAAAATGTAGAAAGGCATTTCTATATCGCTGAATTCCATCAAAAAATGATCTGTGATAAGGATCCATACGTGCTACAAAACATAATAACAATATATTATCCGGTGCCTTTCTTGAAACGAACTCAACTGATAACCGTGAAGTTTCCCCACTAGCAATTGCAGATTGAATTATTAACCAATTTTTCTTTTTTTCATTTGAACTTCTATTGATCAAAATGTCCTTATTTAAAGGGATATCTGGTTTTAGAAGCTTTTCCCTTTCAACATATTCTACTTTTGCATTTGGCAGTAAATTGTTTAATACGGTCTCTAACCATTTAATCTCAGGATTACACAACATTATGTGCCACTCATCTGTTACATAATCTGATTCTTGTTTTTGTCCATGCGATTGTTTTTCAATAAATAATATATGGTTCCAGATCCATGCTTCAATGTCTGATTTCAATGCGTTCATAAGTTTTGGAATATGTAAAAAATGTGAATAATGTTTTCCTTTATATTCGCAATGTGCAGAAAATAGGGCATCAGTTTTTTTTGCTGGCCCTTTGAGCATTTGTAAAAGAGATATTCGAGTATTAGGGGGTCTGATACATAGGGTGGGGGCTGCTGTTTTAGAATCAACAATATATATTTTCCCTAATGCTGGTGGTTTGTTATGAATTTCAATTGGATCTTCTATGATCGAACTCACAGGAATCAACTCTTTTTGGTTTCCACTATAAAGATGTAAAAAATCTGTTACCGCGTTTCTATTTGCGCGTGCATCAATCATTGTAATTATCTTACTTATTTTAATTGAATAAGCCCACGAAAGTAATTCTTGAATCGTTTGTCCTCTACAAATAACATCCGTTAGAATAACACCATGGGTGTTTATCTGAGTATGAGATAAAATCTTACCGATTGCATTATGTTCCCGAAATATAAAAATTTCTGGTCTTTTTCCATTTTCTTCCATTATCCCAACAATTTCATCTGCAAGAGGCTTAATCGCTGAAGTGGTTAGCATAATAACATCTGGGATTTCGTCACATTGTCCAAAATACCATTCTGCAATTCTTCTTCGATCAAACAACTCTGTTATAGCCTTTGGGATTTCGTAATATTTTTCAGTATAATATTTGTCTTCAATTAAAAAAGGGCCAGATTCATGTAGAACTTCTGGTCTCTTTAAAACTTCATTAAGATGAGACTTGAGGGTATGATAATATAAAGACTTGAGTTTATTTAGTGTGGGTTGTAATACAGAGAAAATTAGTGTGCTTGATCTTTCCTTATTTTCTAAAATTGAGGCGTCAAATTTTATAAATTTGTTAAGAATTAATTCACTAGCATAAACTGAACCCGAAATAAAAGTAGAATAAGGGGGGGATGTATTTTTTTCAATATTTACTGGAAATAATGAAAAAACCCTCGGATTACACCAAATTAAAGTATGTTTTGCCCTTAATATAATAGCACTTACCCCAACGAGAAAAATCAATATCGCTCTAGGAGTGAGCGGGAAAGGCGGAGGCATAATAAGCGTTATACCATTTTTATCCCTATAAATATTAATATGATCGTTTACGATTTTTAATGCCGTAGCAACTGTATCAGAAATATCATTTTCTGTAGTAAACGTCTTAAATGGCGCAATTACATTTGGATTCCCAGTTGTTTGGAAATCAAATTGATTCTGTTCAAAAGAGTAAACTGGAATTCTTTGAGTTACCGATAGTGGTTTCTTAATTAAAGGAATCCGAAGGAGGTAATGCGTGCCAGGAAGACGAGCTAGGATTTTCAACCCAAGATCATTTCTGCCTGTTATGCGAGGAGCCTTTGTATCGCTATAATAATCAAATCCGAGAATCGCTTGCGGAGTGCGAACAATTAGTTGGCCTTGATTTGATTTAACTGCTTGTAAAACACAGTATAAACCTGAAGCTACATCAGTCGTTTTGATCTGTAATGTTATATCCGAAATTACTTTTGCTATCCTTTTTTTTCTACCCTCATAATCACTTGTTGAAAAAAAATCAAATGCGTAAGTTAATAGGTTTTCCTCTTTTCTGTTGTTCTTGCCTAAATTAAAATATGGCTTATAATCAACTTTATAAAATTTTCTCAGTTTATTGTTTATCCCGCTACCAAGATCCCCTAACATAATTTCAATATACGGCACACCCTCATCAAAAACAGCCATTAACCCACCAGTATTTTCCTCCCTCTTGCCAGAGGATATTGCATGTGCTACAGCATAATGTGGGCATGTCCCGCTAGCATGTATATAAATGTTCTCTAATAATTCATATATAATTACGTCAAAAACGTCTTTAACAGCCTGTGCTTCAGGGCTACCTAAGTTCAATTTTCTTATATAATGATCTGCATTATATTGGAAACTCTTGGTGATTTTCTCGAGAGATTCTGGCATGATTAAGGGGATACCATCATTTGGAAACTGTGCAGAATGATAAGGAAGATGGATTTTTTTATCATTGTTAAGTTGACTGAAAATATCATAATTGAGAAATATTTTTGCTACCTGTTGGGGTATGAACTCTCGTTCTGGTAAAAGAACCCTTACAGATTCTATATTTTTCTGTCTAGCTAAATGCTTTACCCATGAAAAGAAAAGACTAGCAGGGAAAAAACCTGCCCATTCTATGTGCTGCAAATCAAATACAACATTGCGTTCTTTCAAACTTTCCCTGTAATATTGGTTAAGTATTCTCTCGAAAACTGAAATATAGAGTTTTCCTGATATATCTATTTTTTCCATATAGAATTTCCTTTTCAAGAGAGTGGCGCTAATGCTTGGTAAAGGCCACCCTCCTTCTATACCGTAGAATTCACAATTATAAATTCTTCGTGGCGATTATATGGTTAATTGCAATCGAACTATTTCTATTTTTTAATCCCCCCTTACAGGTTACTATCGACTCTGTCTTGCTCTGCGATATATACTAAACTTCGCTAAAATTTGATATATTGGAGTCATAATATATCGAGTTTTGGACATTTATTTAGGACTACTCTCAGGAAAGGGCCAAAGGATGATTATCAAAATGTTCATGCCAGCTTTCAGTAAACACAGCACAGGTTGATGGAGAAATTGTAAGGCGGACCCCCCCATGAAGCCCTTTAACATCAACGTATAATTTGTCACCCTCTAGAACGATTAATTAACATTCGTGCGGCACTTACCATTAAAGGTAATTAAAAGTACATATGTTGCGAACCTATGAAGCTCGATTCGGCAAGACAGTAAGCACGTCTTGTTGAATGCCATGTTAGCAGTTTATTTATTGTTCACATTATCCTTGTGTTCTGAGTTATCTCTTATCATTCCCCGTTCTACCAATAAATTATTTGCTACTTCTAAAGTCTGATGACTTACCTCAAATTTTTTATATAAGCTTATCATATATTTAGGGAATTCAGTCGCGATGCCTTTGGTCTTTGCTAATTGATGAATTAATCTTGCTAAAAATGGCTCAATAAATTCCAAAGTTTTTTTCACATCCTTATCAGTTACAGTAAAATCAGATATCGTAATCATAGTGAAGCAATCTATTTGTGGAGGTTGATTTGTACTCCATTGAGCTCCTTTATATATACCAAATTGTCTGCATCGAATATTGTCCGAAGCTATCTCTATCCATTCAGATAGAATATTAAATGCAAAACTATTGAAGTCTGATTTAAAAATATCTGCTATTGACCATTCAATTATTGGGGAACCGAGATAAACTTCTAATTCTTTAAAGTCGTCTCTCGTCGCCCCTTCACCAAACAATATCTTTACATATGTATATTCATTATTATCAAGAAATTCATATAGCTTATTCGTAGAGAATAAATAAATTTTCGCATTTTCCCCATCAACAAGACCCCAGAAAAATGGTATATTGATCATTTTTAACCAATTCACGTCATCTTTTTCAAATACAATTTCCTGAATCAAGGATGATTTCAACTGGACATAAAATGATTGTTGCGCGAATAAAAGCCTTCCATCCGGCTGAAATAATGTCACTACAGCATCCATGCCTACGTCCTCTTCTCTCGGAATCGGAGCAACAGCTCCAATCCCTTCCAACAAACAGATACCTAGAGTTTCTTTTAAATCACCGCTTCTATAATTTTTAATTTTTTTTGCCATAATTTCAATTATATTCTGCTAACGTATTTGCTGACTGGGCGCGCGCTTTTTGCGTGCCCCTACCAGCAGATGATTATAAGATATTTTATTTTTTATTCTCTAGTTTATCTTTATAAATGCTCATAAGTTTCTCACCGCTATCAAGATGAGAACTCCATATGGCTTTTTCGCCTTCTGTTTCATATTCACCAATCAAGGTGACCGTCTTATTATTACGATCTATGCGAAAAATTAATCTTCCAGCGCCAAAAGAATGTTCCATAACATTATACGGTTCAGACTTTTGATAAGCTTCGACTTCGTCTTTGTCCCACTTACTTATCTGATATATAAATGATTGAACCATTAACCTTCCATTGACAGGGCTTACCTCTGCTCTAGATTCAATGCATACGCCGTCTGCTTGGTTACAATAAATATCTACCGTATTTATTGTTGTTACTCCATTATAAAGAAACTGTCCTCCAGCATCGCCAATCCAGCTCCCTTTTACTAGTATAGAATAAAGATCGGGGACATCGGTGAATCCCTATTTCGGCCACGGCGTTATTGAATCTTGAGAATCAAGTTGTTTGCTTTGCGATGCTGCATGAATATTATAGCCCCATATCGGTGTAAGAATTATTAAGGTTGCTATTAAAACTGTTTTTTTATGCATTTGCTGCCTCAATTTTTACTTATAGTACAGCGTTAACCCGCGACCCTGTGCCACAAGACACAAGCCGATCCGAGCATAAGGGCGGGCATAAAGGTCGTCGACGGGTTAGGCGTCACTTTGTCTCTCTCTCTAGATGGCTCTGAAGAGCAGAGGCCAACTCAATATAAGAGCGAACAGATTCCTTGGTTGGCTCAGGTCCCACTAGATGAGCGACATCGTTTCTTAGGCGTCGCAGCTCATGGTAGAGCGTTACTTGGCTCTGATCTATCTTCCCGGATTGAACCAGAGTCTGGGACAACATCGCAGCTGGCACATAACCCGTCTTTGATGCTTTTGATGTGTCTTGGGATAGCGCAGCGCGTGCGGCAGCCTCAAGACGGACCCACGACTCTAGGATTGCTGAGCGAGGATGCAATTCGGCAAGTTGAAACAGGAATTTCTTTGATGCTATATCTGCTGCACGATCCGGTGCAATACGATCTTTTAAATCAGCGGATTCCTTGAGCTGTTTTACCTCTAGATCAAACTCCGCTTCTACAGGTCCAGCCTTCAGCTTTTTTAAGAAAGGAGCGGCTTTGACTATCTCACCCCTGAATAACATCACAAGAGCGACAGCCGCCACTGGCCAAGCCAATGATCCGACGATGTTTGCAATGAATGTAAGACTGTCCATGAGTATAACTCCGATAGTTAACGGTGGCAGCCAATGGCAGCCAGGGCTTCCACTGACTTAAAATTTTAAATTATGAATCCCCCATAGCTTACTGCTGAAGCTGTTTGATCGATATCATACACCAATTTTTACCATAAACTCAATATATAATGGTGATAATATATTGAGTTCCTGCTACTTTTTGCCGTAACTGACTGTTTTTTAGTTGGCAAATCGTCCAAAAACTCAATAGAAAACAATGTGGCTTTTCTGGATTAGCCTCTTTCATCCGCATAATTTTTCGGGGGCTAAATATTTAGCGATTCATATTTCTTCAATCCCAACGGACGATAGGGGAGAAATTGTAACTGCGGCACATTATTAAGGAAGGATTAAGGATAAGAATTCGCTTTTTCGGCTATCATCTAGAGCAAGGGCGACATTGTGTGTCAATTTTTTCTGCTGTCCATATTTGCTGCCAGGCCATACATCAACCATTAAATATTCTCTGGTAAAACCATAGCTGGGACGGGTTTTTGCGTTCTACAAGCGACGATCATTCTCCGGGAAGGGTAAGGGTGCCAGAGGAAGTTTCCCCAGCTCCTCCCTAAACTGGAAAAACTCTCTATTAACTGAATCTCGTACTTGATTGACTGCAATTAACGTTCCCGATTTGGCATGAAAACGAGCAGCTTAAATTTCCCCCAAAAGCGCAATATCAATATAACTTTTTGATTTTAAGAATTAAATAATCCAAATCAATCTTCTGGCAAATCGCTTGCATTTTATCCAAAATTATAGATAATTATACAGGCGGGGGATGAAAACGAGATTTAAATATAATTATAATGTTCGCTAAGAGAAAATGAAAACATCCGAGAAACTTGAAGTCGGCGCAGTTTACACGAGAGAAGACCTTCGCAAGATGTTCTCTATTTCAGATGCAACGATAAACACGGGAGTTTTTCGGCCTAAAGGGCATCAGTCTGTCTGGCTCTTTGTCACGGAAAAGAAGACGCCTGATCGAACTCAGTACTCCGACTATTTCGATGGCAGACAGTTATCCTGGGACGGGCAAACAAGCGGACGCACAGACGATTGGATTATTAACCATGAGGACCTTGGCCTTGAGCTGCTTCTCTTCTACCGCAAAGAGAAATACGAATTCTCCAAGGCGGGATTTCGCTACTACGGGCCGCTGTGCTATCATTCCCATTCTCGACAACACCCCACGCACTTCATTCTTCACGTGGCTGATGATCTCGAGAAGGCGGTTGTGCAGGATGTCGAGTCTATGGCCGTCGAAGAGGAGTACTTCGAAGGTCGCAAGAAGGAACGGTTGTCTGCCTATTATGAGCGCAATCCACGACTAAGGCTTGCAGCAATCCGTTGTCATGGCCTGACCTGTGCAGTTTGCGGTTTCGACTTCGAAAAGACATATGGGCAAAGGGGTAAAGGTTACATTGAGGTGCATCATTTGAAGCCGGTGAGTACGCTGTCCCAACCATCCAGTGTCGATCCAAAGTATGACATGGCTGTGTTGTGCTCGAATTGCCACAGAATGATTCACCGAAGAAAAGATGATCCTCTTTCCCTGGGAGAGCTAAAGGCAATCTTGAAGGAAAGATGAGCGAACCATCGGTTGGTGCGTACTCGCTACCGCTCGCCGCACAGCCGCAACTTTATCTGTTAAAGGACATATATGCTAATTCATAACGATAAGAAGTTCATACAGGCTAATTTTGAAAATGAAGACGAGCTTGAGAGAATTGTCTTAGAAAACTACGAATACATATTTGGTCCCGGGTCTTTTTATTTACCTAAAGCGATAATCAAAACACGTGAAGGTGTTGGAACTATACCTGATGGATATGCAATTGATCTTAGTTCACGAAGATGGTTTATTGTGGAGGTTGAATTAGCTCGTCATAGCGTATGGAACCACATTGCTCCACAAATCTCAAAACAAATAATTGCTGCGCAACAAGAACTATCGAGAAAACTGTTGGTTGAAATAGCGGTAAGTCAGTATAAAGATGATGATTCCATCAAGGACATTTTTAGCGACCTAAATATATCTGAACTCGATGTTAGAAAGGTTTTGACAGAAATACTTGAAACGACCCCGTTGATAGGATTGCCTATCGACTCAATTTCTCCAGATTTAAAAGACTGGGCGAGGACATTAAAGAATGATGTCAGGTTATGGACTATCAAGAAATATATTGAGTTTGGAAGCCCACAGAACATCGTCTATGAATTCCCAGAGGAGTATAAACCAGTTCTTGACACGCAGGAAGAGAAGGATGTTGATAGTTCAGGCCAAGACAAGGCAACTATGGCATCTTACGATGTTACAGTGTTTGATTTGATAACCGCTGGACTTCTGAACGTTGGTGATAAAATTCGAATGAGTTACAAGCCCAGAAATGGCGATCAACGGAACTATGAAGGAATGATTGAGGCTGATGGTTCCATTTCAGTGCTGGGCAAGAAATTTTCAAGTTTATCTTATGCTGCTCTATTCGGAATTCAGGAAGCTGGTAGCGATCGCAAGACCGTAAACGGCTGGACATCATGGAGAACATTACAAGGTGATTTGTTGGCTGATGTACGAGATAAATACCTTGATGCTTATAAACAAGAGAACTAAAGAACAGATAACAACCGGATGCACGTGAACGAGTGCCACAGGTCGCTGTTTCAGGCGAGCGACAACTTACTATTTCCGAATTGTCTTTATGCTCTTTAGCGTCTTCGGAGGTGGCACTCGTCAGTGATCCAGGCGTTCGCGTAGATATTGAGGCTAAATAATGAAAGAGATTGCACGGGATTATAAACTTGTCCCGATAGATGAATTCGATGCTCGAAGAGGATATTCCAGATGGCTTACCCCCGGAGTCGGAATCCGAAGCACAAAGAGAGGATCTCTTGCTCAAGCGGATTTATGGATTGATCAAGAAGGGAAGTTGGTAGCGCGTTTTACGAGCCGTGGTTACTCTCTTCATTTTCAAATTAGGGCAGTTTCATCGGACTTGGCTCCTGTCATGAAAGATCACATCGAAGAGTTTCTTACTGAAATGCTAATGACATGGGTGGTTGACGGAGTTGATGATGACTTGGAATGCGACGCTGTAGAATCATGCACATAAATTTTTGAGCCGGTTACAGAAACCGCGAACAATCCGCTAGTGTGGGACGCACATAAAGCATCGCGTCCACAGAGGCGCGTTCGACGCATAGAATATTGAAAAACCAGATAGGGCCACGGGACAACAAGATGCACGAATCATTCGCGAAGCTATTGTCGGAACTAAAACGCAAATATGAACTACTAATGGAAATGGCTCCGCAAACTGTCGACACTGTGCCAGCCCTAACGCCAAAGGGGGGCGTCTACCTTTTCACTGAAAACGGTAAGCACCTTTACGCAGGAAGAACAAAGCGCAATATCGGCAAGCGGCTAAAAGACCATGTCGGGACAGCCAAAGACTGTCCTTTCGCCTGGCGCTTGGCAAAAGAAGCCACCGGCAAGAAGGCGACGTATAAAAAGGCGGGATCTCGCGCCGATCTCTTGGCGGATCCGTCTTTTCTGACGACTTACGAGGCGGCAAAGCTTAGAATTCGCAAAATGGAAGTTCGGTACGTAGCTGAGGAAGACCCCCTAAGGCAAGCCCTTTTGGAGATCTATGTTGCGGTAGTATCCAAAGCCGCCCACAACGATTTCGACACTCATTGAGAAACGGCGGCGAACCACGCGCTGCAAGCGGATTGTCTCCAGCGCTGGCGCGCTTCCGGCAACCGTTGAGCGCGGGCGAACAACCGGACGTTTCTGGACACTACCTTCAAGAATCAGGTAAATGGCGATATCCAGGACGCCTACGCTCTCCGCGAACTCTATGAACAGCTTGGCGACCCCAAATACATCGACAAAGGCGCCATCTTTGACATCATGGCATATACCGTCATCGAAAAAGGGCTGGAGCTCACGGACGCGGCGTAAGGTAAAATCTGCTTCTCTTTTAAATGGAATTTGCTAATTGAGCCAGAAATGGGCTCTTCCCGCAACAAGCTGGGGTATCACGGCGGGTACATTCCAATACACTGATAATATGGAAGTAACCCTAAGTGGGATTCGTCCCAACTGCAAGCGGGTATGAATATTCATGAAAATATGGATTGGATATGAATTCTTCTCAAAATCACAAAATTTGGCATTTTTTTGGATTCATAGTGGGTGATGCTCTACCAGCGGAACGGATCGAACTGTTTGGTGTTATTATTGAACCAATTTCATCAGAAAAGCAGAAGCTTTGGATCAAAGGCCCTTCTTGTCGGATAGAGTTTCCCGGTAATCTTCAGCATGGCTTTGCAATAATACCACCAGACAAGGAAGTATATTCCCAGCATTTCATATATTGTAATGTTACCATGTATGGAGATGATCCAGGACTTATTGGTCTAGCGCAAAAAACAGCCGAATTAAAAATACAGAGGGCCGTTTTAGCCTTGAGCATCGCAATTCCTGATGAAGAAAGATGTCGTTTTAAGTTAACTAGAGTTATTACGGACTCGGGCCACCAAAGCGGTGCCTGCTCACCGACTTCATGGTTTAGAATATATAAAAAAGAACTTTTCCCGATGGATGCCATAAAGAATATTCGCGCAATGGAACAAAGGAGTGCGGTGGACCCGGTGCGTCGGACAATTTTTTTGGGTAGCTAAGCTCTGATTCGGTTAGGGTTTCCTTTGGCTCGTTGTTGCTTCTCAACCGGGGCAACGGAAGGAGCCCGTAGGGCGACTGGAGTT
>JBFLXN010000044.1:0-18176 GCA_040755715.1 Candidatus Edwardsiibacteriota bacterium
GCATAGCTGAGGTCAGATTCTGGTGTAATAACAAACTTATCGATGTTCAAAGAGTAAAAATCAGTGATCTACAGCAGTTCACTTTTGAAGTTTAAATGGTTCACTTTTGAAATTTAGCTAACAGAATAATGTGAAACTCCAAATAAACACAGATGAACACAGGAAAAATAGAAATTCATAGAAATTTCTGGAAACTTATAGAAATTTATTGTTCTTTGCTACAAGTTTCTATTAGTTTCTATATTTCTGTCATCAAAGGAGGTTTTCCCCATGCAAGAAGAAACGCTCCGCATCCTCAAGATGCTTGAGGAAGGAAAAATCACCGCTTCAGAAGCCGAAAGACTTCTCCAGGCCTTAACAGGAAAGACTTCTAAACAATTACTTACCCCTGAAAAACCCTTCAGACCCAAAGATTTTCACCATTGGCCTTGGAAATACGGAACTCACCCCGGAAGAGTTGTCGCAGAGGTGATGAAGAGTGTCAATCCGGGAAAAATCGTCGCTGAAGTAATGGAAGGAATAAGAGAAAGCGGACTAACTTCTGATTTCCGATGGAATAAATGTAGCCATCAGGAAGAGGAAAAAATTACCATTCCCAGAGAAGAAATTAAAGAAATTACACTCAATAATCTCCGAGGGGACATTGAAATTAGAGGAACAGAGGGGGAAGAAATTGTCATTGTAGCAGAAAAAACCGCTTGGGGAGAAGATGAAGAAGAAGCTACATCTCGGACAAAAGGAATTAGCATTGAAACGGAAAAGGAAGGAGAAAACCTAAGAATCAAAGTAGAGGCGGGACCCTGGATAAAAAAGAGACATGCAGAGATTGATTTCCAGTTGAGCATCCCTCGTGATTTGAACTTGATTATCAGTGCAACTAACGGCGACATTAAAGCGTATAATCTTTGTAACAAGTCAAATTTGAGTGCGGTCTCTGGCGACATTCTCCTGGAGAACTCCTCAGGTGACTTTGAACTCTCGTCCGTCAACGGTGAGATAGAAGTGCAAAATGTCTCCGGCCAAGAACTCAAAGCCAGCACTGTGAACGGAGACTTGGAGATAAAAGATACCAAATCCAAAATACTTTTGAAGACGATGAGTGGGAATGCCGAGATAAAACAGACTGAAGGAAGAATAGAGATTAATTCAATGAGTGGAGACATTGAAATCAGAGATTCTCAAGGAGACCTTTCTCTGATTACCCAGAGTGGTGATATTACCTTAGAAGACATTGACGGAGCTCTCCAAGTTGATTCCGTTAGTGGAGATTTGGAAATGAAGAATCTCCAGACCGGACTCTTGAAGGCTTCCACAACCAGTGGAGATATTTCCGCATCTCTCACTTTAAAAGAAAAGGGTGAATGTCAAATTCGGACGACCAGCGGCGATATTGAGCTGGAAATTCCTGAAGAAACTAAGGCAACCATAGAGGCCAAGACGCAAAGTGGTACTCTTGACCTGGCTGAATTAGAAAATCTTCAGAAACAAACAGAATTAGGAAAAACAAGAATTTCAGGCATCATCAACGCTCCTGAAGGAAAAATTCTCTTAGCCTCAATCAGTGGAGATATTTCAGTAGAAACATTATAAGACACAGATTCATATTCCAAATGATTGCCATTCAGACAAGAAACTTACGAAAACAATACAGCAATCTCCTTGGTCAGAAGAAGACCTTAGCGGTAAATGGAATTGACCTTGAAATAGGAAAGGGAGAAATCTTTGGGCTTTTGGGCCCCAATGGTGCCGGCAAGACTACCACGGTAAAAATGATTGCCGGACTTGTCCGCCCAACTGCAGGAGATATTTATGTCAATGGTTTCCATCTGAAAGACAAGCGCCGCAAGGCGCTCGCTTCAATCGGTGCGGTCCTGGAAGGCACACGCAATGTCTACTGGCGCCTCACCCCTCAAGAGAATCTTATCTATTTTGCCAACTTAAAAGGCAAAAGAACCAAGGAAGTAAAAAACCGCATTGATGAACTTCTTAGACTATTTGACCTAAGGGAAAAAACGAAAGAAGTGGTTCAGAAACTTTCAAGAGGGATGCAACAGAAAGTAGCAATTGCTGTAGCTCTGGTAGCTAACCCAGAAATCCTCCTTTTAGACGAACCAACACTCGGATTGGATGTAGAGTCGGCTCAAATTGTCAAAGAACGCCTCAAAGAAATCGTATCTCATGATGGAAAGACGATTCTACTTACCACTCATCAGATGGAAGTAGCTGAGGAACTATGTGATAGAGTGGCTATTATCAACAAAGGTAAGATCGTTGCTTGCGACTCGGTAAGAAATCTAATCAGACTCTTCAGTGTAGAAGAATACCGTTTCATTATTAGTGGAAAATTGACGCCAGAACAGAAGGAAAAATTCTCTCACTTCACACTCACACAGATAGAGGAAGACAGCTATACTACTGTTGATGTCACCTTACGTCAGCCGAGCGAAATCTATGAAATTATGGACATCTTCCGTCAAGCCAATTCCAAAATCATTTCCCTTGATAAATTGGAACCAGATTTAGAAAAGGTATTCCTAGAAATAGTCAGGGGTGGTAAATGAACTTCTTATTACTCTTTAAGGCAGAACTCAAGCGCTCTCTTTTGATGATGAAGCGCTATCCTATTGAAACAGTCACTAGCGTAGTTGTCCTCTATATGTTTTTTATGATTTTCTTTCTTGCCGGGAAAATGGTTGGTGGAACTTCTCCTTCCAGCCCGATTGTCCTGGGTAAGACGATGGGTGGACTAATCCTGGGCTATGTGATGTGGTTTTTTGCCATCATAGCTATCACTGAGATGAGTTGGGGAATTTCTCAAGAGGCGCAAGCAGGCACTCTGGAACAGGTTTATATGACATCATTTGGTCCGGTCGCCGTCTTTCTTGCCCGATTCCTCGCAGACCTTCTGCCCAATCTCATAATTATCACAATTCTCCTATTCTTGCTAATGGTTTCAACAGGAATCTATCTGAGTTTTCCCCTCTTCTCTACTCTCCTGGTTGTGGGACTCACTATTCTCGGACTGTACGGATTTGGTTTCATCTTAGGAGGAATGGCGCTCATCTTCAAGCGAATCGGCCAGGTAGCTCAAGTATTACAGTTTGTTTTTTTATTCCTAGCAATGACCCCGGTAGAAAAGTTACCCTCTTCTATTCAGATTTTTGCTCAAACACTTCCGCTGACACAGGGAGTGAAAGTGATGCGTCTTGTTATCCTGGAGCACAGAGCACTTTCACAACTACAGATGTTAAAAGAAATAGCTATACTCATCATCAATAGTTTTGGCTATCTTGTTTTAGGTATTCTGGTTTATCTCTGGATGGATAGAATCGCGCGGAATAAAGGACTTTTAAGTCACTATTAGGAGACCGCTGGGCGCTAAACGCTAAAAGACCAAAGGCGTGAAGCGTAAAGCGTCTAGCGTGAGGCGTAAAACAAGGAGGTGAAAAAATGTTCTATTATCACGAACGCAAAAGAGCCAGAGGAATCCTTTGGGCTATCTTCTGGATTTTTTTAGGTGCCTTCCTGCTTCTCTCAAATTATGGATTAGTAGGGTACAAATTCAGTTTTTCTCGAGATTGGCCCATCCTTCTGGTAGCTTTAGGTATCGTGATGCTGATTGACCGTTTGACCATCCCAACCTATCACTGGCCCAAAGAAAATAAAGAAAAAAAAGACCGTAAAGAAATCCTTCTGGCGGTAGAAAGAGGCGAAATGTCTGCCGAAGAAGCCGCAAAGAAGCTGAGAGAAGACTAGACGCTAAACGCCAAAAGTGTAAGGCGTTAAGCGTCAAGCGTAAAAGGGAGGAAATTATGCAAGACGAACGACTAAAAATTCTCAAAATGATTGAAGAGAAAAAGATTACTGCTGAGGAGGGAGCAAAACTCTTAGAGGCTTTAGAAGCCGGAGAACGACAAAAGGGTGAACATAGGCCAAAATGGTTCAGAGTGCGAGTTTATAAAGAGGAAAGAGAAAGACCGACAGTAAATGTAAATATCCCTTTTAGTTTCCTAAAGGCAGCTATTCGCCTGGGTGGTAAAGTTCAGATGATAATTCCGGAATCAGCAAAGGAAAAAATGGAAGAAAAAGGAATCCGTCTGGATGATCTTACCGAAATAGAAAAATTCTTTGATGAACTTGCTCCCGAAGGCCAATATAAATTAGTGGATGTAGTAGATGAAGAAGAAGGTGAAAAGGTAGAGGTATTCATTGAATAATTTTGGCTCATCACAAATCGTAGTGAACAAACAATTATTCATTGCAAAATTAGCAATTAGCATTTTAAAATGGTAATTTAAAATTGATGATTGCTAATTGATAATTGTTAATTGTGCTTTATTATCTCTTTGATTACTTTGAGAATTTCTTCTCCGGTGGGGATACCCCCCCCGGGACGACCGTGTAGATGCACCACTGACCTTCCTTCAACTGCTAATTTGACATCCTCAACTAACTGTCCGAAACTCATTTCTACCACTAAAATATTTTTTACTTTTGAGGCAATCTCTGTTAGGCGTTTCATCGGAAATGGCCATAAAGTAATCGGACGAAATAATCCTATTCTTATTCCTTCAGAGCGTCCTAAGTTCAAAGCCGCTTTTGATACACGAGACGAAGTGCCGTAAGCGACAATCAGTATTTCTGCATCACCAGTCTCGGTCTCTTCATAGAGCACTTCGTTTTGTTCCATCTTCTTATATTTTTCCTGCAAACACCAGTTATGCTCCTCAAGTTTCCCGGGTCTCAGGTCATAAGACCTAATAATGCGTCTTTCTCTTCCTTCAGCTATACCTAAGGTCCAGTCCTTTGGCAAAAAGTTTGCCGGTTCAACTGGTTCAAATTTAAACTCCATTGGTTCCATCATCTGACCGAGTAGTCCATCAGCTAAAATCATTGATGGCACCCGGTATCTTTCTGCCACTTCATAACATCTCAAAGGGAAATTTGCCATTTCTTCTACAGAGTTAGGCGCCATTACAAATACCCGATAGTCTCCGTGTCCTCCTCCACGAGTAGCCTGGAAATAGTCACTCTGAGCCGGAGCAATATTCCCCAATCCAGGTCCTCCTCTAACCACATTGGCATAGAAAATAGGTACTTCAGCACCAGCGATATAAGAAATACCTTCCTGCATTAAACTAATACCCGGGCCTGAAGAGGAAGTCATCACCCGCACCCCACAGGCGGCAGCACCAAAGAGCATATTGATAGCTGCTAATTCGCTTTCAGATTGAATGAACACACCACCTACTTCGGGCAATCGCCAAGACATATATTCTGGCACTTCATTTTGTGGAGTAATCGGATACCCAGCAAAAAAACGGCAACCTGCTCTAACCGTTCCCTCAGCCAGAGCTTCGTTCCCTTTCATCAATATTTTTTCAGCCATTTCCTAACCTCCTATTGATAGCAAGTAGTTTAGCTGATTAGAAGTTTAGCGAATTAGCTAAGCCTCTTTTAGTTCCTCCTGAATCTCCTTCATAATCCCTGGTAGCAATCCTTCTTCTCCCATTTGGTCAAAGACTTCCAATGCCTTATCATAGTAATTCAGTGCTTCTTGATTGGCATAGACTTTTTTCGCCTTGTCTCCTGCCTCAATAGCATAATAGAACGCTTTCTCCCAGCTTCGTCCCTGATAGAAATGGTGGGTTAAAATTCCATAAGCCTCTTCAATATTTTTCTCCTGAATCCCTTCAATATACTCACCAGCAATGATGTGAAGTTCCCGGCGTCTACCAAAAGACAGACTTTCATAAGCCACTTCTTGAGTCATGATGTGTTTAAAGAGATACTGATTGGCCGGTTCCAAAAGAATTAGGTCTAAACGATTAAGTGTTTGAAGATGTTCCTTCAACCCTTCTCTCTTTGGATAAATGCCTTCCAGGAGTGAATAATTAAATTGTCTTCCTAAAACCGAAGCGACTTGTAAAACATTTTTTGTTTCTGCCGACAAGCGGTCAAGCCTGCTCATAATCACTCCCTGAATCGTATCCGGAATCTCCAGTTTATCAAGTCCAGTTTGTAATTTTAATAAGCCATCTTCTTTTTTAATCACACCTCGTTCAATTAGAGATTTAATAACTTCTTCAATAAAAAATGGATTCCCCTGAGTTTTTTTAGAAATAAATTCTTCTATTTCTTTAGGCATTCCTTCAACGGTCAAAAGGGTGGCCGCCAATTTTTTGCTTTCATCTGAAGTAAATTCAGGCAAAGCAATCTCGGTATGATGTTCTTTCTCTCTAAATTCCCATTTTCCTTCTAATGACCGATAGACCAAAGCGATGAGAATCCTTTTATTAGCGATGTTCCGTCCAATGTAGTTCAACATTTCTAAAGAAGTCGTATCAGCCCAATGCAAATCCTCCAAGATAAGCATCAGTGGTTCCTGAGCCGCGCCCCAGGTAAGCATTTCCAGAGTAATGTCAAACAATCTCTGTTGGCGTAATTTCGCATCTAAAGATTTCGTCAGACTCGTTTCTTCAATAGGAACATTTAGCAATTCACCAATAATTGGTGTCCACTCTGATAATTTGGGATTAACTATGACCATATTCTTTTCAATTTTTTTCCTTTTTTCTTCAGGGGAATCTACTTTCTTAATACCCAGATAGTCCTCCATCAATTCAGCCCAGGGAAGATAGAAGATAGAAGAACCGTATGATTGACAATTGCCGCCGAAGACAGTGTATCCTTGACTCATCCACTTTTGACTTAATTCCCGAACTAATCTTGATTTTCCTATTCCTGCTTCACCGGTAATAGAAACAATCTGTCCCCTCCCAGCTAAAACCTTCTCAACAATTTCTGACAGAATACTCTGTTCTTTTTCTCTACCTACTAAAATTTTGCTCTCACTCATCCAGCGAGCAAAGATATCTTCTATCCCCACTTTTTCTTTCGTTACCTGATAGACCTCTAAGGGTTCTGTCTTCCCTTTCACAGTAATGGGTTTTTCCTTTTGTGTTTCAAATTTTTTCTTAATTTTTGCCCAAACTGATTCTGTTACCAGAAGTTCACTTTTCTTTGCTGTTTCCATCAAACGGGCGGCGATATTCACTTCATCTCCCATCACAGTGTATTCCTGACGTGTCTTTGAGCCAATGTTTCCAGCAAAGACATAACCGGAGTTTATACCAATTTTCTGAGGTATCCCTAAGGTCTTTGCCCAAACTCCTGAGAGTATTTCCAAACCACATAAACTTGCTCTCTCTTCATCATTTTCGTGAGCCACTGGGGCTCCAAAGAGAATCATTATTCTCTCGCCCTGTCTGGTGAAATCAATCTTATCAATCGTTCCTTCATACTTTTGGACAATACCTTGAACTTCGGAAAAGTATGCTTGAAGATTCTCGGCTGCTTTCAGGTCTTTTTCATAGTTCAAGCCCCAGAGATTCAGAAAGAGTGTGGTCACCCGGCGGTGCTCACCATAAATTCGTTCACTTTTAGGGTCGCTCTTAATCTTTTCAAAGAGTCCTGGGGGAAGATGTGCCTTTAGCCTTTCAATCTCACTGACAAGATTTTCTATTCCTTTTGGAATTCTCTCTATCAAAGAGACTTCGGGAATTTCTTGTCTTTCAGAAACTTCTTTAAGTTGGTAGATTCCTTTTTCTTTTTCTTCTGCTTTAACTTCTGATTTGACTTTCTTGAAAATTGTTTCACTAAAAAGAATTTCTCCTAAGGCTGACTTTTCTTCTAAGGTGATTAGGTGATTTATTTCTGGGCCAACAAGTGCATATTCTAAATCAATTTCAGGTGTTCCCAGTTCAATCCCTAAGGTTTTGCCGCTATGAATAGCAAAGTGCATACTGAGAGGAAAGGCCCCAACTGAAGTTTCTACTTCAGGAAAATTCTTAAGGAAATCTTGGATTTTCCAGGCAGTCAAGACTGCTCTGAGTTCTTTGCTTTCTTTGACTGAAGGGATTTCGGAAAAAGTGGCGGCCAGAGCGTCTCCACTGAAACGAAGTAAATCCCCACCGTGTCTAAACACAATTTTTACCAGTGGAGAAAAGAACCGATTGATGATTTCGGTAACCTCTTCGGCTCCTGCTCTGCCACGATGAGAGAGCTTTTCCGAAAGCGTAGTAAAACCAGAAATGTCAGCCACAAGAACAGCCTGTTCTTGAAAACAGCCTTTGCGTAAATCTTCTTTCTCTCTTCCAAGAATTGCTGAGGGAAGGTAACGCACCATTGCTTGATAAAGTTCTTTCAAGCGGTTCTCTATTTTGTTTGTTTCAGCGGCGTTTAATCCCTTTTCATAGTGTTCCAGTTCTTCCTTAGAGAGATATTGTTCTAAAATTGTTTTTGCGAGAGCCATTTTTATTTCCTCCCCATCTATTGTTTTGTATTAACAAATCAACGGATTCTCGTAGTATAGCCATTTACCCCGCACTTATCCCCCGCGATGCCCAGCACCGATTTAGGATAAGTGCGGGGTAAATGGGCGTAGGTTTTATTTCTTCTAATCACATTCATAGCCCAGTCGCCTGAGGCGACTGGGGAATAATGAAAAATAATAAGCAGGCTTTTTAAAGTTTTATAAGGGCGTAAACGCCCTATAATATTTCTTTTTTATTTCTAATCCCAGCCGTAAACGGCTGGGCTAGTGGTCTATGAGATAAATTCGTCGGGTTTTGTTTCACAATATATTATTATTCCTGGGAACAGGAGAAAATCAAATCTCCTGCCCCCTACTAAATTATTCAATTTCTCAAAGAAGCTAAAAATGCGCCACTGTGTTCATGCAGACTTGCGCCGAAAAAAATCTTCTTTATTCATTGCAAATTTTTCTATTAAATAGGAGTGACATAATCTTCATCCCCCCCCATTCAAACAAGTATTTTTTCCTGACCTAACTACTTGAACTATTTCCAAAGAAGAGCCAAAATTTTAAGAAATGTTATTTTTCTCTTACAGAATATCCTGTTGTCTGGGAAATTCTTCTGTCCATTCTTTCAAGAAGTGCTCGGGTATTTTTCCCTTCCTCAACAATCAGTTCACTTATATATTTAAGTGTTTCATTCTGTTGCCTGTGGATTTCATCTGCCTTAGCCAGATGTTCATCTATTTTAGCGGTTCTTTCATCCATCTTAACTAATCTTTCATCCATCCGGATAAGTATCTCGGTTTGTTTCCGACTGATTTCCTTTAACCCTCGTGTAGTTTCTGCCAACCCACTGGTAGTTTCTGCTAACCCATGGATAATTTCAGCGGACCCTCGGGTAGTTTCTGCTAATTCCTGGGTAGTCTTTGCTAACCCACGGATAATTTCAGCGGACCCTCGCGTAGTTTCTGCTAACTCCTGGTCAGTTTTTGCTAACCCACGGGTAGTTTCGGCTAATTCCTGGTTAGTTTTTGCTAACCCACGGATAATTTCAGCTGACCCTCGGGTAGTTTCGGCTAATTCCTGGTCAATCTTTGCTAACCCACGGATAATTTCGGCTGACCCTCGCGTAGTTTCTGCTAACTCCTGGTTAGTTTTTGCTAACCCACGGATAATTTCAGCTGACCCACGGGTAGTTTCGGCTAATTCCTGGTCAATCTTTGCTAACCCACGAGTAGTTTCTGATATTTCTCTGACAAGTTTCTTTGTGCCGTTGAAAACGAATAGAGCCACGCCGGCAACCGAGCCCACCGTTCCTAAAAAAGTAATGACAAAAGCCGTTATCTCACTCATCTTTATCTTATACTTCCTCCTTCAATCCTTTACAATTTTACCTAACTATATTTTACACAAATTTCAAACAAAAATGCAAGAAATAAATTAGACCACTTTCTATTTATTTATTTTTCTCTTTAATTCTTCTAATTTATTCAGTGCTTCTAAGGGGGTCATTTTTTCTAATTCTAATTTGCGCAGTTCCTCAAGAATTGGATGTTCAGCAGGAATAAACAATGTTAATTGCTTTGCTAGTTCAGGAGTAGGTGCGTGACTTCCCCGAGCCAATTTGGGTAAATTCGTCGGAGTCAATTCATCTGCTTCCAGATTAGCTAAAATTTCCTTTGCTCGTTCAATAACCTCCTTAGGCAAACCGGCTAATCTGGCTACTTGAATTCCATAAGACTGGTCACTGCCGCCTGAAACGACCTTGCGTAAGAAGATAATCTCATCTCCCCATTCCTTTACCGTTACATTGTAATTTTTGACTCTCAGCAACTCACGGGAAAGTTCGGTTAACTCGTGATAGTGAGTAGCAAATAAAGTCTTACAGCAAAGTCGGTGGTGCAGGAATTCAGTAACTGCCCAGGCAATGGAAAGCCCATCAAAGGTAGAAGTGCCTCGCCCAATTTCATCCAACAGGACAAGACTTTTAGTGGTAGCATTATTCAGAATATTTGCGGTTTCTTGCATTTCGGCTAAAAAAGTAGAGACACCCTTTGCTAAATCATCTGAAGCACCAATGCGAGTGAAAATCCTATCAACTAAACCAATTCTTGCCTCTTTAGCCGGCACAAAAGAACCAATTTGCGCCATAATGACAATGAGAGCAATCTGGCGTAAATAAGTAGATTTTCCAGCCATATTCGGACCGGTCAAAATAATAATTTGATTCTCCTGATTATCTAACAAAGAATCGTTCGGCACAAAGGTACCTCTCTCAATAGTCTTTTCCACCACTGGGTGTCTTCCTTCTATAATTCTGATTTCATCTCCTTCGTCAATTATTGGTCTGACATAATTATTCTCTACTGCCACTATAGCTAAGGAATTAAAGACATCAAGTTCTGCAATCCCTGCAGCCGATTGAAGAATTTTTTTTATTTCTTTACCAATTTCATCCCGAATGGTTAAAAAGAGTTCATACTCTCGTCTTTTGATTTTCTCTTCCGCTCCCAAAACTTTTGATTCGTATTCCTTCAGTTCGGGAGTGATAAATCTTTCACCATTGGCAATAGTTTGTTTTCTAACATAATGTGCCGGAACTAAATGCAAATTTGGTTTGGTTACTTCTATATAATATCCAAAGACATTATTGAAACCTACTTTGAGACTTTGAATACCGGTCTTTTTCCGTTCCCCTTCTTGAAGTTTAGCAATCCATTCTTTTCCACTTCGCATCAAATTTCGCAACTCATCTAGGTTAACATCATATCCTTCTTTGATTATTCCTCCCTCGGTCAAAGAAAGTGGTGGACTATCCACAATTGATTTGTCTATCAAATTAACTAAATCTGAAAAATCAAATAGATTATTCTTGATTTCATTTAACCTCACCGAAGAGCTCTTTTCTAGTAAATTTATAACCTGAGGTATTACATCAACTGAATTTTCTAATGCCTTAATATCCCGAGCATTAGCCCTGCCACAAGAAATCCTAGCGCAGAGCCGTTCCAAGTCTTGAATCTGGCTCAGGGTTGAAGTTAGGTTGTTTCTCAAATCTGTGGATTTAATCAGTTCATAGGTTGCCTCTTGACGATTCTTAAGAACATTTAGGTTGAGAAGTGGGGCAAGAAGCCAGCCTCTGAGTTTTCTTGCGCCGAGTGGTGTCTTTGTTTGGTCAAGTATACTGAGTAAAGTCCCTTCTTCACCTTCGCCCCTGATTTTTGAAGTGATTTCCAGATTGACTTTGGTTGCTTGGTCAAGAAGGAGATAGCCACTAGGGGTATAGGGAGAAATTTTGTAGATATGATTCAGAGCAGTTTTTTGGTTCTCTTCCAGATAGGCGAGGATTGCTCCAGCCGCCGAGATACCGGTTCTCATTTCTTCACAACCAAAACCAGCTAAAGATGCCGTCTTAAAATGATTGAGTAACTTTTCATAAGCCAAATTGAAATCGAAATGATAATCTTCTTTCTTAGTAATATGAAAATTTCTGAAGGACAAAAAATCTTCGTTGGCAGAATTTGGTAATATTATTTCTGAAGGTGCAAAGCGATTAATTTCTTCTCTCAAATCTTTATGTTCAATTTCGCTTACTAAAAATTCTCCAGTAGAGAGGTCAACGGCGGCTAGACCAAATTTTTTCTCCTGACCGAGGGCTCTGTTTGCTGAGACAACGGACAGGTTATCAGGAATAATGGCAATGAGGTAATTATTTTCTTTTTCTTTCAGAAGTGATGGTCGCAGAACTGTTCCAGGAGTGATGACCTCGGTGATATCTCTTTTAACAATTCCCTTAGCCAGAGCCGCATCTTCCAACTGGTCGCAAATCGCCACTTTATAGCCAGCTTTAATCAAACGAGTCACATAGCGGTCTAAAGCATGATAGGGTATTCCAGCTAAAGGAATTTTGTTGCCTTTGCCGTGTTCACGAGAGGTAAGGGTTATATTTAAAACCTTAGAGGCAGTCACCGCATCTTCGTAGAAAGTCTCATAGAAATCTCCCACCCTAAAGAAAAGAATTGCTTCTTTGTGTTCTTTTTTGATGCGGTGGTATTGAGACAGCATTGGTGTGATTTTAGACATCAGAAGATAAGCCTCCCCCGATTTTCATCGGGGTCGGCAAGTAGCGAGAATTGGGTTTACGGGGTTTTCTCGGTTTATTGAGTTTATCGGGTTATTAAAACCCAATGAACCCAAAAAACTCAACAAACTCAATTAACCCAATACTTTCTACTTGCTACTATTTTATTCAAGATAACCTATTTCCCTTCTAACATTGCCTCGCAGATTTCTGCCGTCAGAAAATTTATCCGTTCCAAATCGCTCAAAAGGTCCAGATGCACTGTGCTGGTCTCTAAACTTTCCTTCAAACCCTGCTGTAAGCGATGTAGATGGGCATCGTGTAATTGTCGCTTCAGATTAAGTATTTCCTCCTTGCGTCTGATAACCTCTGAAGCCAGTTGATAATCATTATTAGCTATGGCACTGATGGCTATTTCAAACGAAAGTATTGTTTCCTGATGTAATCTCTTAATCTCCTCAAAACCTTCTTCTGAAAAATAGAAACCACTACTAATCTTTTTCTGGGCATAGACCATTAAACTTTTGCTTATTACATCCGCAATATGTTCTAAATTGTCAACAATATAAAGCAATTCATGTGTTCGTTTAGACTGCTCTTCGCTCAATTCTTCAGTTGAAATCTTCGTTAAGTAAAGAGTAATCGCCTCTTCCAGAGTATCAACTTTATCATCTTCACTGACAATCTTTTCACACAGAGATTTGTCATTTTTCTTAAAAACTTCAAATGTTTCTTTTAACATCCAGCCGGTAATATCTGCTGTTCTCAAGACTTCTCTTTTCGCCTGCCCCAATGCCAAGGAAGGTAGACTTAAAACCCGTTGCTCAAGATATTGTGGGCCAAATCTTGCTTCCCCTCTTTTTTGTTCAGGCACAAGTTGAACAATCAATTTAGTATAGAGCGAAAGAAGCGGCAAAAAGAGTAAAGCTCCGGCTAAATTAAATAGGGTATGCGCATTGGCAATCTGACGAGGAAGAAGTGGAGTAGAATTCTCAATCAAAGTGGCAAATTGATTGACAAATGGAAGAAAGATTAGCACCATCATTACCTTGAATAATGTATGCGCCCAAGCAACTCTTTTAGCTTCGGTAGAGCTATTGAGGCTGGCTAAAAGGGCACTGAAGCAGGTGCCAATATTAGCACCAAAAATAAGAGGAATGGCCGTTTGAAGGTTGATGAGATTTTGAAAGGAAAGAGTCAAAACAATGCCAATGGTCGCCGCACTGGAGTGAACCAAAGCACTGAAGAGCATAGCAACTAAAATTCCCCAAAAAGGATTTTTCCCCGATTCTCCTATGGTCGTAATAAAGTTAGGAAACAGTTTCAGTGGAGAAAGTCCATCCGACATTATTTTCATTCCATAGAAAATAAGTCCAAAGCCAAAAAGAATTTGCCCTACATAACGGGAAGGTCTTCTCCCCATCACTAACATCAATAAGAAACCAAAGACTACAATTAAGAGGGCATAATCAGAAAGTTTAAACGCAATCACTTGCACTGTTAGGGTTGTCCCGATGTCTGCTCCTAAAATAACCCCTAATGTCTGTCTCAAAACCATCAGACCCGCATTAGCGAATGAAACAAGCATCACGGTAGTAGCAGTGCTTGATTGAATGATAGTGGTCACTCCAACTCCTACCAAAACTCCTAAAAGACGATGGGTAGTAAGATTCCAGAGCACTTTGCGAAGACGAGCCCCCGCGGCTTTCTGCATTCCCCGGCTGCTAAATCCAAGTCCAAAAAGAAAAAGTGCCATCCCTCCAAAGATGGCGAGGAAGATAGAAAATTCCCAATGTTTGGCTAAACCAATTGTTCTAAAAATAACTTCTGACCGACTTTCTCCCAAAGAAGTCTCAACATAATATTCACCCACATTTTTGCCTAATAAAATTTCACTGCGAGCATAACCCTGGGCATCTGAAGTTACTCTCGGCAAAAGTAACTTAGCCTTTTCATCTTCAGTCAGGTTTGAGAGGGGTTCACCTTTAAGAGAAAAATAAACAGGCACTTGTGACTTCGGTCTCCCCTGCTTATCAGTAACAAGAACAATCAGCGGTCTACTCTTGCTTCTCACTCTGACAATTTGTTGGTCTCCAGAAATGTCCTGTCCCAATGGGTCTTTCGCTTTAGAAATGATTATCTCTGGCTGGGCGACAACACTACTCACCACTAATAGGACAAGGATAAGGGAACACAGAAAAGCAGTTCTTAACTTCTTTAAGGCTTTCTCTAATACCATATTTCTTTCCCTTTGCCCTTCTCTGCTATATTTCTCACTATTGCGTCTATATTTTGTTCTTCACTAATTTCAATCCATTCTATTTCTTTTTCCCCTCTAAACCAGGTCATCTGTCTCTTGGCGTAATTTCTGCTTTCTCTTTTGATTAAATCAATTGCTTCAGATAAACTTAATTCTCCCCTGAGATTTTTAATAATCTCTCGGTAACCAAAGGTTTGTAGTGATTTTAATTCGGGTGAATATCCTTTTTGCAAAATCTTTTCTGTTTCTTCAACCAAACCCTGACTGAGCATTCTCTCAATTCTTTTTTCTATTCTTTGATAGAGTTCTTTCCTTTTGCGGCAAAGTCCAATTATGTCCAGTGATATTTCAAAAGGTTTAGTTGTTTCCTTTTGTAACAGAGAAATTGGGGTTCCGGTTAACTCATAAACTTCCAAAGCCCGCACAATTCGCCTCAAGTCGTTTGGGTGAATTTTTTTTGCCGCTTCTGCATCTATTTTTTTTAGTTTTTGATAGAGAATTTCTTTCTTTTCTTTCTGTAATTTTTTTCGCAATAAAGGATTAGTTTTTGGAGCATCAAATATTCCCCGGCTGAGAGTTTTTAGATAAAGTCCGCAACCGCCTATTATAATGGGGACCTTGTTTCTTTCTCTAATTTCTCTAATAGTCTTCTGGACAATTCTACCATAATCAGCTGCGGTAAAATCTTCATCTGGGTCAACAATATCAATAAGGTGATGGACAACTCTTTTTTGTTCCTCTTTAGTTGGTTTAGCTGTGCCAATGTCTAAATAACGATATATCTGTCGTGAATCGCAGGAAATTATTTCCACATTTTTCAATTTTTCGCCTAAGACTATGCCAATTTCGGTTTTACCAACACCAGTTGGACCAACTAAGACAGGGATTTTAGGAATTTGAGATTTTCCACCAGAGGCGCCCGCCTGCCATCCTGCGGGCAGGGATCCGCCGTTGGCGGAGAGATTTGAGATTTGATTTCTATTCATTCTCGGCCGAATTTTCGTTCCAACTCTTCTAAAGAAATTTTTATAATTGTTGGGCGGCCGTGAGGACATAACAAGGGATTTTGAGTAGCAAAAAGGCGGTCAATAAGAAAATTCATTTCTTCTGGACTCAATTCCTGCCCACTCTTGATAGCTGCTTTACAGCCGTAACTCGCCGCTATCTTTTCTTCTAAAGTCTTGGTAGGAACTTGGGGAAGAGAAACAAGTTCATTAAGGATTTCTTTAATTACTCTAGCGTCGGCAAAGCGACCAAGGCTTACAGGAACAGCATCAACCACAATCGTTCTACCACTAAAGACACGCAGTGAAAAACCAAGCCGGGTAAAAATCACTACCGACTCTTCAAACAGTTGGAATTCAGCTGGAGAGAGTTCAATAGTTAAGGGAAAGAGTAATTGCTGACTTTCTCTCGGTGTTTTATCTAAAGCCTCTTCAAAAAGAATCCTTTCGTGGGCAGCATGTTGGTCAATGATAATATATCCCTCTTTAGTAGCGGCGAAAATGAATTCATTATGCAATTGCCAGAAATGAGGAATAACAACCTTTGGTTCTTTTTTTTCTTCTGGCAATAAAAATGCCGTCTGTATTCCTTCTTCAGGTATAATCGGTCTAAAAAAGTGTGGCTCTGGTTTAGAAAGTTCAATCGTCTTTTCTGTCTCTTTTATTTTTAAAGCCTCTCTGACTGCGGTAAAGACAAAATGATGGATGGCTCCTTCATCAGCAAAACGAATTTCCCGCTTGGTTGGATGGACATTGACATCAATTTCCTTAGGCTCACTTTGTAAGAAGAGAATAATCTGCGGATGCTTGTGTCCTAAATCTTCTCCGTAACCGAGGTAAACTGCATGGTTCAGCAGCCGAGAATTGATACGCCGGCGATTCACAAAGAAAATTTGGCGTGGTCTGGAAAAAGAAAGAAAAGAAAGTTTGGAAACGAAACCGGAGAGTGATAAACCAAAAACCTCTGCCTGAACTTTTACCGTTTCATGCCAAAAATCTTTACCGAAAATTTGACCAACTCTTTCATCCAATTGTTCTGTTTGGGTAAAATTCAGAATTTGCTTGCCCTCTACGATTAATTGAAATGCTGTCTTGAAATTTGCCAGAGCTTGGTCAGAAACCTCTTCAATTATGTGCCTTATCTCCGTATTACGGCTCTTAAGAAATTTCCGGCGGACCGGAGTATTAAAAAAGAGTTCTCGCACCACTACGGTAGTTCCGGTGTCTCTTCCTATTTCTTTAACCTCTATTATTTTTCCGCCTTCTACCAATACCTTTGTGCCGTATGGTAAATCAACCGTTCTGGTAGAAATTTCTATCTTTGAGATAGCAGCAATAGATGGCAGAGCCTCTCCCCTAAAGCCAAATGTTTGGAGGCTAGACAAATCTTCCAAGAAATTAATTTTGCTAGTAGCGTATCTTTCAAGAGAGAGTTCGGTCTCTTGAGGGTTCATTCCGGTTCCATCGTCGGCTACTCGGATTAAACCACTTCCTCCGCCGAAAATTTCCAGACTGATTTTTTTACTTCCAGCGTCCAAGCTATTTTCTAATAATTCTTTAACTACTGAGGCCGGACGTTCAATCACTTCTCCTGCGGCAATTTTCTCAGCTACTTCTTGAGGTAGAATTTTAATGGAAATTGACATAGACCTTTCGCTTCGCTGCATTGCACAATGCAAATCGCAAAATTAAAATTGAGCCGTGGCGTCTAACCATTATATATTTTACTATAAATAAGGAATTTTTTCAAGAAAAATTAATGGAACCACGAATTTCCGCCAACCTGTCCGTTGTGCAAGAATGCGAAGTCATCGGTCAGGAAGGCGGTTCCGCCTCCGCAGAAACACGAATATACCCTAATTTCCTATAAAACAATTTTTTATAAATTATTTGTGTTCACCTGCCCCGCACCTTTCTCCTCGTGGCCTAGACATCGTTTTAGGAAAGGTGCGGGGTGAATGTCTATTCGTGGTTTACTGTATAATTTCCTAGTGCATTGTAACACAAATTGTTGACAATTCTAGTCCACGTGATCATGCCCGTAGTGTAGGGCTTTATGCCCGTAAAAACCCACGCCCATAAACGGTCTACATAAAAACCTACGCCCACAAGGGGCTACACTACAAAATTTCACTATCACTAAAATTGTCAAATATTTATGAGACAATGCACTAGTGGTCTGTAACATAAATTAACGCTATTAAGTTGGCCCGAAGATACAGACCACTGCGGGGGGTCTTAGTCCCGATTCAATCGGGACTAAGGGGTTACAATTCCGAAAGTTGCCAGTGGCAAGTTTCGGAATGTCATATCCCGATAGAATCGGGATGTGAAAGTGCTGTGTGACTCCCGAAAAAAGTTACGGAATTTATGTCACACAGCACTAGTGCTATGTCGCATTAATTTTTGACAGGATGAGGCCTTTATTTTTAGGAAATAAGTTGTTTTTTAATAGCCCCGACCTTTAGGTCGGGGTTGAAAGAGACCCACTCTCCCCTGTTTCCCCCTCTC